>NZ_JTHF01000329.1 GCF_001043895.1 Methylobacterium indicum
GGCGGACGCTCCTGGGCCGGCAGGTCGGCCCAGGAGCGTCCGCCCGCGGTGGTCTCGCTCCAGCCCTCGAAGGCCTCGTAGATCGGCTCGACCCGGGCCTGGTCGGCCTGGCTCGCCGGCAGGTGGTCGATCTCGCGGCCGTCGAGGCGGTAGCCGGTGCAGATCTGGATCGTCTCGAAGCCGTCCAGGATGTCGAGCTTCGTGAGCGCGATGCCGTCGATCCCCGAGGTCCGCACGGTCTGGCGCACCAGGGCGGCGTCGAACCAGCCGCAGCGGCGCTTGCGGCCGGTCACGACGCCGAACTCGCGGCCGCGCTCGCCGATCCGCTCGCCGATCGCGTCGGTGAGCTCGGTCGGGAACGGCCCCTCGCCGACCCGGGTGGTGTAGGCCTTGACGATGCCGAGCACGTAGCCGATCGCGCCCGGGCCGAGGCCCGACCCCGTCGCCGCCTGCGCGGCCACGATGTTGGACGAGGTCACGTACGGGTAGGTGCCGTGGTCGACGTCGAGAAGGGCGCCCTGCGCGCCCTCGAACAGGATGCGCTTGCCCGAGCGGCGGGCGTCGTCGAGGAGCGACCACACCGTGTCGGCGAAGGGCAGGATCTTGGGGGCGATGGCGAGCAGCTCGGCCTTCAGCGCCGCGCCGTCGATCTCGTCGATGCCCAGCCCCCGGCGCAGGGCGTTGTGGTGGGCGAGCAGCCGCGAGATCTTGGCATCGAGCATCTCGGCATCGGCGAGGTCGACGACGCGGATCGCCCGGCGGCCGACCTTGTCCTCGTAGGCCGGGCCGATGCCGCGCTTGGTGGTGCCGATCTTGAGCACCGCGTTCGAGGTCTCGCGGAAGTGGTCGAGCTCGCGGTGCAGCGGCAGGATCAGCGTCGCGTTGTCGGCGATGCGCAGGTTCTCGGGGGTGATGGTCACGCCCTGCTGGCCGATCCGGGCGATTTCCTCCACGAGGTGCCAGGGATCGACCACCACGCCGTTGCCGATGACCGACAGGGTGCCGCCGCGCACCACGCCCGAGGGCAGGAGCGACAGCTTGTAGGTCACGCCGTCGATGACGAGGGTGTGGCCGGCATTGTGCCCGCCCTGGAAGCGCACCACGACATCGGCCTGCTCGGAGAGCCAGTCGACGATCTTGCCCTTGCCCTCGTCGCCCCACTGGGCGCCCACGACGACGACGTTCGCCATATCACTACTACCCGTCCCTGCCCGCCGCGCGAAAAGCCCCGGCGCACGAGGCGCGGGGCTGATCGGCTGCGAATGGTGTCACGCGTATGCGCTCTTCGGCGATCCGGGCCGGGAAATCAAGCTGGGCCCGGGAGATGCGTCAGGCGCGCGGGGACAGGGGCCTACTTCGCCTCGGTGCCGGGACCCTGGCCCGGCAGCTCGCCGGGCTTGATCACCGGGGTCGAGTTCGGGGTCGGATCCGGCGGCCTCACCGCCATGTCGGGCGTGCCGGTGGCCGGCGGCTTGATCACGCCGTCGGAGCGCTGGAGCTTGTCGCTCAGCGTCGAGCCAGTGGTGTCGGACTTGTCGGCGTTCGAGGTCGCATCGCCGGGCCGGACCTTCTCGGGGATGGTCTGGTTCAGGGGCGGCAGGTTCGGATCGCGGTCGCGCCCCTTCAGGGGTACCTCGGGCGACTGGGCGAGGGCGGCGGTGGCGCCGGCGACGATCGCCAGCGCGGCGAGCCCGCCGCGCATCAGCTTGGACATCGGGTTTCTCCTGCAAGTGGAGTCTCCCGAAGGAAACCGGGCCGGCTCCCGAGGGTTCCGGCCGCGCTTAGGCCGCCTCTCGCTGCAGGGGGCGGATGTCGTCCATCGCCGCACCGATCGCCGCGCGGGCGGTCAGCAGGTCGAAACGGCTCTGGAGGTTCACCCAGACCTGCGGGTCCATTCCGAAATAGCGTCCGAGCCGCAGGGCGGTATCGGCGGTGATGCCGATCTCCTCGCGGGCGATGCGCTCGATCCGCGTCCGCGGCACGCGACACGCCTTCGCGATGGCGTAGGCCGTCAGGTTCAGCGGAACCATGAACTCTTCCCGCAGCACCTCGCCCGGGTGCATCGGCGGCAGGACGGTATCGCTCTCGTACTCGGTGCTCATGCCGGTCGTCTCCCACGGAGCAGGGCGCTGCCCGGAACGGTGGTCATCAGTGATAGTCGACGATCTCCACGTCCTCCGGTCCGATTTCCGTCCAGCGAAAGCACACGCGGAACTGATCGTTGATCCGGATGGCGTGTTGCCCGGCGCTCGTGCGGAGCAGCGGATGCAGCTTGTTGCCCGGCGGAACCTTCAGGGCGTCGAGGGAGGTTGCCGCGTCCAGATAGTCGAGCTTGCGCCGGGCCGTCTTGAGAATGTCGGCCGGGATACCCTTCGGATGCCGTCCCTCGAAGACGTGGCGGGTCCGGTCATCGGCGAAGCTGCGGATCACGAGGCGGCCCCCTCATCGGCATTTGGTATCGCACGCCGATACGGTCTGATCAAGCGAGACGTATCGGCGCCCGATACGAGCGCGTCGCGGTCTCCGTCGGTCGCCGCGGACATGCCCGGGACTTTCCGGGGCAATCCGCGAGCGAGCCGGCCGTCCGCGGCAGGCGGAACGACGCGCAGCCGTCCTTGCCGTCAGCCGGCCCTGGCCATCTCCAGGTAGAGGTCGCGCAGGCGCCGGGTCATCGGGCCGGGCTGGCCGCCGCCGACCCGCTTCCCGTCGATCTCGATCACCGGCATCACGAAGGCCGAGGCCGAGGTGAAGAACGCCTCGGCGGCGGCCTCCGCCTCCGCGACCGTGAAGGCGCGCTCCTCGACCGTGAGCCCGTTCTCCTCGGCGAGCCGCATCACCGCGCGGCGGGTGATGCCGGGGAGCAGGGCCGTCGAGAGCGGGCGGGTGACGATACGGTTGTCCTCGGTGATGATGAAGGCGGTGGAGGAGCCGCCCTCGGTCACGAAGCCGTCCTCGTGCATCCAGGCCTCGGCGACGCCGGCGGCGGCGGCCTGCTGCTTGGCCAGCACCTGCGCGAGCAGGGCCACCGACTTGATGTCCCGGCGCTTCCAGCGCAGGTCCTCGACGGTGATGACCTTCGCGCCGCGCTCGGCCAGCGGGTTGGCCGAGACGGTCTTGGCTTGCGTGAACATCACCACGGTCGGCGGCGTGCCCTCGGGCGGGAAGGCGAAGTCGCGCTCGGCGACGCCGCGGGTCACCTCCATGTAGACGAGGCCTTCCTCGAGGCCGTTGCGGGCGACCAGCTCCTCCTCGAGCCTCGTCCACTCGGCGATGCTGTGGGGGTTGCGGATGCCGATCTCGGAGAGCGACCGGTCGAGGCGCGCGAGATGGGCCTCGTTGTCGACGAGGCGCCCGTCGAGCACCGCGCTCACCTCGTAGATCCCGTCGGCGAACAGGAACCCGCGGTCCATGATCGGGATCGTCGCCTCCTCGAAGGGCACGAAGCGGCCGTTGACGTAGACGATGCGGGACATGGCGGGTCTTCCTCTCGCGGGGCCGGCGGCGCGGCCATACACGAACAAGTCGCCCTTCAAGCACCACGCGGCGCCCGGCGGCAAGCGCGATTCCGGCCGCCCCGCCCTGCGCGAATCAGGCGGGCCCCCGGCGCGCGGGGCGGTTGCGCTCCGTTGCGCGCGCGACCTATCGTTCGCCGACACGGAGAGGACACGACATGCGGCTCACCCCCGACGCGAAGGGCGTCTTCCCCATCGCCCCGACCCCGTTCCACCCGGACGGCCGCATCGACGAGGCCTCGATCGACCGGATGACCGATTTCTACGGCGAGATCGGCGCGACCGGCCTCACCGTGCTCGGCATGATGGGCGAGGCGCCCAAGCTCGACGGCGCCGAGGCGATCGCGGTCGCCTCCCGGGTGATCCGGCGCACCAGGCTTCCCGTCATCATCGGCGTCTCGGCCCCGGGCTTCGCCGCCATGGGCTCGCTCACCCGCGCCGTCATGGAGGCGGGCGCAGCCGGCGTGATGATCGCGCCGCCGCCGTCCTTGCGCACCGACGACCAGATCGTCGGCTACTACGCCCAGGCCGCCGAGGTGATCGGGCCGGACGTGCCGTTCGTGATCCAGGACTACCCGCTGACCCTGAGCGTGGTGATGACGCCGGGCGTGATCCGCCGCATCGTCGCCGACAACGCCAATTGCGTGATGCTCAAGCACGAGGACTGGCCGGGCCTCGAGAAGATCTCCGCGCTGCGCGCCTTCCAGCGCGACGGGTCGATGCGGCCGATCTCGATCCTGTGCGGCAATGGCGGCCTCTTCCTCGACTTCGAGTGCGAGCGCGGCGCCGACGGGGCCAATACCGGCTACGCCTTCCCGGAGATGCTGGTGGATGTCGTCCGCCTCTCGGCGGCCGGCGAGCGGGCGCAGGCGCACGACATCTTCGACGCCCACCTGCCGCTCCTGCGCTACGAGCAGCAGCCCGGCGTCGGCCTCGCGGTGCGCAAATACGTGCTGATGCGCCGGGGCATCCTCGCTTCGGACGCCCAGCGCAAGCCCGCCGGCGGCCTGTCGGCGGCGGCCCGCGCCGAGGTGGACTTCTTGCTGGAGCGCCTGGGGCGGCACGACCCGCGGGCGCGGGTCTGACCCTTTCAGCCTCAGGCGGCATCCTCCAGGTGGATGCGCAGGACGAAGCCGGCGGCGGTGGCGATGTTGACGAGGGCGTCGAGCGAGAACTTGTCGAGCTTGCCGCGCATCATGTCGTTGAGCCGCGGGCGCGTCAGGCCCAGGCGGGCCGCCGCCTGCTCCTGAGGCAGGTCCCAGCTCCGGATCCGCTCGCGGATCTGGAGCAGCAGGTCCGCCCGCGCCGTCATGTTGGCGGCTGCCGCCGGATCGTCGGTCAGGGCGTCGAAGACGTTGGCGAAGGTCTCAGTCGTCATGTCGTGCCTGCCAATCCCTAAGTCGTTTGGCCGCAAGTTCGATATCGGTCCGGGCCGTCTGCTGCGTCTTCTTCTGGAAAGCGTGCAGCACCAAGACGCGATCCGGCAGCGTCGCCAGGTAGATGATTCTGAATGCGCCGGACCTTTCCCGGATGCGGATCTCCCTCACTCCCGGGCCGACCGTCTTCATCGGCTTCCAGTCGCTCGGCTCCAGGTCCGTCTGGACGGCCCGCAGCTCGACCCCGGCCTGATAACGCGCCGCATCGGGAAAGTGCTGCAGGACGCTGCGGCTGTCGCCGAGGAAGGAAATCGGTTTCACGCGACGAGTGTATCATATTCGATACAGGGGCGCGACTCCACGGACGGTTCATGGCTTACGGTGATGTCGCCTCTATCTATGGGCGATCGATCGCCATCACGTGCGGCATCATCAGATATCGCTTAGTTAAAAATATTTATGATAAAAATATTATATGATATTTCTTCGATAAACGAGAGTCTCATGCGGCCGGGCGCCGCGCGGCGCCCGGCCTTTCATCTTACTCTGCCGACCCAAACACCCGCCGGAAGATCGTGTCGACGTGCTTGAGGTGGTAGCCGAGGTCGAAGCACTCGGCGATCGCCTCGGGCTTGAGCGCCGCGGTGACTTCCTTGTCGGCCTGGAGCAGGGTGAGGAAGTCGCCCTCGCCGCGCCAGACCGGCATCGCGTTGCGCTGGACCAGCCGATAGGCGTCCTCGCGCGACACGCCGGCTTGCGTGAGCGCCAGGAGCACCCGCTGCGAGTGGACGAGGCCGCCGAGCCGGTCGAGGTTGCGCTGCATCTGCTCGGGATAGACCAGCAGCTTGTCGACCACGCCGGTGAGGCGGGCGAGCGCGAAATCGAGGGTCACGGTGGCGTCCGGGCCGATCATCCGCTCGACCGAGGAATGCGAGATGTCGCGCTCGTGCCAGAGCGCCACGTTCTCCATCGCCGGCAGCGCGTAGGACCGGACCATGCGGGCGAGGCCAGTCAGGTTCTCGGTCAGCACCGGGTTGCGCTTGTGCGGCATCGCCGAGGAGCCCTTCTGGCCCTCGGAGAAGTACTCTTCCGCCTCCAACACCTCGGTGCGCTGGAGGTGGCGCACCTCGATCGACAGCCGCTCGATCGACGAGGCGACGACGCCGAGCACCGCGAAGAACATCGCGTGGCGGTCGCGCGGGATGACCTGGGTCGAGACCGGCTCGACCGTGAGGCCCATCTGGGCGGCGACGTACTCTTCCACCCGCGGGTCGATATTGGCGAAGGTGCCGACCGCCCCCGAGATGGCGCAGGTGGCGATCTCGGCGCGGGCCGCGACGAGACGGGCGCGCGCCCGCTCGAACTCGGCATAGGCCTGGGCGAGTTTGAGCCCGAAGGTGACCGGCTCGGCGTGGATGCCGTGCGAGCGGCCGATGGTCGGGGTGAGCTTGTGCTCGAAGGCCCGGCGCTTGAGCGCGGCCAAGAGCCCGTCGATGTCGGCAATGAGCAAGTCGGCGGCGCGGGCGAGCTGCACGTTGAGGCAGGTATCGAGCACGTCCGACGAGGTCATGCCCTGGTGGACGAAGCGCGCCTCTGGCCCGACGATCTCGGCGAGATGGGTCAGGAACGCGATCACGTCGTGCTTGGTGACGCGCTCGATCTCGTCGATGCGCGCGACGTCGAACACCGCGTCGCGGCCCTTCTCCCACACCGTCGCGGCGGCCTCCTTCGGCACGACGCCGAGTTCGGCGAGCGCGGTCGTGGCATGGGCCTCGATCTCGAACCAGATCCGGAAACGCGTCTCCGGCGACCAGATCGCCGTCATCTCGGGCCGGCTGTAGCGGGGGATCATCGTCGGGGCTCCTGCTCGTCGGGGCGGGGGGTGATGCCGCGACGGCTAGGGGAAGCGGGTCGAGAAGGCAAGGAAGGGGAGGGCGGTGGCCCGCGCCGCCCACCGGTGCATGCCTTTCCCTCGTCCCGGCGACTTGCCCCGGCTATTTGCCGTTTCCCCAGGTCAGCGTGACCTCTAACTCGGCCTCGGTGTCGCCCGAGACGATCCACAGGTCGCACTCGCCGGTGAGCGAGGCGCCGAACTCCATCTTGATCCCGTCCGGCCGGTTCGGCAGGGCGCCGACCGTCTCCTCCATCGCCTTCACCAGGCCGGCGAGCGAGCCGAGCGCCGTCTTGAACTGTCCTTGGTCTTGCGCGCGACGTCGTCGGCGATGCCGATTTTCCCCATCGCCCCGCCCTCTGGCGCGCCGATCAGGACTTGGTGCCCGTCCGGCAATTCGACTATCATCCGGGCCGTCATGATCTGGATCTCCGCCGCTCGATGATTCAGAAGAGCCTCGTCCACATCTACGCGACCCATCCGCGCCGCACTTTCGTCGGCTGCGGCGCGTTCATCGAGGGTGGCTACGTCGCGACATGCCGTCATGTCTGGACGACGGCGACGGCAAAAGACGGAGGCACTGAGACGCAGGTCGAGATCATCTTTCCTTATCATCGCGATCCCGCCGCGTCGGCCATCGTCGGATCGCTCTTGAGCGACTGTGATCTCGGCCGGGGACCTGCGCCGGACCTGGTGCTCCTGTCGCCCAGTGCGGTCCCGCCCGACATCGTTGCCTTGCAGGCCGCCGCCGACACGGCCAGGGAGACGGGGGAGGCACAGGCCTTGGCCGGGTTGGTCGATCCCGGGCGTCCGGGCGGCCCGTTCCAGGTCGAGATCATCGGGAAGCTCGCCGAGATGATCGGTGCGGATGGACTGCGCCAGTTCACCGGCGCGAATTCCGCCGGCTAATGGCCGAATCGCGGCTCCAGCGGCTCACCCGTCTTCCTGACCAGGGGCCAGCAGCTCGCCGGCGTCCTCAGCCTCGCGACCTTCCAGGGGAATGTCGGCGAGACCCATCTCCGGGAAGCCTACGTGGTGCCCGGTACGGTCGTCCGGGAGCATCTCATCGCGTTCCAGGCCCTTCCGGTCGCGAGGGAGAATCATATTCCGTTTGCCGATTTGCAGCACATTCTCGAAAGACCATTCTCGAAAGACTTGGAGCTCAGAATATGGCGGTCGCCGACATTCCGAGGCTGCTGCGGGAGTACATCAAGGTGTCCCGGGCCCATGGCCGAAAGCCGCCGGCCCCGTCGAACGATGTCGACATCGCTGCCACCGTCGAGCGGTCGCGAAGCCTGGTTCAGGATCTCAAGCCGAGCGAAGCCCTGAGCGTCCTGACCGCACGCATCGCCGAGGAGAACGAAGCGCATGCACGGCGCCTGATTCCGCTCCTGAAGGAGCAGGCCGAGGTGCAGCGCATCCTGTCCGATCATACCGGCAGGTTGGCGATACTTGAGGAAATCGCGCGGATTGGCGGTTCCGATGCAGCTTTGTGGGGCGAGATCGGCGATATCCAAATCTTGCTGGGAAACAGCCAGGATGCGCTAGGAGCTTATCACCGCGCTCGTTCTGCAGCGATGGCGGATCAAGACGAACGCAATATCTCGAACAGTCACGAGCGGATCGGCGACGTTCTGGTGGCGCAGGGTGATGGAGCCGAAGCTCTGGCGGCGTACCAGGCTTCGCTCGCGCTCCGCACCGTTCTCGCTCAGCGCGATCCGGCCAACACGGAGTGGCAGCGCGATTTGTCGGTCAGTCATAATAAGATCGGCGACGTTCTGGTGGCGCAGGGCGATGGAGCCGGAGCCCTGGCGGCGTACCAGGCTTCGCTCGCGCTCCGCACCGCTCTCGCTCAGCGCGATCCGGCCAACACGGAGTGGCAGCGCGACCTGTCGGTCAGTCACGACCGGATCGGCGACATTCTGGTGGCGCAGGGTGATGGAGCCGGAGCCCTGGCGGCGTACCAGGCTTCGCTCGCGCTCCGCACCGCTCTCGCTCAGCGCGATCCGGCCAACACGGAGTGGCAGCGCGACCTGTCGGTCAGTCACAGTAAGATCGGCGACGTTCTGGTGGTGCAGGGTGATCGAGCCGGAGCCCTGGCGGCGTACCAAGCCGGGCTGGACATTGCCCGGAGCCTCGCTCAGCGCGATCCGGCCAACACGGAGTGGCAGCGCGACCTGTCGGCCAGTCACGATCGTATCGGCAATGTTCTGGTGGCGCAGGGTGATGGAGCCGGAGCCCTGGCGGCGTACCAAGCGGGGCTGGACATTGCCCGGAGCCTCGCTCGGCGCGATCCGGCCAACACGGAGTGGCAGCGTGACCTGTCGGTCAGTCACGATCGTATCGGCAATGTTCTGGTGGCGCAGGGCGATGGAGCCGGAGCCCTGGCGGCGTACCAGGCTTCGCTCGCGCTCCGCACCGCTCTCGCTCAGCGTGATCCGGCCAACACTCAGTGGCAGCGCGATCTATCGGTCAGCCACAGTAAGATCGGCGACGTTCTGGTGGCGCAAGGTGATGGAGCCGGAGCCCTGGCGGCGTACCAAGCGGGACAGGACATTGCCCGGAGCCTCGCTCAACGCGATCCGGCCAACACGGAGTGGCAGCGCGATCTGTCGGTCAGTCACAACAAGATCGGCGACGTTCTAGTGTCGCAGGGTGATGGAGCCGGAGCCCTGGCGGCGCACCAAGCGGGGCTGGACATTGCCCGGAGCCTCGCTCAGCGCGATCCGGCCAACACTCAGTGGCAGCGCGACCTCGTGGTTTCCAACGTCAATTTGTCGGAGGTCGTCAAGACAGGAAAACGCGCCTATCTCGAACGCGCCCTTCAGATCGTGCGCGACCTCTACGAAACCAACCGTCTCGCGCCAGTCGATGCCTGGATGCTGGACGACCTCACCCGCCGCCTCAACGACTTCCCAGACGAGTAGGTGACCGGTGGTGCGGACCGGTCGCAGCCCGCGCCACCTCAGAACCGCATCGTCAGCCCGCCATTCACCGCATACCCATCCCCACCCGTCCGGGCGAAGGTGGTGCCGCCGGTGAGCGTCAGGCTCACGCCCGGCGTCACGTCGGCGGCAAGACCCGCCTCGACGAGGCCATAGGTGCCCCGCGCCCCGCGGCCGAGCGGGGTGAGGATCGGCAGGAGCGGGGTCGAGGTGAAGGAGGTCGTCAGCGTGCGGCCGCCATCCAGGAATTCGTGCTCGGCGGTGACGTTGACGAAGGCGCGCACCGGCAGGCCGACGAGGGGGAAGGGCGCGGCGCGGACCTGCAATCCGGCGCGGCCGACGAGCGATTCGAGGCCGGTGGCGCCGACGGCCTGCGTCAGCACCGGGTCGCCCCGCTCGGTATAGGCGCCGACCCGGGTGGTGGCGTAGGTCAGGCCGACGATCGGGCCGAGGCGCACGGGACCGAACGCGTCGAACAGGTAGCCGGCCTTCGCCGCCACCGCGACGCTGTCGCCACTGGTGGCGCCGTTCAGCGGATCGACCACGCCGGGGCGGGTGACCGCGTAGTCGTGGCGGCCATAGGCCAGCACCGCGTCGGCGAAGAGGTTCGTGCCGGTGAACGAGCCGTAGGCGGCAAAGCCGTAGCTGTCGACGTCGATCGCGCCGGCGCCGCCCCGCAAGGACGCGTGCGGGTTGGCGTAGTTGAAGGCGAAGCCGAAGCGCACGCCCGGCATCGGCGTGGCCTCGAGGCCGATCGTGCCGCTCGGGCTGTCGTAATCGTAGCCGGTGGCGAACCCGCGGCTGGCGCGGCTGCCCCCGGCGTATCCGCCCTGTCCCCACACGATCAGCGGGCTCGACGGGGCGCCGAGCGGCGCGACGCCGGTGGTGCCGAGCGCGCCGGTCGTCGCGCCGGGAGCGGGGGCGAAGAGCCGGTAGGCGTCGAGGCGCTGGAGCAGGGATCCGGCGAAGCTCGTCGTGCCGATCTGGCCGAGCTCGGCCTGGGCGGCGATGCCGTTCGGCGCGGCGAGCGCGTTCGCCATGTAGCGCGACAGGACGAGGTAGCCGCCCTCGGTCAGATGGACGCCGTCGAGGGAGAGATACGTGTTCTGCACCGCCTTCGGAGCGCCGATGCAGGCGGCGGCGAGGGCGCAGGGCGTGGTGGTGTTGGCAAAGCCGTAGCGGCCCGGATCGGCGATGATGCGCTGGAAGATCTGGCCGTTGTCGAGGAGGAAGATCCGGGTGCCGGCGGCGGAATACGGCGCGAGGCCGGCCTGCAGCCCGTCGAAATAGGTGCGGGCGAAGAGGTCGGCCGCCGGGGCGTTGCCGGAGGCGGCGACCCGCGGCAGGCCGTTCAGGGTGGTGAAGCCGTTGAACACGATCGTTTGCGCGCCGGCGCCGACGATCTGCCCGACATTGCCGACGGCGTTCGCCGCCGAGATCCGGCCGAGCACCGGCGCCTGGGCGGCGGTGAGCCCCGACAAAGCCGCGCCGATGCCGTCGTTGCCGCCGATGTTGATCGCGACGAGGTCGCCGGCGCCGAGGCGCTGGCCGCGGGCCAGGAACGCCGCCACCTCCTGGGTGAGGCCGGGCAGCAGGGCCGAGCCGACATTGCCGGTGCCGGTCTGGGCGCCGCCGACGGCGTAGTTCGTCACCGCGGCATCCGGCAGGCCGTAGATCGCCTGCAGCCCGTCGACGAAGTTGGCGCCGTTGGAGTAGCGGCCGTTCACGTAGGGAAAGCCGAGGGGCCGGCCGGTGAGGCGCACCACGTTGCCGGTATCGGCGTAGCTGTCGCCGAAGACCGTGAGCCCGGTCACGCCCTGCGCGGCCGCGCCCTCGACGCCCGCGAGCGCCGTGCCGGCGAGCCACGCGGCGATCAGACCTGTCCGGCGCAGCCGCCCGAAATCCTTGCCCATCCGTCGTCTCCCCCGGGGCCTGCGGCGTCGCGGCACCGCTTCGGCATGAAGATGGGGCAGGGCCGGGTGCGTCCGGTCAAGCTTCGTCCGGCCGGGTTACGAAGGCGAAAAAGAAAAGGCCTGGTCCTGTGGCCGGGCGGCGACAGGTCTGGGCCGCTCAGGTCTCCTCGACCCGGGCCCAGCCGTTCGGCATCAGCCGTTCCTGGGGGGTGAACTTGGCCTTGTACTGCATCTTGCGCGAGCCCTCGACCCAGTAGCCCAGATAGAGATACGGCAGGCCAAGGCTGCGGGCGCGCTCGATGTGGTCGAGGATCATGTAGGTGCCGAGGGAGCGCTCGGCCTCGAGGGGATCGTAGAACGAATAGACCATCGACAGCCCGTCGGAGAGCACGTCGGTGAGGCAGACCGCGACCGGCCCGCCGACGCCGCGGCCGTTGATGGCGGTGTCGGGCCCACGCTTGCGGTAGACCACCAGGTGGGTGTCGACGTGGCTGTCCTCGATCATCATGGCGTAGTCGAGCACGGTCATGTCGACCATGCCGCCGTCGCCGTGGCGGGCGTCGAGGTAGCGGCGAAACAGCGCGTACTGCTCCGAGGCCGGCCGGTTGGGCTGGACCTGGCCGACGAGGTCGCGGCTGCGTTTCAGCACCCGGCGCTGGCTGTCGCTCGGCCGGAAGTCGTCCACCACCACCCGCACCGAGATGCAGGCGCGGCAGGTCTCGCAGGCCGGCCGGTAGGCGATGGTCTGCGAGCGGCGGAAGCCCCCCTGCGTCAGGATCTCGTTGAGGTCGCGGGCGCGCCGGCCGACGAGATGCGTAAAGACCTTCCGCTCCTGCTGCCCCGGCAGGTAGGGGCAGGGCGAGGGCGCCGTGAGGTAGAACTGCGGTGCGTCCCGCGGATGGCTGGTCACGCTTCGTCGTGCTCGCAGGCAGGGGCCGGCATCTGCGCCGCCGGGAGGGCCAGGATAGCACCGGCGCGGCCCGCCTCAACAGGCGGGTGGCGCGCCGGCGCCGATTCCCGGGATTTAAGCGCGGCAGGCGCCCGAAGGTTGCAGCCTCCGGGCGGTGGGAGCCTCAGATGTCGCGCACCACCGCGAGGTCGATGACGAGGTCGTGGCCCATGCGCCGGTCGGCCCGCACCACGCCGATGCCGATGTCGAGGAGCCAGAGCAGGAAGGTCGACAGCGCGAGGTAGAACAGCAGCGCGTGGACCGAGGCGGTGATCCAGTCCACCGGCCCGCCGGTCGTCGCCCGCACCGCCCGCAACCCGAGCATCCGCATGCCGAGCGTGCTCTGGCGCGGCCCGCCGACCGTGATGGCGCTGTAGAGGATGCCGCTCGCCGGCAGGATCGCGTAGAGCACCCACGCCACCCCGAAGGTGATGACCCCGAGGAACGAGATCGCCAGCCACAGCAGGCAGCTGAAGCCGAAGATGAACACGATGTCGAGCAGGTAGGCCATGAAGCGCCGCGACAGCGAGCCGTGCGCCACCCGCACCGGCGGCCCGCCCCAGCCCGGCCCGGCCGGCGGATAGGCGCCCTGGTAGGGCCCGCCATAGGGCGCCCCTTGCGGGCCCGTCTGCCAGGAATTCGCCATCGCACCCGTCTCCGTTCTGCACCTGGCGATAAGGTGGGCGCGGCTCGTCTCCGTCTCAAGGGCGACGGTGGCGCGCGGTCTCGCAGCCGCGTCATCCCGAAAAAATCCCGGACGGCGACACTCGGCGTGTCGCTGCGCACATTGTCGTAAATGACGAGGGATTAATTTGAAATTTTACTGATGTGTGCGGACGCACATCAGTAAAATATATCCTCTTACAAGATCTCGATATCGCAGATGGCGGCTTCCAGCAGCGGCAGGATATCCTGCCACGGGGGAAACCGCTCCGGCATCGAGGATCGCCCCATGAAGACGTTCGTCCTCTCGACGCTCGCCGCCACGCTGGCGGTGCCCCTTCTCGCCGGTGCGGCCCTGGCCGATGGCGGCGGGGGCGGGCGCATGCCGGCGGGCGGCGCCCACATGAGCAGCTACGTCCACCATCCCTACCACGACCCGCGCTCGTCCCACTCCCAGATGCGCGGCACGGGGCAGATCCTCGGTGCCCCGATGGTGGCCGAGCGGCCGGGGACGGGGCCGGCGCTGCAGGCGCCGGGGATGCGGAGCTGGGCGGTCCAGCCGGGGCGCCGCTGACGCGTCCGGCCGGGGCGGGTCCGCCTCGGCGCGACGCCGGGACAGGACGGAGCAGCGACGGCGCCACGACGCCAGACAGAAAAACACGCCGTCGCTCGTCGATGAATCAAACGAACGGGAGGACGATCCGTGGCAGCAGACCCCAACGGGAGAGCGCGTCGGAGCGGATGGGAACGGGCCCGTGCCGCGCTGGGCGGGGCGGTCCTTGCGACCTCCGGCCTCGTCGCGGCGGCCGAGCCCGCCCGCGCCGGCTCCGCGGCGCAGCCCGGCCAGTCGCTCGGGCTGCCGGTCGGTGCGCAGATCCCGCACGGCGTGTACTGGATCACCACGACGAATTTCGGCGTCCGCGACACCGGCCCCGGGGTGACGCCGCTCAACGTCAATGCCACGACCCTGGCCTGGGCCACGCCCTGGGACATCCTCGGCGGGCGGCTGCAGCTCTTCGCCGCCGGCTCGTACTCGGCGGTCAGGCCGCAGGACAGCGACTGGCAGAGCGGCCTCGGCCAGCCGCTGCTCGCCGCCCAGCTCGCCTGGGACCTCGGCAACGATTTCGGCTTCAGCTACCTGCTCGGCGGCTACCTGCCGAGCCAGACGGGCTTCGCGACCCAGACCTCGTCCCTGACCCACCGTTTCGCGCTGAGCTACGTCGGCAACGACTGGAACCTGACCGGCCATCTGTTCTACGGCCAGTTCCTCGACACCACGTCGAAGTCGGGCGTCGTCTATCCCGACTACATGAACCTCGACCTGACCGCGACGAAGAAGTTCGGCAAGTGGCAGGTCGGCGGCGTCGCCTTCACCTCCACCGACCTGCCGACCGGCGTGGCGGGGTCCCGCCCGCAGGGGCAGATCGCGGTCGGCGGGCTGATCGGCTACAATTTCGGCCCGGTGAACCTTCAGGCCTACGTCACCCGCGACCTGATCGACCGCAACTACGGCGGCCGCGACACCCGGGCCTGGCTGCGGGCGGTGGTGCCGCTCTATCAGGACAAGCAGGAGGCCGCGCCCGGCCGCACCCTGGTCACCCGCGAGCAGGCGCGCTGAGCCTGACGCGGCGGCGGGTCAGCCTCCCGTCGCCGCGGTCCCGAGCGGGCCGATCCGCCGCGGCTCCAGCCCCTCCTCGCGCAGGGTCTGGAGGATCTCGGCGGTGTGGCCGGGCCCGCGGGTCTCGATCGTCACGTCGATCGAGACGCTCTTGGCCGGCACGTCGAGATGCAGGCGGCCATGCGAGACCTCCAGGATGTTGGCACCCAGGTCGCCGAGGCGCCCCGCGACCTGGCCGAGCACGCCGGGCCGGTCGCTCGCGGTCATGCGGAACGAGATGATCCGGTCCGCGCGCTCCAATTCGCGCACCATCACGGAGGCGAGCAGCCGCGCGTCGATGTTGCCGCCGCACAGCACCAGCCCGACGGTGCGGCCGGCGAACAGGTCCGGGCGGGCGAGGAGCGCGGCGAGGCCGGCGGCGCCCGCGCCCTCGGCGAGGCTGCGCTGGAGCGTGGCGTAGTCGTGCACCGCCCGCTCGATCTGCGGCTCGTCGACGAGGACGATCTCGCGCACGCGGTCGCGGATGATCGGCAGGGTCAGGCGGCCGACGGTCTTGACGGCGATGCCCTCGGCCAGCGTCGGGCCGCCGATCGGCCGGTCCACGCCGTCGATGGCGTTGAGGAAGGAGGGGTAGAGCGCGGCCTCGACGCCGTAGAGCGCCACCCGCGGCCGCAGGCTCGCACCCACGGCGATGCCGCTCATCAGCCCGCCGCCGCCGATCGGCACCACCAGGCAATCGAGGTCGGGGGCGTCCTCCAGCATCTCGAGCGCAATGGTGCCCTGGCCGGCCATCACCAGGGGATCGTCGTAGGGGTGGACCAGCACGAAGCCGTGCGCCGCGACGAGGCGATCGACGGCCGCCGCCGATTCGACCAGGGTCTCGCCCTCCAGGACTACGGTGGCGCCGTGGGCCCGGGTATTTTCCACCTTCACCAGCGGCGTCGTCGCCGGCATCACGATGGTGGCCGGGATGCCGAGGCGCCGGGCGTGATAGGCCACGGCCTGCGCGTGATTGCCGGCGGACATCGCCACCACCCCGCGGCGGCGCTCGTCCGGGGTGAGGGCGCTGAGGCGGTTGACCGCGCCGCGCTCCTTGAAGGCCCCGGTCGCCTGCATGTTCTCGTGCTTGACCAGCACCCGCGCCCCGGTGAGTTCCGACAGGCGCGGCGCCGGCACCAGGGGCGTGCGCAGCACATGGCCGCGGATGGTGTGGGAGGCCCGGACGACGTCGTCCGGG
>NZ_JTHF01000033.1 GCF_001043895.1 Methylobacterium indicum
AGTTGGCCGCGGCCAACTTCTCGGGGTCGGGAGAGGGGCTGACGCGCTCTGCAGCAGCGGGGGTGGGCTGATCCGAGCTAGTGCCCGGAGGCGAGTTGGCCGCGGCCAACTTTCCGAGGTTGGGGCTCGGGGCATATAGGTCCCGGATTGCGTCGCGGCGTTTCATGCTGCCCGCCTCCAAGCGGTGTGGACGGATTCAACCGGGAGGTGTCCGTGCTGTGAGGTGCTGCTGGAGCGAAAGTTGGCCGCGGCCAACTTTTCGCGGGAGGGGGCGTCGCCGACAGGATCGGCAACTCCGGATCCGTCCATGGCCATGGTGGCGTCAGAACGTGAGTTGGCCGCGGCCAACTTTCCGATGCCGGAGATCGTCGAAGTGAGGTCCCGGGGTGCAGCGGCTTGGCTCATGCGACCCGTCCCCAGGCTTTGTGAACGAGCCCGAGGATCTCACGATGGACGGCGTCGAGGCTTTCGTAAGCCCGATCGTAGGTCGCGCGGCCGACGCTGTTTCGATCGAGTTCGTACAGGCTCTGCTTCGTCAGGCCGGCATCGGCGATAGCCGTGGACTTCCAGACGGAGGCGGCGAGAACGTCATCCGCGAACAGGCTGCGCAGGAGAGCAACGATCTGGCTCTGCGGCCCATCGTGCGGCTCGTGGCGCGTCACGACATAGCGGATGAAATCGTGGGAGAGATCGCCACCGGCTTCGCGGACGACCCGCATGAGATCGGAGGCCATCAGCAGAAACTGGGACATCGAGGCGACGTCCACCATCTGTGGGTGGATCGTAATCAGGAGCGAAGTCGCGGCACATACCGCCCCGAGGGTGAGATACCCGAGCTGCGGCGGGCAATCGATGACGACCAAATCGTAGTCCTCTTGCACCGAAGCGAGAGCATGGCCTACGCGCTCGAAGAACATCCCTCCGTCTGCACGTTGCGGGCTGGACAACATCCTGGGAGTTTCGTGCTCGAACTCCATGAGTTCGAGATTACCAGGAACGAGATCGAGGCCATGGAAATAGGTTTTACGAATGATGTCACGCAAGGGCTTGCGTTTGTCGTCGTACCGAATAGCGCCGTAGAGCGTATCGTCCCAGCTCAGGTCAAACTCAGGCTGGATCCCGAACATTGCACTGAGCGACGCCTGTGGGTCGAGATCGACCGCAAGGACACGGTATCCCTGAAGTGCCAACCATTGAGCAAGATACAGGGTTGTTGTTGTCTTCGCTGAACCGCCCTTGAAGTTGACGCACGCGAGAGTTTGCAGCCGCTCGCCACTGCCGCGCCATGGCAAGAAGGTTTTTGCATCTTTTGGCCTTGCTTCGGCGAAATACTTTCTAAGCTCACCGATTTGCGAAAGTGAGTATTGCCTTCTTCCATTCGCCTGTATTTCAGGCGACGGGCCAAGATGCTCAAGCGATAGAGCACGCAGGTGACTATCCGACACAGAGAGAAGCCGCGACACCTCGCCGATTGCAAATTTTCTGAGTTCTTTCTGCGCTTCGGGAGGAAAAAACCGCTCGCGCATCGACTGTAACTGAGTCGATAGAAGGCGAGCATGCGTCGATATGCGATCGTCCGAGGGGGCAGAGGTTTCTACTTGGGATGCAGCAAGCGACGACATAATGCCCCCTTGAAAACGGATTTTATGGCATAATCGGTCAGAACCCGTTTTATATAGCCATAGGCAGTTCATCGTCGCAAGGATTTATTCGTTACCAGTTCTTTAACTTGACGACGGCGAGTGCGCTTGAGCCGGCAGGTTTCCAGGCAGCCCAAACCCCTGCGACCGCTGTGAAATCCAAAGTTGGCCGCGGCCAACTTCCGTGCGGACGCAGGGGGCGTTGGCCAACGAGAGGGCTTTCTCACGCTGGCGCTGTTCACTGGACGGGTGCCGGAGTCCAGCGCCGATCGGGGAAGGCTTCCGACAGGGTGTTATCCACTGAATTCACACCCCTAAACGCAACCTTTCGCTTGACGCGCCACGACTCTCGACCCTGGGCGCAACCCGTGCGTTTGATATCCGTTACGGATTTCAAGACGGAGGGTCAGGCCGATGCGGCAGAGCAAGCGGACGTCCTGGGGTGGGCCTCGGGAAGGGGCGGGGAGACCCCCGGCGGAGCCGACCAAGGTTGTGCGCCTGCCGGTCGACATCGCGGACGCCGCTAGGCGGGCTGCGGCGGCCCGAGGTGGGTCCGGGAGCGGGATCGGCGCCTTCCTGAAGGGTGAGGTCCGGACCTCCGCGAGCGCGCCTCTGGTGACGGCCTCCGTGGCGTGCGGGTTCCCGTCGCCGGCCGAGGACAGCCTCGAGCGGCCGCTCGATCTCAACGAGCTGCACGGGATCGGGGCGCCTTCCGTGTTCCTGGTCCGCGTCGCCGGCGAGAGCATGACCGGCCGGGGGCTGTTTCCCGGCGACATCGCGGTGGTCGACAAGGCGCGTCGGCCGCGGTCGGGCTGCATCGTGGTCGCGTGCCTCAACGGCGACTTCACGATGAAGACCTACCTCAAGCGCGGCGACGAGGTGATCCTGAAGGCCGAGAACCCGGCTTATCCCGACATTACCGTGCCGGAGGAGGCGGATTTCCAGGTGTGGGGGGTCGTCACCGGTTCGTCGCGCGTGTTTTAGAGGCGGGGATCCGCGCATGCCCGGCCTCGTCGCCCTGGTCGACTGCAACAATTTCTACGCGAGCTGCGAGCGGCTGTTTCAGCCCGAGCTTTCGGGCAAGCCGGTAGTGGTGCTGTCGAACAACGATGGCTGCGTCATCGCCAGGAGTAACGAGGCGAAGGCGCTCGGGATCAAGATGGGCGACGCCTACCACCTGCGAAAGCGGGAGTTTGCGGCGTGGGGCGTGCAGGTCTTCAGCTCGAACTACACGCTCTACGGGGACATCTCCGCGCGTGTGATGCGGGTCCTCAGCGAGTTCACGCCGGACCTGGAGGTCTACTCGATCGACGAGGCGTTCCTGGGGCTGGCAGGTTTCGCCGATCCCGAACGGCATGCCCGAGGCCTGCGGGAAGCCGTCGGCCGGCAGACCGGGATCCCCGTCTGCGTCGGGATCGCGCCAACGAAGACCTTGGCCAAGGTAGCCAACCGGACGGCGAAGAAGGACCCGGCGCGAGGCGGCGTGTGCCTCCTCGACGACGAGGCGGCGCAGACGGCCGCGCTCTCGAAGCTCGCCCTCGACGACATCTGGGGGATCGGGGGCCGGCTGGCGCCGAAGCTCATGGCGCTCGGGATCACGACGCCGCTCGAGTTGCGGGCGGCCGACCCGGTGATGATCCGCCAGCGCTTCAACGTAGTGGTCCAGCGGACGGTGCTGGAACTGCGGGGGATTCCCTGCCTCGATCTGGAGCGGGACAACCCAGAGGCGAAGACGATCTGCTCGGCTCGCAGCTTCGGCCGGGCAGTGGAGGGGTTCGACGAGCTTGCGGAGGCGCTGACCACCTACGTGTCGCGCTCGGCCGAGAAGTTGCGGCGGCAGGGGCTGGCGGCCGCGGCGGTCGTGGTGCTGGTGTCGACCAACCGGCACAAGCCGGAGGAGCTGCAGTACCACGCGACCCGACATGTCCGACTGACGATCGCGACGGCGGACACGGGCCGGCTGATCCGGGCGGCGCTCTATGGGTTGCGGGGGATCTACCGGCCGAAGTTTCGCTACAAGAAGACCGGGATCCTGCTACTCGACCTGGCGCCGGCCGGGAGCGTGCAGGGCTCGCTGTTCCTGCGGCCGGACGATCGCCGGCGGGTCGAGCTCATGGGGGCGATTGACGCGATCAATCGCCGCTACGGGCGGGACCGGGTCCGGTTCGCCGGAACGGGCCTCAGCCGGGGCTGGAAGCTAAAGGCTGAGTTCCACTCGCCCCGCTACACGACGCGGTGGGACGAGCTGCTGCGCGTCTGAGCGCACTAGCGAGCCGAGAGGGCAGGGGAGGCGGATGGCTCCCCTGCCTCGGGGATTACCCGAAGAGCTTGAGATAGACGGGGGTCATCCCGATGATCGCGAGCATCAGCGTCATGGTGCCGAGCAGCCAGAGCACGGCGTTGAGCTTGGCCTCGAGGCTGGCGTTCGCTTCCTTGATCTTCATCGCGATGCGTCCCTCGAGTGCCTGGACCACCTTCGTTGCCGTGTCGTCGTCCAACTTAAGCGCCTGGAGCACCTTGAACAATGTGAGCTGCATGGTGCCTCCGTCTCGTTGATCGAGGCCGGGGATGCAGCGCGGGCTCTGGCGCCGGCGGTCCAGGATCGCGGAGCGACCGCGGCAGCGTGCGACGGGGGAGCCGATTTGCGGCAGCAAATTGGGGGGACCGTCGATCCTGGAGGGATGGCGCGCACCCGCACTAGGGTTTCGGCCCGATCGTGAGGCGGCAGGGGGGATGTCGGAAGGGCAAGGCTCAGGAGGGTGGGCAGGACGGTCGCCGGCCGGGGGAGGAGAGCTATGTGTCTCGGGTCAGGGGGATTTGCCGAAGTCCCAGATGGGCACGCCGGGGGATTTGACGGGCTGAAGGCGCCAGGAGCGGGTGACGGGAAAGCGGATGTAATCCGCGTTCACCTCGGTCACATCCTTGGTCAGCGGCAGGAGAGCGCCGGTGAAATCGCCGCGCAGGGTACCGGCCGTCGGGTGGACGCCGAAGAGACGCAGGGTATCCCAGCCAAGCTCTGCGGCCTGAAGGCCCCACTCCTCGATCCATGCCGTGCAGCGGGGGTGCGTCTCGGACCAATCGGTGCCTTTGAGGCCGGGGCAGGGCGGGTGGTCCGGCGAGAGGGAGGCGAAGCCGCTGGACCAGGTGAGAACCAGTTCAAGGGGTGATGTCATAGATGGGATTTACCCCACCCTACGATAGGTTGCAGCACGTTGTGGCGAACGATCCCGTCACACAACCAGAGCGCATTGCTTCGATCAGCCACCTACATTCGATTTATAAAAGCCACTGTTGTAAATATAAATATGACCATTCCGATAATAAAAAATATAACAATCGGAACAAGGATGATGGATCCCTGCACCTGAGCTTTAATTTCTATCTTTTTAAATCTTTTGTACTCATCCCAATCTCTTGGGGCAAGAATCCCATGCTCATTGGAGTTCTCAAAAAGGAATTTTTCATATGGGATACCATGATTTATCATAAAAATATAAAAAAACCATCCAGACAGTGCCATTATCCCCAAACCGATAGTCCAAGCAAGAAACATGACCGCCCCTCTCTATGTCTGACATTCTGCCGAAAAAAGAGATTACAAAGCCAACTCTACACAGATTTATAATGCTAAATCCTGCATAATCACAACGCTCCATGTGTTATTTTCAGAATTGATGACATTATAACACCAGATTGCCGACGAAATCCAGAATGTAACCATACTATGGCCTAACAAACCAGATGCTTCATCCTAACACAACATTGCGATTAAGTCGCTCCCGTCGAAGAGCCTGGAGAACGGGGCCGAGCGAGTATTTTCCATCGCGCTTTCGCTCGGTCAACGTTCGCAGATAGCCACCGGCGCTCTTGATGCTGTCGGAGCGCTCCAGGATCGCCGCGAGGGTGATCGCCGCGGCCTCCGGCCCCATGGCGTCCTGGGCATCAGTCCAGGCCGCGGGGCTGATGCCGAGCATTGGCCGAATTCGATCGGCCGCCTCCATCAGGTCGTTCCACGACCGAATTCCGAAGCGCGCGTAGTCCTGCACCTGCGGGCAGACCTCGAGGACGGAGTGAAGCGGATAGGTCGACCGGATCGCAGTATGGGCGGTTTCGGCACGCTCCCCGCTCGATTCTAATGCACCGGCCGGCTTCTTCCTATCCCCGACTGCCCGTTCACCAACAGGGGTATCAGGTTTTGAACTCTGTATATGCCGCTCGAAGTGAGCGGCATTGCCGCTCGTTTTTTTAGATTCTTGTCGCGCAATCAGGGCCCTACTCAGGGCGAGGGCGAGGGCTTCGAGCGCCTCGCCTAGGGCTGCCACCTCGGCGGGCTCCGGTCGGCGGGGATAGCCACCAACAAGGGCGTTGTAGCACTCGCGCAGCTCGGCCGGGGTCGGCTCTCCGGGATCTCCATCCCCGTCGGCGAGGTCGAGGGCATCAAGGAGCTTGGCGCAGTCGCGTCGGAGCAGGCTGACCGTCTCGCGGGCGACGCTCTGGGCCAGGGCCTCGGCGCGGACGGCATCAGCGAGGGCCGCGAACTCGGCCGCCCGGTGGGCGAGCGGGGTGAGGTCGAAGCCGTAGGCATGAGTGACCTGCCCGCCCTCGCCCCGGCGCGCGTAGCGCTTGCCGTTGGGGCTGTCGCGCCGGATCACCAAGCCGGCCTCGACGAGGGCCGAGAGGTGTCGGCGAAGCGCCGCCTCGGACAGCCCTCGCGCCCGGCCTGCGAGGCTGCGGTTCGAAGGGAAGACCACCAAGTCGGGGGTGTCCTTCGCCGGAGCCAGCATGACCTCGGGCAGGAAGGTGAGCAGGGCCTCGAGCACGACGAGGGTCGCGGACGACAGGCCGAGCCGTGCCTTTGCGGCCGTGAGGTCGTGCAGGACGCGCCATTTCTCGGCGACGATGCCGGCCGGCCGGTCCACGGTCTCGGCCTGGGCGGCAATCTGGGCAGCCGTCAGCGATCGCGCGCCGAAAGGCGCGGTGATCCGCCTGGCCACCTCACCGAGGCGGCCTCTGTTCTCTTCCATACGCCCGATCCCTCTGGTCGGGCCGCGACAGCTCATGAGGTCGCCCCATAGGGGCGCCCTCCTCCAGGCAAAGCCTCTCCGTTACAAGAAACTGCGTTTCTTGCTTGACGCCGGGGGGCGATCTGTGGCTTGTAGGAGGTGGTTTTTCGGCTCCTACAGCCTTCTTGTAACGGTCACTCGGCCCTCACTTCCCGGCAAGGAAGTGGGGGCCGATGGCTTTTCAGGGGTGCTCTGCGGCGGCGTTGAACTCCTGGTAACGACTCGCAGGCCAGAAGCCGGCGAACTGGCATCTCCGGTCCCACGGCGAGGGTTGTCAACCCGAATCACGTCCTGGATGTGATTCGAGCGTATTTTCAACGTAGATAGTGCGTTGTTAGGTCCTTTGCGGGTTAGACTCTCGATCACGCGGGCATCTCAATGTCGAGTGTGAACGAACAGCCTTTGATCGTTGAGATGACCTTCGCGGTTCCAACTGCGCCTTCGGAGTTCCAGTCTCTGCCCTGAATGCGAAGGGCAGTGGTTTTCCGGGTGGCCGTGTGGATGTGCCCGGGGGGTCTTGCCGGGAGGGAGAGGCTCCCGATTGCTCCTGCCCGAACGGCAGCGGCCCGGAAGCGTCGCGCCAACGTGCCTGACAACTCAGCATGGTACACCACATGGATGAGGTTGTTCGCAGCGTGGCCCGGTTTGCCATCCATCAGCGCTTCGACGCACCGTGCGATCACCAATGCGGTGGTGAGGGGAGAGGACGGGCGGATGCAGACGATACCCTGGGCTGAGACGACGGAGCGCAACTCAAGCCCTTCGGTGAGCGAGACGCTCTTGAGGCCGGTGATCTCGGCGGCGTGAGCCGCAAGGGCTATGCGCCCGATCTCGCGAATGGTCTTCGGGATCGCGCAGATCAGATCGAGCGCCGCCTTGAGAGCGACCCCGTCGGCCGACGTGATCTCCTCGGCGCTGACCTCGTGCAGGTCGAACTCGTACTTGCCCGCGACCAAGCGTTCGAGCGCGACTGCGTCGACGAAAGCGGCGTAGAGTTCGAGTGGGTTCTTCTTGCGGCGTTGAGCGACCATTTCGATGAACGGCATCAGCGCCCCGTGCAGGGTCTCGGCCTCGGAACCTAGGCGCATGTCCGCGATGGCAGCGGCCAAGGTCGAGGCGGCGATCCGCAGAGGCGGTCGCGGCACAGCGTCGAGATCGATCGAATAGACCTCATTGTCGCGGCCGAAAGGCCGGGCGAGTTCGATGAACCCCTGAGCTAGCATCTCCTCTTTCTCGACATCTTCCTGAACGTCGGAGTTTGCGTTATCCGCGACATCAGGCCGTGCAATGCCCTCGACGATGATGGCGCCCATCCGGTTCATGCAGGCACCGAACACGAGGTTGCCGATCGCCTGGGCCTGGAACTGCGGATCGTCGCCTTCGATCGCCACGCCCTGGACCAGGTCCTCGCGCCGCAGCCAGACTTGACCGGTCTTCGCCAGGCCGATCGGCCAGGTCGCATCGCCGAGTCGGCATGTGGTCTCGTCGCGGTAGCCGCGGTGTCCGAGGTGGTGCGGCACGCGCCCCGGTGCGCGCCAGCTGCGCCAGCCGTAGGTGAAGTGGCGCAGGTAGCGGTACCCGGCGTAGGCCAGGATCGCCTCGGGCACGAACGGCGCGGCGCACAGCGACACGGCGAGCGCGGTCGCGTACCCAAAATGCCACGCGACCTCTTTGGGGGAGTCATCGTTCATCGGCCGTGTTCCCCTCAACCCTTGGTCCGGCGGCGGATCATCGACAGCATGGTCCGGCCGGCCGCATGTGAACCTGCCCGGGTGCCGGAGGTGAGGGCGCCCGCGGTCTTGGCCGCGTTACTGCCCGGGATCTGGTTGGGTGAATTCGGCATGACGATGCCGGCCGCCGCCGTCGCGGTGGTGCTACCGGCACGTCGCTCGATCTGTGCACCGATCCAGGACAGCACCGTCTCCGGCAGGGCACTAATCTGGCCGGCCGACAGCATGACGATCGAGAACAGGACCACCGCATACACGAACAGGCCGGCCGTCCCGACCATGGCGTAGGCGATGGTGCCGTCGGGCGAGAGCATCGCCAGCGCCCCGCGGAAGAACACGTTCGTGATATCTATGCCCACCCGCATCAACAGGAGCGAGACGAGGAGCCCGACAACGATCAGGGGAGGGCGGAGCAGGATGCCGAGAAAGAACATGTAGCCCTGGCCGCTGTTGCCGACGAAGGAGTCGGATCGGGCAGGCATGAACTTGGTGAGCAGCCAGATCGGTACTGCGATCATCGCCTCCGCGACGACGAGGAACCAGTTGAAGGTGCCCATCAAGAAGTGGACAATAACCACGAATGGCACGAGTCCCACCAGCATAAAAGCGGCAGCGAAAAGAATTGTTGCGAGGAAGTAGAAAAATCCAGACGCTTTCTCGGCAGCCCCCTGCGCTATTTGTGCCGATGGATGCTTGACAAACCCGAGCCCCCAACCGACAAAATCCGAGCCGACACCAGCGGCCGTCGCCCCGAGACCGAAGTTGGCAATGCTCTGGCCGATCTCCTGCACCTCGAGGATCGGGTCCCGCCACGTCGTGCTCTCCGGCCGGCTGATGACCCCGAGGACGCCCGAGTAGATCGCGGACAGCGCCCTGGCGAAGATGTTCGGCGGGTCAGCCTGCGCCACTGGGTCGTCGCTGGCGATGCGCGCGACGCTGCCGGTGCCTTGGGCGGCGATGAAGCCGCTGAACGTCCCGACATAGGTGACATTGCGCTGCGCCTCCTGGGCAAGCGGCCAGTAGGCGCTGTGGCCGAGCGACGGCATGTAGGTGGCGATGCTGGCCGGGGGCACGGCCGACACCGAGGCGCTTGGGCCGGCGGACGCAGCGAGGAGCTTTGCCTGGACGAGGCTCATCGAGCGCTGCCACATCGCGGCCGAGAGCCAGCCGTTCGAGGTCGAGTTGTCGAGGTAGGTACGCAGGGTCTGGTCGAGCTGAGTGTTGTTGCCCTGGGTCAGGCTCTGGCTGACGCTGGTATAGGCTGCATCGATCGCCTCCTTGATGCGGGTCTGGATCGCCTCCTCGTCGCGGCTGCCGGACATGATGGTGGTGGCGATCCCGCTCGCAGCACCATCAAGGCTCCCGATCGCCGCCTGGAACGCGCGCTGGCTCTGCTGCTCGGCCAGCGAGATCAGGAGCGATGTCGTCGACGCGTCCGTCGTGTCGGCAAGGTTCACATTGATCTTCTGGTGCTCGTAGACGACCGAGCCACACAGGTTGTTCGATTTGCGGAAATACCCGTTCGAGTCGGCAAAGTAGTACGTCGTCGTCTGCGGGCTCCACGATCCGAAGCTGCCAGTGTCGGTGACGGTCCGCGAGACGATCGAGGCAGCATTGGCGCGACCTGACACGTTGTTGGCATATTGCTGCAAGGATTGAGCGCAGACGTGACCGTAGAGCCGGGCCTCCAGCACCTTGGCGAGCTTGCCGCGCAGGGCGAAGTCGCCGAGCGCCTGGGTCGGCTGGGCCAGCGTACCGTACATTCCGGTGAGCTGGGTGCCTGCGACCCGGGTCCAGAGGGTGTCGCCGAACCCCGACCCCCAGACCGCGATCTGCACCACCAGGATCTGGACGAGCGACAGGCCGGATTTGATCGGCAGGCTGAGGATCGCGCCGGTCATCACCCGCAGCAGGGTGTACTTGGCGGAGGATCCGCGGCCGAAGGCCTGGCCGTCGTTCGCGGTGTCGGCGACCAGCGAGTAGAGCAGGTAGCAGGCAAGGATCGTCGAGACGATCAGGCAGCCGATATTGAAATACCCCAACGCCACCGTGAGCGGGCGGTCGTCCGAGCAGGTCGCGGCGGTCCACACGCCGTCGACCACGCAGCCGAGCAGCTTGCGCAGGTTGATGAGCGCCAGGTCGTTCTGGACCGGCGTGAAGATCTCCTTGCCGGTCGTCTGCGCCTGAGCTGCCGTTGCGGCAGCGAGGAGACCGAGGCTGCCAGCACCGGCGGCGATCCTGCGGAGCATGGGGGGATCCCTAGAGGTTGCCGCCGGCCTGGGTGGCCAGAATGGTGCCGAACACCGCCGAGGTGCGGGCCTGCTGCTCGATGAGCTGCTGCCGCAGGCTGAGCGACATCGAGCGCATGCGGGTGAGTTCGATCAGCAGCCCGTGCTCGGACTGGCCGGCGAGCCCGGCCGACCACGCCTCGAACTGCGGTCCGCCGCCGTACTGGCCGATCAGCGCGTCGAGCTGGGCGAGCGGCGAGCCGGCGGTGGTGCCGGTCTGGTGGTCGTCGGAGGACGACATCGCCCGCACGGCGCTGAGCGAGACGAGTGCGGGCGAGCGCAGGGCCTCGACCTTGCGGGCGCGTAGCATCATCACGTCGGCTTCGGCGCCCGGCATGGCGGCGGTGGGCTTTGGCATCGGCAGCCCGGCCATCGCCTCGATCACGGCCTTGCGATCGTCGTCGCTGGCGGAGGGATCGAAGAACACGGCGGCATCTGTCTTGGTCGGATCCTGCAATCGGCTCCGGGCGGCCTCCTGGACCGGGGTGTTCTTGCCCGGCGCCACGTCGAGGCTGCGGTAGGTCTCCCGGCCGCTCTTCGCGACGTTGCCCATCGAGCGGCTCGTCGAGTTCATCAGGTCGATCGAGCCGCAGGCGTTCACGCCCTGGCCGGTGTCGATCCCGTACTGCTCGCGCGCGTCGACGAGGGCGCGGCGCTGCGAGACCTGGGACAAGGTCGAGGCGACGGCCTGCTGGGTGTTGCTGGCGAGGTTGACCTCGCGCTCGCCGTTGGTCGAGGTCTGGGCGGTCTGCACCTTCATGGCGGACAGCAGCAGCTCGAGGGTGAGGCTGCGCTGGGTCGCGACGTTGGTGCCCATGGTGGCCACCCGGGTGGTCAGGGTGGCGGTCGCGCTGTTGTGGCCGGCGATCCAGATCGGATCGGCCACAAAGCAGGTCTGAGCCGCCGCCGGCGCGGCGAGGCAGGCCGCGAGGGCGGCGGCGGAGACGGCGAGGAGGACCTGTTTCATCACGGCGCCTGGAAGCTCGCGGGGGTGAGGGAGCCGCGGTTGACCGCAGGCACGCTGTTCGTGAGGCGGGCATTGACCATGGCGAGCAGCAGCGCCGCGGCGGTGGCCTCGGTGCGCATGCCGCGCTTGATCTGGTGGGCGAGCAGCGCGAGGTTGGCCGCCTCCATCCGCACGGCGTCCTGGATGATGCCGCGATCGTGCTGGCCGGCCACGCCCGCCGCCCACGCCGCGCCGCCGTCGTTGCCCTGCCAGTGAGTCGAGAGGTTCCGCGCCTGCGCGATCGGGCCATCGGCCCGGTAATCGGCCGCGATGTCGGCGAGCACGACCGCGGTCATCGAGCGGTAGGTGTCCTTCCCCGTCTTCTCCAGGCGATCCCGGTCGCTGGTGGCGGTCGCGGCGGTGTCCTGCGGTCGGTTGTCGGGTGGACCGACGACCGCGTTGATGAATTTGGACGCCCCCTGCGCGTCGCCGCTGTAGAGCGCGGCGCCGTCGGGGGCGGCACCGGACGTCATGTCGTTGACCCAGTCCTTCGGGTCGGCATAGCGGCCGGGCTGGGCACGCACGGGCGTCACGATCTGCTGGCGGGCGGCGGGGGACCCGGTCATCGCCGTGTAGAGGCCCTGCGCCTTCGTGTTCGAACCGCATGGATCGTAGCCGACCGAGCCGTAGCGGTGGGTGGCCTGCGCCACGGCCTGGCGCTGCTCCTGGGTGACGACGGTGGTGGCGAGCGCCTCGCTCGACGCCCGGAAGCCGTTCGAGACCTGGTCCGACCCGGCAGCGCTCTGGGCGGTGAGGACCTTGACCGCCGAGAGGAGGCGGGCGCGCTCGGCGATCTCCTGGGTAATCAGGCTGGCCTCGGTGGTGGTGATCGCGCCGGTGATCGCGGTGGTGAGGGTCGAGGTCGCGACGTTCACCCGCGCCTCGACGCCGAAGCAGGTCTGAGCCTGAACCGGAGTGACGGCGCCGATCGCCGCGACGGCGAGGCCCGAGAGGAGAATGCGACGGATCATGGGCTGCCTCCCTGGCGGCTATCGCCGCCCATGCCACCGAGGATGACGCCGACGAGGCTGGCGCGCGCGCCGCTCATGATCGCCCCCTGCCGGCGGGCCATGACGAGATCGGCATCCTGCTCGGCCGTGGTGGGGTTGGGCTTCACGGTGGGCAGGGGGGTGACGACATCGAGGTAGTCGGCTGCGGTCATCACCTCCTCAGCGCCGTAGTCGCGGTTCAGCAGCCAGGGCGCGGCGTCGGAGTCGCCGGCGCCGAAGCCGCCAGGCTTGGCGCCGGTGCACCAGCCCGTCTCCTGCTCCGAGGGCGAGCAGTAGAAGGTCCGGCGCTGATCAAGCGTGACGCCCATGCGCTCGGCCGCGTCGCCGCCGCTGGTCAGCCAGCGCTGGTCGGCCTGGCGGAAGGCCTGACGAACCTTGGTCGCCGACGACTCGCTGTCGCGTTCATCCGAGAGCCCCAGGGCAATCGAGCAGGCGGCGTAGCCTGTCCCTGTGTCGTAGCCGTACTGGTGCTGGATGCGGGCAAGCCGCAGGGCGTTGTCCTGGCTCACCAGGGTCGAGGCGGCGGCCTCGGCCGCGGCCTTGTGGCCGTTGGTGGTCTGGAGGGCGGTGGCGCTCGACTGTGCACCGGAGACCTTCATGGCGGAAATCATCCGCTGAAGGGAGATCTCCCATTGCGGGAACAGCCCTTGCGCCTGGGCGGGAGACGCCAGGGCGAGGGCGAGGACGGCGCCGGCCGGAAGGAGGAGGAGCTGGCGCGTCACGGCCGGACCTCCACGGGTCGGGCATCGAGGGCATAGAGCGCGACGAGCTGGGCGAGCGCGGCATCCATCTGCGCGTCGTAGTCGAAGGTGTTGGCGGTTAGCTCGGTGGCGTTGTTGCGCGCCAGCTCGATGTAGAGGCTGCGGTTGGGCTGGTTGGCGACCTTGACCGCATGGTCCTCCGAGCCGGTCGGTCGCTCGGCCGCACTGGCGATGGCGGCCTGCTGCGATTGGGTGTCGGAGCGGGACACGGTCTCGCTGGCGGCTCCTTCATTGGGGCCGGGCGAGCAGGTCTTCGGCAAGGTCGTGTCACGCGGCCCCCCCGCCATATCCTTATACTTGGCGGTGATCGGTATCTGCCGCGGCAGGAACGGTTCAGGATTAACGTAGTACCATGCCGATGGCACCGCCGACTTGATCGCGTCAGCGGTCAAGGGGCTGCTACTCTTACGGGATCCCTCGCTCCAGACACGTCCGTTGGTGCCGCTCGCCGACAAGGCACTCCCCTTAAGGAGCGTCCCCAAATGGAGGTGCGGGGCGCAGTGATCCATGCCCTTGCAGCCCATCGTCCCAACCTGTTCGCCCGCGGCGATCGTGGGACTCTGCCTGTTTTGGAACGTGGCGACGTTCATATGAAGATAAAGAAACCGAGTATCCCCCGACACAACATCGGCGATCACCCCGCCTTTGCCGAAATTTCTATATTTTACGCTTCCTGATGACCCAGAATATATCGGCGTTCCAGCGCCTTGGCTGTTAACAATATCCAGCCCCTGGTGATATCCGGCCGAAGCACCAGGCCGACCACTCCGATCTACGCCAAATGGCGATGAGACCCTTTGGCCGCCGGGGCTCATGATATCGACGGTCAGGCAGGTGCCGGCGATCGTTGGTTCACAGAAGAACGCCAACGATGAAACTGCAATGACGGTCGAGGCGGCGCGCTTCATTGAACGATCCGCGCATCATTTGAGCAAATACCGAAGTTTGTATTGTTAAAAATTATCTTATTTCCGCTGATTATTTTAATTGAAAACGCATCATCATCATCCTCATCTGCGCCCTCGCGCAATTCCATAGGCACATTCTTATCCCAATCGCATTTTGTTTTTACAGCAATGTATTTACCTCTCGGTTTTAGACTCTTGACCGTACAACGTCCTTCGCCCTCGTCGAAACGTTGGACGATCCGCTTCTCTTCGATCTTCAAGAATGGCTTTTTGCAGTCAGGTCCTTTTGGGCCGTCATGCCCCCACACACCGACAGGCAAATTGAGCTTCTGGGCTTCCGCTAAGGCTACTGAACCGAGGAACAAGGCAGAAGACAGCAGAACGATACGAGCAATCATCGCATAATCCCTTCAAAGCCGGTGCCGGTCGTGGCCCCGGACGACTGCGGAACGACAATCGTGGATGTCGAGGACGACTGGGACGTGTCCGGCTGCACCACCGTGGTCGAGGTTTGCGTCGGGCTCAGGTTCAGCGCCGACCCGAACGCCGAGTTCTGGACGTGGCTGTACGAACCGATGTTGGTGATGCTCGGCAGCGTGATCGGCGTGATCGAGCCGTTGAGCTGCTTGAACAAGTCACCGGTGATAGAGCTCTGGAAGCTGGTCATCTGACGATTGATGCTGCTGATCGTATCGCGCAGCTGATCGTCGAGGATCTGGCACACCTGGCGCTTGGCCTGGTCGATCACCGACTGCACCAGGTTCGTCGCCGCGCTCGTGAGGAAGCCCGACAGGTCCGGGATCAGGTTCGAGAGGTCGAACCGCTTGAGCAGGTCGCCGGCGATGCACGAGTTCGGCCCGTTGAAAAACGACGACGGGTTGACCTTCGCGGCGTCGATCAGCGCGATCTGGCGCTGCACGGCCGCGTCGGCGGCCTGGCGCACTAGGCAATTATTGCCGGTCGACTGCGCGTGAGCCGGCGCGGGCACGGCCAGCGCGAGCCCGCCGGCGACGGCGGCGAGGAGGATCGAGGACCGCACTTGCGGGATCCGAGCTAGAACGCCGGCCATTTGCCACCTTCGATAAACTTCGCCCAAACGTATTTGAGGAACCGCATCGGGGTCATCTTGCGGTGGTTGCAGTAGGCGAGGAACGCCGCGTACATCCCCATCGCGATGAACGTGTAGCGGCTCAGAGCCGTGATGATGAGCAGCGGGAAGAACACCGCGATGCTGCCGTGGATACCGAAGAACCGCAGCGGCACGGCGGACCAGCGCCATGGGAGGTGACCATCGCTCATGCGGGCTCCTTCGGTTGGGTGATCGGGGTGCCGGGCGCCGGCTGGCCGGGCGGGGTCTTGCGCCCCCGGCCCCAGACCCGCGCCTCGCCGATGTCGAGGTGGCAGAAGGTCGGGTAGATCCCCACGCCGCCGCGGCCGCACAGCGCGCCGGCCACCGCGACCGCGTCCGGGGCGTAGCCCGAGGCCTTGAGGTCGACGGCGCGGCCAGCGAGGTGGAGCGAGCCCCGGGCCGCTCCCTCGAGCCCGGCATTGTGCTTGGGCGTCCGGTAGCCCGAGGTGACGATCAACGGCACGGCCGAGCCGTGGACAGCGCTCATCGCGCCCTGAACCGCCGCCAGGAGATCGAACAGGCGCGGGTCGATCCAGACCGCCGCGCTGGCGTCGCCGACATCGCGCAGCAGCCAGGAGAGGAGGAGGAGGTCGCGCGCGTTGTAGCCGTCCGGAGTCCGGACGATCGCGCTCACCTCCTCGCGGGTTCCCTCGCGGCGCAGCCATAGCCGCACTGGCGCTGCCGCCACAGCGACAGGGGCGCCGGCGAGCGCGGCGGCGTAGGCGCGGTCGAGTCCGGGCAGGGTGGCCGCGAGGGTGCCGGCCAGGCCGGTGAGGAGGCTACGCCGCGAGACGGGCATCGCGGTATCCGTAGCGGTCGAGGACGCGGCGGGCGGTGGCGACGTCGATCACGCCCGCATCGAGGGCGGTCTTCACCGTGACCTTCATCGAGCGGCCGTCCTCGCCGCGCGCGATGATGGTGCGCAGCGTCTCGACTGCCTCGGCCATGCCGGCCCGCGCCACCTCGCGCCGGACCGGGTCGGTGAGGACCTGCCATTCGCGCAGGCAGACCCGCCCGCCGCCGACCCGGGGCACGAGGAGCTGGGAGACCAGGAGGTGGGTGGACGTCAACACGTCGTGGAAGGCCTGGACCTGGAGGTCGGCCGGGAACTTGAGCGTGAGGCGCCGCAGGATGTGGGCGACGTCGTTGGCGTGGGTGGTGGTGTAGATCGGGTGGCCGGTCTGGGCCGCTTCGACGCTCGCCAGCACCGTGTCCATGTCGCGCAGCTCGCCCACGAGGATGAGGGCGGGCTTGCGACGGAGCGAGTTGCGCACCCCGGCGGCGAAGGACGGCAGGTGCACGCCGATCTCGTGCTGCATGACGGTGCAGCTCGCCGACGGCACGGTCTCGAACACGAACTCGATCGGCGCCTCGTAGGTCAGCACGTTGCCGTAGATCGGCGTCGGCTCCTCGAGGATGCGGCGTGTCAGGGCGGCGAGCGTCGTCGTCTTGCCCGAGCCGGTCTCGCCCGCGATGATGACCGCGCCCTGCGCCGGGGTCGACTCGGCGACGATCTCCGGCTCGGTGCCGTTCTGCGCGACGGTCGGCGGTTCGGCCGGGATGTGGCGGCAGACGATCTGCACGCCGACGTCGCCCTCGTAGTAGCCGGCGGTGACGTTGATGCGGAACCGGTGCCCGATCGCCTCGCCATGGCGGTCGCCGGCGTGCTGCTCCTGCACCGTGATCGCGCGGTCGAAGTCCTGCCCCGAGTAGAGCTTGGACATGATCGACTCGGTGGTGGTCAGCTCGGTGGCGATGCGCGCGAGCGTGGTCGGCTGGAGCCAGGTCTTGGTCAGCGCACAGAGACGGCCGTGCACGGAGGCGAGCACCGGCCGGCCGGACTGGAAGATCACGTCCGAGGCGCCGATCGCGACGGAGTGGATGAGGAGCCGCGTGACCTCGGCGCGGCCATGCACGACGATCGGCTCCTCGGGGTAGCGGGTGGCTCCCTTCCACTGCATCGGCCTACTCCGCAGCCACCGCGGTCACCACGGCCGGGCCGGTGGCGCCCACGAATTTCGGGGTGACGACGATCTTGAGGAGGCGCTGGTCGACCGCGGCCGAGCGGCCGTTGCGGCTGATCTTGAGGCCGGTGGCGCGCACCTTCACGAGCGGCAGGCTGACCGCGCCGGCCGCCGCGAGCTCGCCGTAGCGGCGCATGCCGAGGAAGTCCCGGTCGAGGCGGCCTAAGCCGTCGTCGAAGGCGGCGCGGGCCTGGGCGATCCCGACCTCGAGGCCGCCCTTGTAGCCGATTTCCCAGTTCGCCTTCTCGGCGTCGCCCTTCGGCGGGGTCCAGGTCGTGCGGCCCTCGGGCGGCGGGGTGACGGTTAGGTAGTCGCGCCAGTTCGGCGGGATCACGGTCACGCGGGCGTCGCGCACGATCTCGAACGATCCAAGCGTGGTGACCAGGAGGGTGCGGGTCGGGGTCTGGCGCACGTCGCGCAGCTCGGAGACCACCGGGGGCACGATGTCGCCACCGATCATCACGGCGGGGAACGGGTAGCGCGCCTCGAGGCGGGCGGAGATCGCCGGCGTGTCGAGGTAGGCGGCGATGCGCCTCGACTCCTCCAGGTAGCCGTCCTGGATGCCGGCCGAGCGGCCGGTTCGCTGGACCACCTTGGTCGGCCGGTTGGCGTCACCGAACACGCCGGCCGAGTAGCGCTGGAAGTCAGGGTTCGACGGGTGGGGTGGCGCCGGCGGAGGCTGGTTGTCGCCGACATTCGGCGGGAACGGCTGGCTGTCGCCCCCGGGCAGGCTCCGCGGGCCGTTCGCGATCTGGTTCAGGACGTTGGCCTGGGCCGCGCCGCCGGCGCCGTAGTATCCGGGCGGCGGGTAGCCGCCATAGCCGGGCGCGCCGTAGCCGGGCGCGCCGTATCCAGCTCCGTACCCGGGCGCACCGTAGCCCGCGCCGTAGCCGTAGCCGTAGCCGTAGCCGTAGCCGGGAGCCGCGTAGCCGCCTCCGTAGGCGGGCTGGGCGTATCCGCCGCCATAGCCGCTGTAAGCGGGCTGGGTGTAGCCGCTGTAAGCGGGCTGGGTGTAGCCGCCATAAGGCACGCCGTAGGCGCCCGCGGTCGCGACAGGCGCACAGGCCGCCGGGTTCTGGGCGCAGTAGGTGTTGGCGACCTGGGCGGTCGCCGGGAAGGCCGCGATGCCGAGCGAGGCGGACAGGATCCAGCGCATGAGACGCATGGTCAGACCCCGTGCTCGCGCAGCTTGGCGTCGACATGGCCCGAAGTGCTGCTGCCGGTGCTGACGCAGGCAGGCAACAGAACGGCCATGCCGAAAAGCACAACAGCCAATCGGACAAGATATTGAATGCGCGAGCGGTCCATGTCGAAGCCCCGATATTTTTTATTGATATTTGTCTTGCCGTCATAACCCCGATTGATCCACAAACTCCATTCAATGCACATCCTTGATGGACTGGATCGATGGGGATCGGATCGTTTCTCTCGGCGCGGATCGCGCGCCGGGTCGGGCCGGAGCACCGCACCTTCGCGGCGATGACCGGGACCGTGCTCGGCGGCGCCCATGCCGCCTGCCCGGTATGCCGGCGCGGCCACCTGCTGCCGGATCGTAGTGCGCCGAACCTCCGCAAGTGCGACGACGCGAGCTGCGGGGCGACCTTCAACCTCCCGGAAATCGGCCGGACCTTCGCGCTGGAGGGGGCCGATGTCCGCGACCTGGCGCGCGAGGCGCGCCGGCAGGCGTTCGTCCTGTTCCTCGCCGCGGTCGGGATCAGCGTCCTGGCGGCGGCCTGGGCGGTCTTCGCCCGCTCCTTGCTCACGCTGCTCGGCGCCGTGCTGCTCTGCGCCGTGGTGCTGGCGAGCGCGCTCGTGCAGCGCTACCGCGCCTGGCAGATCGAACACGGCCGGATGTTCGAGACGCGAGCGCCGCTCGGCGCCTTCGTGGTCGCCGAGCTGAGCGGCCTGCTCGACCGCAAGCGGCCGTGAGGGGAGGGGCGGGCGCATCGTCTCAGGCCCCGCCGATCATCGAGCAGACGTTGCCGAGCGACACGTCCATCTTGATCGTGGCACCGACGATCTGGGCGACGTCGTTGATGAAGAACGCCAGTGTCCCGCCGACGAGGTACAGCACGGCCGAGCCGGGACCGGCGCCGTGCTGGCCCGATGTGGCGTTGTAGAGCCGCATGCCGGCGACCAGCCAGGCGAGCGCACCGAGCGCCATGAAGAAGTAGGTAATCGCGCCCTTGATGTCTTCGCAGGTCGAGGAGCGCGGCGTCGATCCGTAATTGAACATGTTGTAGGTGAGGTCGCCACCTAGGACGAACGTGTTCGCGAATTTCCAAAGCAGGACGGGCGCGACGATCATCGCGCTACCGAGCATGAGCTTGCCCATCGCGCCGTCGATGCTCGCCGGGCGGTTCGTGAACTTGTGCTCGCCGGCAGCGATTGCGTAGAGGCCGAAGAGAGCGGTGACCCCGTACACGACCCCGAGGAGGGCCATCAGCAGGAAGACGAGGTTGACGACGAGCGGGAACACCTCGGTCAGAGAGACGAGGACACTCCCGAGATCCGGAACGGCCATCACTGAACCCTTTTTGAAATCTTGGACTGGTATTCCAGTGCCTCTATCCGCTCCTCGAGCGCGTTGATGCGCGCGATCAGCTCTTCGTATCGCAAGTTCGTTGGGTCAATGTCAGGGTTCGGCCGGCGATATGGCCGCTTCTCCTCAGCTCTCCCATCATGATACTCGAATTTTGATCTGCTCTTCTTCTGTGTCTCAGGCGTCGTTGCGTCATCGGGTGCAGCGCACACAAGGCTCGGGATACCGGTTGTGAGTACAGCCACGAGGGTTGCATTTCTTAACCAGCTTTTAACGAAGCTTTTCTCGGCCATGTCTGTTTAAGCCTTTCGATCTGGCCGGGACGCTTGCCTGGGCCTTACTGCAACCCCTGACGCGGGAAATTTTCGATAACATGCAGCACACCACTACGTACTGCTAGATATAACGATCGTTGCAACACGAATGATCGTGCCTGAGATGCAATCATACTCCTCTATCTGAACCAGTTGGCTACGGTAGCCTTGGACCTTAATTGACACGTCGTGTCATTCTTCGCAATAAGAGCCCCAACACGAACGTCAACGACTCTGGTGGGGCGGCTCAGGTATGGAGAACGCAGTAAAACACTTGGCATGGGCCGGATCTTTCGTTGCATGTGTCTATCTTGCAACGTCTAACAATTGGCAGCCGATCGCGCTTCAGATCGCATTGCCGAGCAATATTTTACCTTTGTCAGCCCTTCCGGGAAATATTCCTCCTACTGCCGGTTCTCCTAATTCCGCCAATCCAACCAGTTCGTTAGTTCCTGCCGCGCCGCCTGCCCCACAGGTTGCGTTAGCGCCTGCCGTCACACCCTCTGCGGTTGCCCCGACCTACGTCCCGGCACCCGTCACCGCACCCGCGCCGCAGCAGGCGGGGACCGTGAGCTATGCAACGATCGAGGATCCGAAGGCCGCCAAGCCGGTCATGGAGCTTCTGTCCAAGCTCGCCTCAGTCGTCGACGCGCCTGCGGGCACGCCGGAGGGTCAGATCGCGACGATCTTCTTTGATCCGCGCTGCCCGTACTGCCACGCTGCCTTCACCGCCCTGCATGGCCGGATCGCGGCGCGCTGGGTGCCGGTTGTGGTCCTCGGCGATCCCGAGGGCGGCAACCGCATGGCGGCCGGCATCCTCTCGGCCACCGACCGGGTCGCAGCGCTCAAGGCCGCCTTCGAGACCAAGGGCGCCAATCCGGCGGCTTTCAGCGCCGAGATCGCCAAGAAGCTCGATGAGAACAAGGAGGCCTTCGCCTCGATCTTCGCGGCCTCCCCGGCCCTGCGCCCCGGCGTGCCGACGATGTTCGTGCCGCGGCCCGACGGGCGGCTCGCGATCATGGTCGGCTACGAGGTGGGCGACGACGCCAAGGTGCGCGCCGTCTTGACCGGCAGCTGACGGATGGCCCGCCGCGCTTCCATCGGGGCGTTCAGCCTGCCCTCGCCCCGCGGGTGCCTGTCGCCGTCGGCGCTCGCCGACCGGATCGAGGGCTATTCGCGCGCCTCGTCCTTCCTCGCCGGCGCGGTCTTCGCTTCGCTGATAGCGATGATGTGGCTTGCCTACCTGTCGATCAAACGGGCCGAGGTGATCCCCTTCGTCGCCGACGGCGGGGTGTTCGGCTGCGAGGTCAGGATCGTCCCGCCGCCGACCGCGGGAAGGCCGCAATCATGAAGTCGGCCGACCACATCTCGCGAGAGGTCGATGCCGGCCGGATGATGCTGCGCAATCAGTGGCAGTGGATCCTGCTGCTGTCGCTGTTCCTGACGCTGTCGCTCGTGGTCAACGCGCTGCTGTTCTACAACGCGTTCATCCGGTTTCCGGTCAAGCAGTTCATCTGGACCTCGGACGCGCAGTCCGTGTGCGAGGCGATCCCGCTGTCCGAGCCGAACATCTCTCAGGCGCGCCTGAAGGAGTTCGCGGTCTCGTCGGCCGTCCAGCTGAATAGCTACGACTACGCGAACTGGCGCGCGCTCATCAACAACGCGCTGTCGCAGTCGTTCACGCCCAAGGGCCGCGACCGCTACCGGGCGGCACTGCAAGAGAGCGGCATCATCCAGAAAGTCGTGACGGGCTACCAGACCGTCTCGGCCGTGACGACCGACCCCGCCAACATTGCGGAAGAGGGCAAGATTTCGGGCCGTTACTACTGGCGCGTCGAAGTTCCCTTGCAGATCTTCTATCGCACGAACGTCGAGACCCGGGTCGAGCGGCGCCTCCTGACCATGACGATCGTGCGGATCGACCCCTCTCCGATCAACC
>NZ_JTHF01000330.1 GCF_001043895.1 Methylobacterium indicum
CTTGCCGAGAGTGCGCTCGCCGATCACCCGTACCTCGGTGCTCCAGCGGGCGAGCGCACTCTCGGCAAGGCCCCGCAGACGTTCCGGATCGGCGGCTCCTACGAGTGCCGCGGGCAGAACCACGACCCGAGCGCCAAGCTGAGCGAGCACGCCTATGCCAACGGGATCGACGTGATGGGCTTCACCCTGGACGGCCGGTCGCCGATCGCCGTCGGGGCGAGCCGCGAGGGGACGCCGGAGGCGGCGTTCGAAGCCGCCGTAAGGGGCCGGGCCTGCGGCTTCTTCCGCACCGTGCTCGGGCCCGGCTCCGACCCGGCCCACGCCAACCATCTCCACCTCGACGAGCGCGAGCGGCCCGCCGGCCATCGCCTGTGCCAGTAGGGACATGCCGTCGACGATGCCGCCTGGGAACGTCCGCCCGCGTCCGGCGCTTCTAAGGCTCTGCGGTTCTTCGTAGGTCGGGAGTGGATCGGATGCGGTCGGCGGCGAGGCTCGGGGCGGTTCTGGTGGTGATGGGTTGCGCGGGGACGGCCGGTGCCGCGGAGACGCCCTTGACCGCGGAGGCGATCAACCAGGCGCAGTTCGCCGCGGGCTTGGCGGAGGGCGCCGCGGAGCCCGGCCAGTCCGCGCCCGACAAGGCGGAAGCGGGCCGCGAGACCGCGAAGGAGACGGGCAGGGAGAAGGCCGCCGCCGAGAAGCGCCCCGACCCGCTGACGATCCGGACCCAGGTGCTGCTCGACCGGGCCGGGTTCTCCCCCGGCGCCATCGACGGGCGCGAGGGCGACAACCTGCGCGGGGCCCTCGCGGGATTCGCCAAGGCCAAGGGTCAGGCCTTCTCGGGCCGCCTCGACGCCGCGGTGTGGCAGGCTCTCGCCGGCACCAGCACCGACCCGGCGGTGCAGCGCTACACCCTGACCGAGGAGGATGCGGCCGGCCCCTACGCCAAGGCGATCCCGCCGAAGATGGAGGAGCAGGCCGACCTGAAGGCGCTGTCCTACACCTCGCCGGCCGAGATGCTGGCCGAGCGCTTCCACATGAGCCGGGGCCTGCTCGAAGCCCTCAACCCCGATGCGGTACTGACCAAGGCCGGCACGGTGATCACGGTGGCGGCGGTGCCGCCGATGGAGACCGGACGCATCCCGGGCAAGGAGCTGCCCGAGGCGCCGAAGGTCAAGCGGATCGAGGTCGACAAGCCGGCGCTCCAGGTCCGTGCCTACGGCGAGGACGGCGCCCTGATCCACCTCTACCCGGCCTCGATCGGCAGCGAGGAGAAGCCGGCGCCGAGCGGCACCCTGACGGTCGAGGGCGTCGCCTTCGACCCGACCTACACCTACAACCCGAAATACGAGTTCAAGGGCGTCGAGGCGAAGCGCAAGTTCACCATCAAGCCCGGCCCGAACAACCCCGTCGGTCTCGTCTGGATCGACCTCTCGGGCAACGACGGCTACGGCATCCACGGCACGCCCGAGCCGGAGAAGGTCGGCAAGACCGAGTCCCACGGCTGCATCCGGCTGACCAACTGGGATGCCCGGGATCTGGCCAAGCACGTCGAGCGGGGTGCGAAGGTCGATTTCGGGAAATAGATGTTACCGATCGACACCCGCCTCGTTATTCCGGGGCCGCGACAGCGGAGCCCGGAATCCAGAGCCGCCGAGGGTGCAGAACAAGGTGGATAGCGGCCTGTGTGATTCTGAAAAACTTGCGCTTCTGGATTCCGGGCTCCGCTGCGCGGCCCCGGAATGACGCAGTAGGTTTCAAGACAGTCGAAGCAGAATTGCAATCCGAAACAAGAACGCCGTGTCCGCGAGCCGATTGGCTCACGGACACGGCGTTCCGGGTCAGCCGGGTCAAAGGGCCCGATCAGGCCCCCTCGATCTCCCCGGCATCGCCCTCACCCTCGACGTCGGCCTCCGCCTCGCCTTCGCCCTCGATATGCTCGACCGACACCACCTTCTCGGTCTTGTCGGTGTTGAAGACCGTGACGCCCTGCGAGGCGCGGCCGACGACGCGGATGTCGTCCACCGGCACGCGGATCAGCTTGCCGGCATCGGTCACCAGCATGATCTGGTCGCTGGTCTCGACCGGGAACGAGGCCACGAGGGTGCCGTTGCGGGCGTTGACCTCCATCGCCTTGATGCCCTTCCCCCCGCGGCCGGAGATCCGGTACTCGAAGGACGAGGTGCGCTTGCCGAAGCCGCGCTCCGACAGGGTGAGGACGAACTGCTCCGCCGCCCCCATGCTGATGTAGCGGTCCTGCTCCAGGTTGATCGCGGCCGCGGCCTCCTCGCCCTCGGGCTCGGCATCGGCCGGCAGTTCGATCGCCTCGCCGGTGGCGCGGCGGTCGGCGTTGGCGCGCTTGAGGTAGGCCTGGCGCTCCTCGGGCGAGGCCTCGAAGTGGCGCAGGATCGTCATCGAGATGACCTCGTCGCCCTTGGCGAGGTTGATGCCCCGCACGCCGGTCGAATCGCGGCCCTTGAACACCCGCACGTCGGTGACCGGGAAGCGGATGCACTGGCCCGCCCCCGTGGTCAGCAGCACGTCGTCGGCCTCGGTGCAGATCTCGACATGGACGATGTGGTCGCCCTCGTCGAGCTTCATGGCGATCTTGCCGTTGCGGTTCACCTGCACGAAGTCGGACAGCTTGTTGCGCCGCACGCTGCCGGAGGCGGTGGCGAACATCACGTCGAGCGTTTCCCAGGACGCCTCGTCCTCGGGCAGCGGCATGATGGTGGTGATGCGCTCCTTGCCCTGGTCGAGGGGCAGGATGTTGACGAGCGCCTTGCCGCGCGCGTTCGGCGCCGCGAGGGGCAGCCGCCACACCTTCTCCTTGTAGGCTTGGCCCTGCGAGGAGAAGAACAGCACCGGCGTGTGGGTGTTGGCCACGAACAGCCGGGTGACGAAATCCTCGTCGCGCATCGACATGCCGGCCCGGCCCTTGCCGCCGCGGCGCTGGGCCCGGTAGGTCGAGAGCGGCACCCGCTTGATGTAGCCGGCATGCGACACGGTGACGACCATGTCCTCGCGCTGGATCAGGTCCTCGTCCTCGACGCTGGAATCCCAGTCGAGGATCTCGGTCCTGCGCGGGGTCGCGTACTCGGCCCGGACTTCCGCCAGCTCGTGCTTGACGATGCCCATGATGCGGGCGCGCGAGCGCAGGATGTCGAGGTAGTCGGCGATCTCGTCGGCCAGCCGCTTCAGCTCGTCGCCGATCTCGTCGCGGCCGAGCGCGGTCAGGCGCTGCAGCCGCAGGTCGAGGATGGCGCGGGCCTGGGTCTCGGACAGCCGGTAGGTGCCGTCCTCGCGCAGGCGATGGCGCGGATCGTCGACGAGCGCGATCAGCGGCGCGATGTCCTCGGCCGGCCAGTCGCGGGCCATCAGGGCCTCGCGGGCCGAGTTCGGGTCCGGCGAGGTGCGGATCAGACGGATCACCTCGTCGATGTTGGCGACCGCGATGGCGAGACCGCACAAGACGTGGGCGCGCTCGCGCGCCTTGTTCAGCAGGAACTTGGTGCGGCGCGACACGACCTCCTCGCGGAAGTCGATGAAGGCCTGGATCAGGTCCTTGAGATTCAGAAGCTCGGGCCGGCCGCCGTTCAGCGCCACCATGTTGCAGCCGAAGCTCGTCTGCAGCGGGGTGTAGCGGTAGAGCTGGTTCAGCACCACGTCGGCGACGGCGTCGCGCTTCAATTCGACGACGATGCGCATGCCGTCGCGGTCGGATTCGTCGCGAAGATCCGCGATGCCCTCGACGCGCTTCTCGCGCACGAGGTCGGCGATCTTCTCGACGAGCGAGGCCTTGTTCACCTGATACGGGATCTGGGTGAAGATCAGCGCCTCGCGCTCCTTGCGCAGCTCCTCGATATGCGACTTCGCCCGCATGATCACCGAGCCGCGGCCGGTCATGTAGGCCGAGCGGGTGCCCGAGCGCCCGAGGATCGCGCCGCCGGTCGGGAAGTCCGGGCCCGGGATGATGTCGTTCAGGCCCTCGATGGTGATCGCCGGATCGTCGATCAGCGCGATGCAGCCGTCGATCACCTCGCCGAGATTGTGCGGCGGGATGTTGGTCGCCATGCCGACCGCGATGCCGCCGGCGCCGTTGACGAGGAGGTTGGGGAAGCGGGCGGGCAGGACCGCCGGCTCGTCCTTCGACTCGTCGTAGTTCGGGTTGAAGTCGACCGTGTCCTTGTCGATATCCTCGAGGAGCGACATCGCGGGCTTGGCCAGACGCGATTCGGTGTAGCGCATCGCGGCGGGCGGATCGCCGTCGACCGAGCCGAAATTGCCCTGGCCGTCGACCAGCATCAGCCGCATGGCGAAGTCCTGCGCCATGCGGACGAGGGCGTCGTAGATCGACTGGTCGCCGTGCGGGTGATACTGGCCCATCACGTCGCCGACGATGCGCGCCGACTTCACGTACTTGCGGTCCGGCAGGTAGCCGTTCTCGTACATGGAGTACAGGATGCGGCGATGCACGGGCTTGAGGCCGTCGCGCGCGTCCGGCAGGGCGCGGCTGACGATCACGCTCATCGCGTAGGCCAGGTAGGACTGGCGCATCTCGTCGGTGATCGAGACGGGCTTGATGTCGGTCGCGGGCGGGGGGGCGCCGGTCGGGTCGTTCTCTGCCAAGGTCTGTCTCTCGTCGCGGCCCGCGCGGGCTCACATCTCGCTGCCGGCAGGCTTAGCCGAATTCGCCTCCGAGCACCAGCCTGAAGGGCACCGGCGCAGGACGCGGAAGGCGAAGCAAATCAGCATCTTAGATGGGCGTTCCGGGGATGTTCCACAAGCCCGCACGACCCTGTGGACGAGTGTCCCGCGAAGTCGTTAGAGATTGGCAAAGGATGCGGGAGCGAGGGGACCGGAAACGAGGGCCCGCCCGCGCCGGGAGACCGCCATGGACCCCGTGACCCTCTGCATGCCGGGCCCGGATCGGGAACGGACGCCGTGAGCGCGCAAGGGCGCTGGCCGGTGATCGCGGCCTTGGGCGTGACGCAGATCTTCGCCTGGGGCTGCAGCTACTACCTGCTGACGGTGCTCGGGCCCTCGATCGCGGCGGAGACCGGCTGGCCGCTGCCGTGGATCTTCGGCAGCCTCACCGCCGGCATGCTGGCAGCGGGCGCCGTCGCGCCCCTCGCCGGCCGCCTCATCGGGCGCCATGGCGGCCGGCCGGTGCTCGCGGTGTCGTCCGGCCTCCTCGCCACGGGCCTGACGCTCCTGGCGCTGGCGCCGAACCTGCCGGTCTTCGCCCTCGCCTGGCTGGTGATCGGCCTCGGCATGGGGTCGGGGCTCTACGACGCGGCTTTCGCCACCCTGGGGCGGCTCTACGGCGCCGATGCGCGCCCGTCGATCACGGCGCTGACCCTGTGGGGCGGTTTTTCGAGCACGCTGTGCTGGCCGCTCTCGGCCTTCCTGCTGGCGCATCTCGGCTGGCGCGGCACCTGCCTGAGCTACGCCGCCCTGCAACTCACGCTGTCGCTGCCGCTGATCCTCGGCCTGGTCCCGCGGGCGCCGCCGCGGCCGCCACCGGCCCCCGGCACCCGCGCCGACATCGCGCTGACGCCCGGGGAACGCTCGACCTTCCTGGTGCTTGCGGCCGTGGCGACCTGCACCAGCGTCGCCACCTCGGTGATCTCGGTCCACCTGCTGACGCTGCTCCAGGACCGGGGCCTGACGCTGGCGGCCGCCGTCTCCCTCGGCACCCTGATCGGCCCGTCGCAGGTCGGCGCCCGGCTCCTCGAGGTCGCCAACCGCAGCCGGCACCATCCGATCTGGACGCTCACCGCCGCGGTGGCCCTGATGGCCGCGGGTCTCGTCCTGCTCTGGGCCGGTCTCGTCGCCCCCGCCCTGGTGCTGGTGATCTACGGCGCCGGCAACGGCCTCTACTCGATCGCCCGCGGCACCCTGCCCCTCGTCCTGTTCGGGCCCGAGCGCTACGCCGGGCTCCTCGGCCGGCTGGCCAAGCCGAGCCTCGCCACCCAGGCGCTCGCGCCGTCGGCCGCCGCGTGGCTCATCGCCCATCGGGGAGCCGATGCGACGCTGGCCGTCCTCGCGGTCCTGGCGCTGGTCGACGTCGCGCTCGTCGGAATCCTGTGGCGCCTGCACCGTCGCGGGGCGGCGGCGCCCCGGCCGGTCCACGACCAAAAGCCCCTTCCGCAGGGCGGCAGGGGCTGAAGCGCAAAAAACCCCTCCCGCGAGGCGGGAGGGGTCGAGGTCCGAGCGCGGCGCGTTCCTGCTTTCCGGAACGCCGGCGGTCAGTGGGTGGTCACGGTCTCCGCCGCAGCGCTCCGGCGCCGGCGCGGGGCGGGCTTTGCGGCCGCCTGCGCCAACTCGGTCACGGCCTTCACCGCGGCCTTGGCGGCGGGGGTCTCGGCGGCAACTTTCTTGGCGGCGGGCTTGCTGGCGACGGACTTGCGGGCCGCAGGCTTGCGGGCCGGCTTGGCTACCACGTCCGCCGGGACGGCCTGCGCCTCGACGGCCTCGTCCGTGCCGCTCTCCCGCGCGGCGACGGGCGCCTCGCTCGCGCCGCGCAACTCCTGCTCGGCCAGGGCCCAGTAATGCGCGTCGCGGCCGTGCCTGCGGCCGTCGCGTTCCCAAAGGGCGTAGGCCCGCTCGCGGATGCTGGTCTCGATGTGATCCATCCCGACCTCCTGTTGGTTCATGTGGGCGGACCTTCGCGAGTCATGGTTAAGGAAAGCCTAATCATCACTGTCCAAGGCGCGTGGACCCTCGACGGCGAGGGCGGCGGGCCGGACCGCACTTGAGCGACGATCCGGCCCGCCGGTGACACCGTCCGAGCGAAACCGGCAGGAACGGGGTGACCCGCGCACCCTGGACGCCTCACCCGCACCCGTCCTCGATCCAGGTTAACGGGCGGGCCATCTCCAGGGCAGCGATGATGTAACAATGTTGCAATTACCGGCCCGTCGGCCTAGGGGAGGCGCGGGATCGAGCGAGGGAACGGCACGATGCGCGGGTTGAGAATCGGGATGCTGCTGGTGGCCCTGGCCGGGTCCTTGAGCCTCGGGTGGAGCGCGCCCACGGCAGCGCAGTCCCCCATTTCGGCGCCCGTCGCAGCCGAGCCCGCGAAAGCGGAACCGACCCGGGTCGTGGCGTCGTTCTCGATCCTCGGCGACCTCGTGCGCCAGGTCGGCGGCGATCGTGTCGCCGTCACCACGCTCGTCGGGCCGAACGGCGACGCGCACAGCTTCGTGCCGGCCCCGGCCGACGCCCAGGCGGTCGCGGCCGCCCGCCTCGTCGTGGTCAACGGGCTCGGCTTCGAGGGCTGGATCGACCGCCTGATCAAGGCGTCGGGCACCAAGGCCATGGTGGTGGTCGCCGCCAAGGGCGTCGTCCCGATCGAGGAGGACGAGAGCGGGCAGGAGCCGTCCCATGCTCACGGGCACGACCACACGATCGATCCCCATGCCTGGCAGAACGTCGCCAACGCCAAGCGCTACGTCGTCGCCATCCGCGACGGTCTGACCGCGGCCGACCCCGCCGGCGCGGCGATCTACGCGGCCAACGCGACGGCGTATCTCGCGAAGCTCGACGCCCTCGACGCCGAGATCCGGACGGAACTGACGGCGATCCCCGAGGCGCGCCGGCGCATCGTCACCACCCACGACGCCTTCGGCTACTTCGCCAAGGCCTACGGGATGCGCTTCCTCGCCCCCCAGGGCGTGTCGAGCCAGAGCGAGGCCACCGCCCGCGACGTCGCCGCCATCGTCCGGCAGGTGCGCCGCGACAAGATCCCGGCGGTCTTCCTCGAGAACGTCTCCGATCCGCGGCTGATGCAGCAGATCGCCCGCGAGAGCGGCGCCAAGGCGGGAGGCCGGGTCTTCTCCGACGCCCTGTCCGAGCCCGGCGGCCCGGCCACGACCTATCTCGACATGATGCGCCACAACGTGCGGGAATTCGTGGCGGCGCTGAAGGCGTGAGGGTGCGGGCGACGGAGCCATGCCGGCTCCGTCGCCGCCCTCCCTCTACGCGGCCGTCTCGGTCCCGCACCACTCGGCGACGAACAGGGCCATCGCGGTGGTGATGCGCTTGAGCGAGGCGAGGCTGACCCGCTCGTCGAAGCCGTGGATGTTCTCGCTCTTCGGCCCGTAGCAGAGCGCCGGCACCCGGTCGTAGAGGGCGTGGACCCGGGTATCGAGGTAGCCGGCGGTCATGAAGCTCTCGAGTGCGCGGCCGGTCGCCGCTTCGTGCGCGCGGCCGAGCACGGCTTCCGCCTCCGAGCCCTCGTCGAGCACGTAGCCCTCGGCGAAGAAGCCGTGGAAGCTGACGCTCGGCGGGCTGTTCGACAGGAAGGCGTCGTCGCGGGAAAACGCCGCCACCGCCGCCTCGATCTCGCGGGCGGCCTCCGCGGCGCTCACCCCCGGATAGAGCGCGATGCGGCAATCGATCCGGCACCAGGCCGGCACCGAGGAGGCCCAGTCGCCGCCCTCGATCCGGCCGATATTGAGGTTGATCGGGTGCGCCTCGCCCTCGAAATGCGGGCGCCCGGCCTTGTCGGCGTTCCACCTTTCCTCCAGCGCCCGCAGCGCGCCGATCACCCGGTAGGCGGCGTCGATGGCGTTGGCGCCGGTGCCCATCTCGCGGACATGGACCGGCCGGCCCCGGACCTCGACCCGGAACCACAACACGCCGGTATTGGCGCGCACCAGCATCTCCTCCTCGGGCTCGGGGATCAGCACCGCGTCGGCGCGGTAGCCGCGCAGATGGGTCATCAAGGCGCCGTTGCCGGTCGATTCCTCTTCCACCACCGATTGCAGCGTGACGGTCGCGGCGGGCTGGAGGCCGATGCGCCGCAGGGCATCGAGGACGAACAGGTTGGCGGCGTGCCCCGCCTTCATGTCGGCGCCGCCGCGGCCGTAGAGCCAGTCGCCCTCCACCACCGGCTCGAAGGCCGGGTGGGTCCAGAGGTCGGCGGGGCCCGGCGGCACCACGTCGACATGGGCCTGGAGGATCAGCGAGCGTCCGCGCTCCTCCCGCGGCCGGTGGATGCCGACGACGATCGGCGCCTCGGAGTGCTCGGGGCTGAACCGGGCGCCGCCGGGATGCGCCTCGATCTGCGCCCGGTCCATGGCGAAGCGGTCCATGGCGTAGCCGCGGTCGCGAAAGCTGCGAAAGACGAAATCCTGGATCGCCTGCTCGTCGCCCCGGATCGAGGGAAAGCGCATCAACGCCTGGGTGTGGGCGATCTGCTCGGAAAAGCCGTCGGCCACGGCCGTGATGATGCGGTCGCGCAGGGCGGGGTCCAGGGGCATGCGGGGCTCCTCTGAGGGCGCCCCCGTCATAGCCCGGGAAGCGGCGGCGCACCTATGCGCGCGGTGCGCGACGCCTTGCACGGTCCGATCCCCGCGCCGGACGACCGGGGCGGGGATGGAGGTCTGATACCCAATCAGGAAGATCACTTCCGGACTGGGTATCACAAGCCCGCGCGGCGCTTGAGCGAAGCCGATTTCCGCGCCGCGAAGCGATCAGGCGGAAATCATACGAGAAGGCTCAGCGCTACGCGCCCAGCCGCCCGATGATGTGGTCGGCCACCCGCAGCGAGTTGGCGATGATCGTCAGGGTCGGGTTCACGGCGCCGATCGACGGGAAGAAGCTCGCATCGGTGACGTAGAGGTTGTCGAGCTCGTGCGCCTTGCAGTCGAGGTCGAGGACGGAGGTCGCCGGGTCGGTGCCGAATCGCAGGGTCCCGGCCTGATGGGCGGTGCCGCCGATCGGCACGTCCTTGCCGAGATAGAGCGAGCGGTCGAACAGGTGCGGATGGATCTCGAGCCTGGAGCAGAGATCGCGCAGCTTGGCCTTGAGCCGGTGCAACGCCTCCTCGTTGGTCTGCGTGAGATCGAGCCGCACCTTGCCGTTCTCGTAGAAGATGCGGTTCTGCGGGATGGGCAGGTCCTCGGTGGTGAGCCAGAAATCGAGGGAATGGGCGGCGATCCAGTCGAACGGCTTTTCCGGGAACCATTGCAGGAAGCCCGGCAGGCCCTCGCCGCGGATCTGTACCCCGTCCGACTTGCCGACCATCTGGATGTGGCCGAGGGGATAATCCCAGTCGTCGGCGCCGAAGTAGAAGTCGTTGAGGCCGAGCGTCTTCTGGAACCGGGTCGGGTTCGGGGTGCGGGAGATGGCCAGCACCGTCGAGTTGTTGTGCCGCATGTAGTTGCGGCCGACCTGGCCCGACCGGTTGGCGAGCCCCTGCGGGTGGGCGTCGCTGGCGGAGCGCAGCATCAGGAGCGCCGAGGAGAGCGCGCCGCAGGCCACCACCACGATGTCGCCGGTGAACACCTCGGTCGCGTCGCCGCGCTTGACCTCGACGCCGGTGACCGTCCGGCCGGCCGGATCGGTCAGCAGCCGGTCGACATAGGCGTTGGTCATCAGCGTGAGGTTGTCGTGCGCCGCGAGCGCGGGATCGACGCAGGTGACCTGCGCATCGGCCTTGCCGTTGGTGATGCACGGGTAGCCGTCGAAGGCATCGCAGCGGATGCAGGCCGAGTGCGGCAGGGGCTTGCCGTCGCGCTCGTCGAGCCGCACCCCGACCGGCAGGTGGAACGGGTGATGGCCCTCGCGCTTCAGCCCGTCGAACAGCTCCTGGATCCGGGGCTCGTGGGTGATCGGCGGGTAGGCGTAGGGTTTCGAGGATGGCGGCTCGGTCGGATCCTCGCCGCGCTGGCCGTGGACGTAGTAGAGTTCCTCCGCCGCCTGGTAATACGGCTCGAACACGTCGTACTTCACCGGCCATTCCGGCGAGATCCCGTCCGGGTGGCGGATTTGCCCAAAATCCTTCTCGCGCAGGCGGAGCAGGACCGAGCCGTAGACCTTGCTGTTGCCGCCGACGAAGTAGTGCAAGCCGGGATGGAAGCTCGACCCGTCGGCGCCGTACCAGGTCTCGGGCGCCTGGTAGCGGGCATCGACGAAGACCGCCTGGCTGTCCCAGTTCTCCCGCTCCCGCGGCAGGTAGTCGCCGCGCTCGAGCAGCAGGATGCGCTTGCCGGTCTGGGCCAGCCGCCACGCCATGGTGCCGCCGCCCGGCCCCGACCCGACGATGACGACGTCGTAGTGCCGGTTCTCGCTCATCGGTGGGTCCCCTCGTCCGCGAAAAAGCCGCGGGATGACGCAGGGCCGGTCGACCGTGCGAGGCGGATATGGCGGGG
>NZ_JTHF01000331.1 GCF_001043895.1 Methylobacterium indicum
CGCAGAGGGGGGAGGGTTCGGAGCGTTGCGCCTCGTCCCGCGGCGGATCGCCCTCGTCGCGCATGCTCCCTTGCCGGCTCCCGCCCCGGCTCCATACCCTCGCGAGCGGCCTCCCGGCGGGACGGTTCGCACCTCCCGCGAGGCCGCATGCCCGACCTGTTCAGCCCCTTCACCCTGAAGGACGTCACGCTCCGCAACCGGATCGCGATGTCGCCGATGACCATGCACCGCTCGGTCGACGGGGCGGTGGGCGACTACCACGTCATGCTGTACGGCTCGCGGGCGGCCGGCGGGTTCGGCCTCGTCTTCCCCGAGCAGATCGCCATCACGCCGGAGGGACGCACCACCAGCGCCTGCGCGGGTCTCTGGGACGACCGGCACGTCGAGGGGCTCGCCCGCGTCACCCGCATCATCAAGGAGATGGGCGGGGTCCCGGCGATCCAGCTCGGGCATACCGGGCGGAAGGGCAGCGAGCAGAAGCCCTGGGAGGGCAAGCTGCAATTGCCGCCCGACCACCCGGACGGCTGGCAGCTCAAGGCCCCCTCCCCGATCTCGTATGGCGGGCGCTACACCTACCCGGTCGAGGCTTTGAGCGTCGCGGAGATCGCCGGCATCCACCGGGCCTATGCCGACGCCGCGCGCCGGGCGGTCGCGGCCGGGTTCGAGTGGCTCGAGATGCATTTCGCCCACGGCTATCTCGGCGCCAGCTTCTTCTCGCCGCTCGCCAACCAGCGCGACGACCGTTACGGCGGCTCCTTCGACAACCGGCTGCGCTTCCACCTGGAAGCGCTCGACGCCGTGCGGGCGGTGTGGCCGGAGCGCCTGCCGCTGACGATGCGGCTCGGCTCCGACGACCTCCACCCCGACGGCGTGCAGTTCGACGAGGCGGTGGCGGCGGTCGCCCGGATGACGGCGCACGGCCTCGACCTCGCCGACCTCTCGATCGGCTTCAACACCGATGCGATGACCGATCCCCCCTTCGCCCGGATGGCTTTCATGGTCGAGCGCGGCGCGCGGGTGCGGCGCGAGGTCGGGATCCCGGTCGGCGTGAGCTGGAATCTCGGCCTGCCGGCTGTCGCCGACCGGGTGATCCGCGACGAACTGATCGACCTCGTCTTTCTCGGCCGTCCGGCCCTCTCGAACCCGCACTGGCCGGTCTGGGCGGCGCGGGAGCTCGCGCATCCCGATCCGTTCGCCCTGGTGCCGGAGGATTGGGGCTGGTGGCTGCGCAACTTCCGCGCCCACGAGGCCTGCATCGGCTGGCCTGCCCCGGGCACCGGCGCCGCCTGACCGACCCCGTCCGGGCGAGGCTCGAATCGCCAGCGTCGGCAGCGCCTTGAGCGATAAAATCTCCCGATCGACCGCCGGTTTTTCGGAGATTGTCCGATCATTCCGGCGGTGATGCCAAATATTTTTGGCCATGGCTTGCTATCTGATCTCGCATCAATTATTGATGATAGATCGATTGTTGGCCTGATTACCGAGCCTCTCCGCCGCTTTCCTGCTGGCGCAAGCTCTGCCATTCGCTCCAAATCCGTCGATTGAACCGAGCCTTGGCGCCGCCCGACGGCGTGCCGAGCTCTCTCCTACGCTTGCAGATCATGGATACGACAATGACGACCGGCACCGTGAAGTGGTTCAACGTCCAGAAGGGTTTCGGCTTCATCCAACCGGATGACGGCGGCAAGGACGTGTTCGTGCACATCTCCGCCGTCGAGCGGTCGGGCATGCAGACCCTCAACGAAGGCCAGAAGATCTCCTACGAGATGGAGACCGACCGTCGCAGCGGCAAGCAGTCCGCCGGCAACCTGCGCGCCGCGTAAGGTCCATTGCTATCGGGATGCGGGTGGCTTCAGCCGCATCTCTCGTCCCGCGCCGCGGCGCGGGCCCGACCTCCAGCAGATTGTTCCTGAGTGAATTTCACGTTCAGTTCCCATTCCCGTCCCGACCAGGCGCGCATCGAGCCCGCCACGTTTCAGGTCCAGCAGATCTGGCAGCATGTCGGCGGCTCGCCGCGCGACGTCAGCCACCTGATCGACCGGACCTACCGCTACCACTCGGTCCGGGAGCTGCATTGGCACCTCGCCGACCGGTTCTCGCGCCCGATCCGCTCCCTCGCCCTCAGCCGGGTCTGAGCGATGGGCAAGTTCAAGGAAGCCCCCCTGGGCGATCGTCTCGGTACCGCCGCGGCGGCCCGGCGGGCGATGCTCGGCCGATTCCAGTCCCGCAGCACCGCCGACGATCCGGCCCTCATCGCCCGCCGCGCCGAGCGCCAGGCCGTCGCGGAGGCACGGGCCACCCGCCAGGCCGAGCGCGACGCCGAGCGCGCGGTCCAGGAGGCCGAGCGGCTCATCCGCGAAACCGAGGCCCGGGCCGAGGAGGCCCGTCAGCGCGAGATCGCCGCGGCGGACGAGATCCGGCTCGCCGCTGAAGCCGCGGTCGCAGCCGAGCAACGCGAGATCGACCAGAAGGCGGCACGCGACGCCCGCTACGCCGCCCGCAAGGCGCGCAAGCGGGGCTGATCCCCGGCACCGGGGGCTGCCCCGGCCCCACGTCAATCAGGAAGGGACCGGCCCGATGCCGTACAAGTTCAAGCTTCACCAGCAGGTGCGGATGGTGCGCTCCGGGATCTCCGACGCGCTCGCCAGCGACATCGACGTGTTCGAGGTCGTGCGGCTGATGCCGGAGGATCGCAGCGGCGAGGCCGCCTACCGCATCCGGTCGATGAAGGGCGAGCGCGCCGTGCGCGAGAGCGAGATCGTCGCGCTGCACTGACGGTCGGCACATGGGCGGGGGCAGGCGTCGAGCCTGCGCCTACAGGTAGCTCAGCGCCGGGTGGCGCCCGCCTCGCTTCACCCCCACCATCCACCGGCAGGCCCCGTAGAGCGGCACGGCGAGGAGCGCCGCGATCAGCCAGAGCTGCCACGGCGAACCCGCCGAGACCCGGCCCCCCGCCCCGAAGCCGAGGGCGACGAGGAGGTCGTGGAGCCCGCGCAGCAGCCAGAGATGCGCCAGGTAGAAGAACAAGGGCGCGCCGCCGAACACCGTGAGCCAGGCCAGCCGGCGGGCCGGCAGCGCTTCGAGCAGGGCGAGCAGCAGGAGGCCGATGCCCAGGGTCGCGAGCAGGAAGTCGGCCGAGGGCGGGTACTTGGTGAGGTTCAGGAACGACAGGATGGTCGCGCCGAGATCCGTCCCGGCCCGCCACGGCGTCGGATCGCCGTAGCCGTTGAGGCCCCGCAGCACGAGGAACGACGCCATCGCGGCGGCCCCGAGGGCGAGGAGCCGGCGGCGGCGAGCCCCCGCCTCCAGGGCGTAGCACGGCCCGAGCGCGAAGCCCGCGGCCGCCACGCCGATCCACGGCAGGACCGGGTAGGAGGTGCGGGCGACGCCCCAGGGCAGCGGGATGAAGCCGCGCTGATGGAGGATCGACCACGGGATGATGCCGGGGTGGTCGGGCGGGAGCACGATTCCGTCGAGGAGGTCGTGCCCGAGCATCAGGACGAGCGCGACCGCGATCAGGACCGGCCGAGGCAGCCGGATCAGACCGGCGAGCGCGATCATGCTGAGCCCGATCGCCCAGATCACCTGCAGGTAGAGGATCGGCGGCAGCAGGCTCCGGGTCCAGGCGAGGTTCACGAGCGTGAGTTCGAGCACGATCAGGAACAGGCCGCGGGTGAGGAGGAAGCGCGCGGTCGCCCCCGGCCCGTGGCGGCCGGCATGGAGGTGAGCCGACAGCCCGGTGAGCAGCAGGAAGACCGGCGCGCACAGATGCGCGGTGAGCCGCGTCGCGGCGAGGCCCGGCGGCGTCACGGCGAGGTCCATCGGATCGCGGACCTGGGCGTGCAGAAAGAAGAACTCCCGGACGTGGTCGACCAGCATCAGCAGCATGACGAGGCCGCGCAGGGCGTCGATCGCGGCGATGCGCGGCGGGCGGAGTCCCGTGGTCACGAGGCGGTCTCGTCGGCGAGGCGCGACAGGAGCCGGCGCACGTCCGGCGGCGTCCAGACCCGGCCGCCGCGGGGCTTGGGGATGCCCCGCCGGGTCAGGGAGGCGGCGATGCCCTCGGGCGTCGCCCCGGCCTCCGCCGTGATGGCGGCGAGCACCGGGGCGAGGCGCTGGCGGTAGCCCCGGGCGCGGTTGGCCGCCGCGTCCCGGCCGGCATCGCCCCTGCGCGCCGGTGCGCCCGCATCGCCTCGACGGGCGGGGGCGGCCATCAGAACCGCACCGACAGGGTGCCGGTGAAGCGGCGCGGCGTACCCGGAAACACCCGGAAGACGTTGAGCGAGCTCGCGTAATAGGTGGTGTCGAAGACGTTCTCGACGTTCAGGCCGAAGCGAAAGTTCTCCCACTTGTAATAGGCCAGCGCATCGACCGCGATGTAGCCCGGAAGCCGGAACGCGCCGCCATTCGCGTCGCCGGCCCGTTCGCCGACCGCCCGCGCGCCGCCGCCGATGCCGAACCCCTTCCAGGGGCCCTCCTGCGCCTCGTAGACCGCGAGCAGGCTGCCGGAGTGGCGCGGCACGTTGATGAGGGGTGCGCCGACCGGCAGCACGTTGTCCTTGGTGACCACCGCGTCGGCGAAGACGTAGCCGGCCAGGACCTTGACCGAGGGCGAGAGCTGGCCGGCCGCCGTGAACTCGAAGCCCTGGCTGCGCACCGCGCCGGCGGCGATCGAGAAGCCGCTGTTGTTGGGATCGGCGGTCAGCACGTTCTGGCGCTCGACCCGGAAGGCGGCGCCGGTCAGGCTCAAGCGCCCGTCATAGAGGTCGAGCTTGGTGCCGACCTCGTAGCCGAGGCCGGTCTCCGGCGCGAACGGGCCGTTGAACGACGAGGCCGCGGCGTCCGGCCCGATATTCGGCCGGAAGCTCGTGCCGACATAGGCGTAGAGCGACAGCTCCGGCAGCGGCTGGTAGACGAGGCCGGCCCGGGGCGTGGCGGCAAAGTAGGTCTGGTCGTTCCGGACCCCGGTGGTGCGCTCGCGGAACGCCTGCTCGAAGAAATCGAACCGCACGCCGACCATCGCCTTCCACTCGGGCGACAGCGCGATCTGGTCCTGGGCGTAGAGCGCGGTGTTGGTGACCTGCTCGAAGCCGTTGGTCTGGCGGGTGTAGTTCGGGAGCGGCCGGCCGTAGACCGGGGCGTAGATGTCGAGCGAATACGGGTTCGTGCGGGTGTTGGAGCGGATCTGCTGGTAGGTGCCGTCGGTGCTCTCGCGCTCGAAGCCGAGCAGCACCGTATGGCCGATCCCGGCGGTGTCGAAGCGCCCGACCAGCTCGGCCTGGCCGAGCGCGGTGGCGGCGCGGTAGTTGCGGTAGTTGCGGTCGCGCAGGACGGTGCGGTTGTCGGCGGCGATGTCCCGCACCTCGACCGCCTCGCCGGTGAGCGAGTTGGAGTTGAGATAGGTGGCAAGCCGCATCTGCCAGTCGGCGTCGAAGCGGTGGTCGACCCGGATCTGCATCGAGTCGTTGGTCTGATCGATGCTCTGGCCCGGCTCGCCCAAGAAGCGCGAGATCGGCAGGAAGCCGAGCCGGTTGTCGATCGCGATGACCCCGCGGTCGAACACCGTGCGGTTGCGCAGGAACTCGGTCTCGACCGTCACCTTGGTGTCGGGCGTGACCTGCCAGCTCACGACGGGAGCGACGAACAGCCGGTCGCCGTCGACGAAATCGCGGAAGCTGTTCTGGCGTCCGGCCGCGAGGTTGAAGCGATAGAGGAGCGTGCCGTCCTCGTTGAGCGCGCCGCCGGAATCGACCGTGCCGCGGACCTCCTCGAACGAGCCCCACAGCCCGCCCATCTCGACGAAGCGTTCGCGCGTCGGCTGCTTGGTGATGATGTTGACGAGGCCGCCCGGGTCGCTGCGCCCGAACAGGCCGCCGCCGGGCCCCTTCAGCACCTCGATCCGCTCGACGTTCTGGGTGTCGGGCGGCGGTGGGAAGCCGCGGTTGAGCGGAAAGCCGTTCTTGTACAGTTCCGAGGTGGTCACGCCCCGAATGGCGTAGCTGAAGATGGTCAGCCCGCCGAAATTGTTCTGCAGGGCGACGCCCGGCGTGTAGGTCAGGACCCGATCGACCCGGGTGGCGGCGAGATCGGTGATGACCTCGCGCGGCGCCACGGTGACGACCTGCGGCACGTCGCGCTGGGGCGTGTCGGTCTTGGTGCTGCTGACCGCCCGGTCGGCCCGGAAGCCCGCACTCGGACCGATGAGGCCGATCGTGCCGGCGGCGGTGGTCGCGGGCATCGGCCGGCCCGGCGCCGGGGCGGCCCCCTCCACCACCACCTCGTCGAGGGCGATGCTCTCCTGGGCGCCCGCCGGCTGTGCCGCGAGGCCGATTGCCATCGCGCCCGCCAGGGCGGCGCCGGGATGACGACGGCGGGAGCGTGCGGGGGTGGGGAGACGCGAACGGGTTCTCACGAAACACACTCGAAGTTGCCGTGCCGTACGGTTCGAGCGAGCGACGGACCCTGCCCCGCACCTGTCGGGCGGCAGCCGGATCCGGGCGCTCCCCCGGGCCGCACCGCCCGCAGGACGTGACCGCGCCGAAACGCGGCGCGTACCGAAGGCAGGTCTCCTGGCTCGCGGATCGTCGCTCCCGCCTGGCCTTCCCGGTGCAGCGCACCAGTGACCGTCGGCGGCGGGATCTCTCCGCTCACAGTTGCGGGGGCAGCCTCGGCATCGCTCGCGACGAGCTCACCGAGTTCCCTCTTAGCCCGCGGGCATGACGCCCGGGGAACCTTGGCGGCAGCAGCCATGCCATGACGGTCCGGCGGCAGCAATATGCCAGATGCGAATTGTAATAACGTTGCGATCTTTGTGTCCACGGAAACACACGGGGTTGCGCGCCGTCGGGGTCAGGGCTGGCCGGTCTGTCGCAGGTAGGAGGCCGTGGCGGGGTGGAGCCACTCCGCCGGGACGGCGGCCGCGAGGTCCCGGGGATCGCTCGGCCGCTCGTTCGGCAGGCGCCGGGCGAGCGCCGGCTTCGCCTTGTCGATCGCCGCGACGAGACGGGCGACCGCCGCCGGATCGAGGCCGGGCTTGCCCAGGACGAAGCTCCAGGACCCCACCGTCTCGATCGCCTCGGTCTGGCCCGGGAAGGTGGCGGGCGGCACGGTCATGCGGCGCAGGGACGGGCTCGCGGCCAGGATCGCCGGAATCGCGCCGGCCGGCGGACCGAGGAAGCGGGCCCCGCCCGGGGCCTGCGCGACCGCCCGGAAGCCCGGCCAGCCGGTGCCGCCGCCGAACAGCGCCGCGGCGCGCCCGTCGCGGAGCAGCGCCGGGCCATCTCCGGCATGGTCGAGGAGGATCGGGCGGATGTCCTGCTCCGGGTCGAGCCCGGCGCCGCGCAGGATGGTGCGGCCCATGGCGGTGAGGCCGGAGCTGCGGGTCCCGAGCGCCACCGGCCGGCCGCGCAGATCGGTGAAGGCCGTGACCGGCCCGTCCGCCGGCACCACGAACAGGCCCGGCGCCGCGTAGACCGGGGCGACCACGGTGATCGCCGGCGCGGCACCCTGCCCGGCCAGGGCCTCGTAGGCGTACTCGCCCTGGACGAGGCCGAGATCGACCTGCCCGCTGCGCAGGAGGTCGAGGTTCTCGGTCGAGCCCTTGCTCGCCCGCAGATCGAGGGTGATGTCCGGGTTCACCTCCCGGATCGCCGCCGCCAGCGCCTCGCCATAGGCCGGAAACCCGCCACCCGGCGTGGCGGTCGCGAGGACGAGGTGCAGGTTTTCGCCGGCCCGGGGCGTCTCGGCGAGAGGTTCCTCGGCATGAGCGGGCGGGCCGGCGAAAACCTGCAC
>NZ_JTHF01000332.1 GCF_001043895.1 Methylobacterium indicum
TGCTCGGACTGGCGCGACAGCGCGGAGGCCGCGGCGAGCACCTGGCTCGCCGCGGCGCCGGTCTCCTCCGCCGCGCCCGCGACGCCCGCGATGGTGCCGGTGACCTCGCCGGTGCCGGTGGCGGCCTGGGCGACGTTGCGGACGATCTCCTGGGTCGCCGCGCCCTGCTCCTCCACCGCCGCGGCGATCGAGGTGGCGACCCCCGAGATCTCCTCGATCCGTGCGGTGATCCCGCCGATCGCGCTCGCCGCTTGGCCCGTCGAGGACTGGATCGCCGTGATCTGGCTGGTGATCTCCTCGGTGGCGCGGGCGGTCTGGCCGGCGAGTTCCTTCACCTCGGCCGCGACGACCGCGAAGCCCCGTCCCGCCGCACCGGCGCGGGCGGCCTCGATGGTGGCGTTGAGCGCCAGGAGGTTGGTCTGGGCGGCGATCGACGAGATCAGCCCGACCACGTCGCCGATCCGCGCCGTGGCCTCGGTGAGGGCCCGCACCTGCCGGGCGGTCTGCCCGGCTTCCGCCACGGCGGCCTGGGCCAGCCGCGCCGAGCCGTCGACCTGGCGGCCGATCTCCTGGACCGAGGCGCCCAGTTCCTCCGCGGCGACCGCGACGGTGCCGACATTCGAGGAGGCTTCCTCGGCGGCGGCGGCCACGGCGGTCGATTGCGCGGCGGTCTGGGTCGCGGTGGCGGTCATGGTCCGGGCGGTGGCCTGGAGCTCGTTGGCGGAGGCCGCGACCTGACCGACGATGCCGCCCACCGCCCGCTCGAAGGTCTCCGCCATCTGGCGCATGCCGGCCCGGCGCTGCTCGTCCGCCGAAGCGCGGGCGAGCGCCGTCTCCTGCTCCAGGGCCCGGGTGCGCAGGATGTTGTCCTTGAACACCTGGACGGCGCCGGCCATGGCGCCGATCTCGTCGCGTCGCGCGATCCCCGGCACCGCGACCGTGGCATCGCCGTCCGACAGGCGCCGCATCGCCGTCGCCAGCCCGGCGATGCCGCCCACCACGCGCCGCTGCACCGTCACGATCGCGACGACGAGCATCAGGGCGATGAGCCCGGCGACCGCGCCGTTGACCAGCACCAGCCTGTCGGCCCGCGAGGCCTTGGCCTGCGTCTGGAGAACCATGTCGTCCATGATGGCCATGGACAGGTCGGTGATAGCGTTGCGCCCGGCGAGGATGGCGCTGTCCCATTCCGCCTTGTCGATGGCGGGCTTCCGGCCCTCCGAGGCCGCCGCCAGCACGTCCTTGCGCATGGCCGCCAACGGCCCGCCGAAATACAGCGCGTCGGCCCGTGCCCGCGCCTCGCGGACGGCCTGGCTGGCCGCCCCCGAGGCGATCATGCGGCCGACGATGCCCCAGCCCGTCTCGACCTGGACCGCGAGCCGGTTCATCTCGCCGGCCTCCGCCGCATTCGCCGCACGATTCGCCGCCGTGACCAGGCTGAACACCGAGCCGAAGCGGCTGGTCGTCATGCGGACCTGCCACGCCACGGACTGGGCGTTGAGCAGCACACCCATGCTCGGGTCGTCGTGCTGGATGCGCGTCGAGACCGCGTCGGAGGCGGCCTCGAGGGCGGCGATGACGCGGGCCGCCAGATCGGCCGCGCGCTTGGCGAGGTCCTTGTCCCGCCCGGCCCGCGGCTGCGCGAAGGCCTGGTCGAGGGCGGCGCGCAGCGTCGTCCATT
>NZ_JTHF01000333.1 GCF_001043895.1 Methylobacterium indicum
GGAAAGCGCGCACCTTTACAGAGGGTTAGCTCTCTGAGGAGAGGTGCGAATCTGCTCGCCCGTGTGGGAGAGGGGATCCCGCGTCGGCTGGATCAGGGTCGATCAATGGGGGCGTTTAGTTCGCCGCCGTCCCGGCCTTGACGAAGCTCGGGAAGGTCATCTTCCCGTTGGCCACAGTCTGCGGCCAGATCGCCAGCTGCTTGCCGTCCTGCCACTGCATCATCATGCCCGAGACGAGGCCGGGGCCATACTTGATCGAGTGGGTGAACTCGTCGTCCTTGCCATAGAACTGGATGCGCCCGAGGGTGCCCTCCCAGTCGGTCTTCTCCAGCGCCTCGACGAGCTTGTCGGGATCGGTCGAGCCGGCCCGCTTCACCGCATCGGCGATGTAGTAGACCTCGTCATAGGCGGTGTAGCCGGCGTATCCCGGATAGTTGCCGTACTTGGCCTTGAAAGCTTCCGCGAAGGGCGCAGTCTTCGGCGTGACGTTGGTGCCGGGTGCGGCGAACATCTCGAACAGCACGCCCTCGGTGGCGCCGTTCGTCTCCTTCCAGAAGGTGGCATTGGTCGCCTGCGAGGCGATGCCGATCATCGGGATCGGGATCTGCTGGCTGCGCCACTGCACCGTCGGCTGCACGCCGACATGCGAGATGCCGGTGACGATCACGTCGGGCTTGGCGCCCTCGATGCGGCTGAAGATCGGGTTGAAGTCGGTGGTGCTCGGCGAGAACCGGATATGGTCGAGCACCTTCAGCCCGACCTTCGGCAGGCACTCCTTGTAGCCCTCGTCCAGCGGCTTCGTCCACGCCGCGTCCTCGCTCATGATGACGGCGGTCTTCATCTGCCGGCCGTCGACCAGGATGGCCTTGGCGGCGTCGCAGACGGCCTGGGACTGCGCCTTCGAGGTCAGGTAGCCGTGGAAGGAATACTTGTTGCGGGCGTAGTCCTTGTGGACGTTGAGCGGGATCTCGTTCGAGGCCGCGCCCGGCGTGATGAAGGGCAGCTTCAGCCGGGCCGACCAGGGCTGGAGCGCCAGCACCACCTCGCTGATGTAGCTGGCGATGACCGCGTGGGCCTTGTCCTCGCTCGCCGCACGCTGGAAGGCGCGGACCGAATCGGCGGCCGAACTCTTGTTGTCGTAAGCGATGATCTCGATCTTGCGGCCGTCCATCCCGCCCTTGGCGTTGATCTCGTCGGCGGCGAGCTGAGCCGCCTGGGGAATCGAGGCCCCGGCGATGGCCTGTGCCTCCGCGATTACCGCGATGCGGATCGGGTCCGCGGCCTGAACGGTCGAGAGCGAGGCATTGGCGGCCAACAAGATCGTTGAACCAAGCAACGCGCGGACGAGCCGCCGCCTGGCGACGGATGCGCATTCCAGCATGACGTTCCCTCTTCCGGCCGCTGTTTGATTGATGGTGTCGCGGCTCGGACCGGGAGTGTAACGGTGATGGGTCCGATCACAAGATGCTGATCGGATATTGCCTCGACGTGCGCGCGAGCCATCGCGTGGGCGCATGGCTTGCCCCCGGCCCGGATCATCCGGCGATGGACGGTACCCGCCACGGCGCCTCGGCCGCCACCCTCGCCTCGTAGGCCGCGATCGCCTCGGCATGTTCGAGCGTCAGCGCCACGTCGTCGAGCCCCTCGACGAGGCAGCGCTTCTTGAACGGATCGATCTCGAACGGGATCGCATGGCCGTCCGGGTCGGTCACGGTCTGGGCCGGCAGGTCGACCGTGACGGCCGCGCCCGGTGCTGCCGCGAGGCGGGTGCGCAGGGCCGACACCGCCTCGTCCGGCAGGGTCACGGTCAGCAGCCCGTTCTTCGCCGCGTTCGAGGCGAAGATGTCGCCGAAGCTCGGGGCGACCACGCAGCGGATGCCGCCATCGACCAGCGCGTAGACCGCACCCTCCCGCGACGAGCCGCAGCCGAAATTGCGGTCGGCGACCAGGATGCCGGCGCCGGCATAGGCCGGGGCATCGAGGGGGACCGCCTTGCTCCGGCGGCGCTCGTCGTGGAACAGGAAATTGCCGTAGCCGGCGCTCCTCGGCTTCTTCAGGAAGCGGGCCGGCAGGATCTGGTCGGTGTCGATGTTGGCGACGTCGAGGGGCACCGCGACGGCCTGGAGGGTCGTGAAGGGCTGCATCTCAGCTTCTCCCGAGGCGGCGGATGTCGGTGAGGCGGCCGGTGACGGCGGCGGCCGCCGCCATGGCCGGGCTCATCAGGTGGGTGCGGGCGTTCGGCCCCTGGCGGCCCGGGAAGTTGCGGTTGGTGGTCGAGGCGCAGCGCTCGCCCGCCGGCACGAGGTCGCCGTTGATGCCGACACACATCGAGCAGCCGGGTTCGCCCCATTCGAGGCCGGCGTCGCGAAACACCTGGTCGAGCCCTTCCGACTCGGCCTGGCGCCGCACCGGACCGGAGCCGGGCACGACGAGGCCCGGCACCGCGGCTTTCTGGCCGCGCAGCACGCCGGCCGCGGCGCGCAAGTCCTCGATGCGCGAATTGGTGCAAGAGCCGATGAACACCCGGTCGATCGCGACCTCTTCCAGCGGCATGCCGGGCGTGAGGCCCATATAGTCGAGCATCGCCCGCATCTGTCCGGCCTTGGTGGCGTCGGATTCGAGGCCCGGATCCGGCACCGCGGCGGTGACGGGAAGCGCGGTCTCCGGGCTGGTGCCCCAGGTCACGGTCGGGGCGATGGTGCTTGCATCGAGCGTCACCTCGCGGTCGAACCGGGCGCCCGCGTCGCTCGGCAATTGCCGCCAGGCCGCCACCGCCTGATCGAACAGCGCGCCCTTCGGGGCGTAGGCGCGGCCTTCGAGGAACGCGAAGGTGGTGTCGTCCGGCGCGATCATCCCGGCTCGGGCGCCTGCCTCGATCGACATGTTGCAGATGGTGAGCCGCCCCTCCATCGACAGGCCGCGGATCGCGCTGCCGGCATATTCGAGCACGTGCCCGACCGCGCCGCCGGCCCCTACACCTGCGATGATCGCCAGGATCACGTCCTTGGCGGTGACGTGGGGGCCGAGCACCCCGTCGATGGTGACCCGCAGGGTCTTCGGCCGGCGCTGCCACAGGGCCTGCGTCGCCAGCACATGCGCCACCTCCGTCGCCCCGATGCCGAAGCCCAGCGCCCCGAAGGCGCCGTGGGTCGAGGTGTGGGAATCGCCGCAGACGACCGTGAGACCCGGCAGCGTCAGGCCCTGCTCCGGCGCCAGCACGTGGACGATGCCCTGCGCCCGATCGTCGAGGCCGAAATGCCGGATGCGGTGCCGGCCGGCATTGTCGGCGAGCGTCGAGACCATGTTGGCGATCTCGGGATCGGGGATCGGCCCGTCGCGGTCGCGGGAGGGGACGTAGTGATCGGCCACCGCGAAGGTCAGTTCCGGCCGGCGGATCTGGCGGCCGGCATGGTCGAGCATGCCGAAGGCGTGGAACGAGCCCTCGTGCAGCAGGTGCCGGTCGATGGCGAGGAGCGCCTGGCCGTCGGGGCGGGTCGCCATGACGTGGGCGTCCCAGACCTTGTCGAGGAGGGTGCGGGGTTGCGGGGTCATCGGGCGTCCTCCGCCGTGTTCATGGGGAATTGGATCATCGAACTCCGCCCCTTTCCCGGACGACACCACCTTCGCGTTCCTCGAAGGCCGCGCCTACGCCCCGAAGGGCGCGCTGTTCGATCAGGCGGTGGCGGCCTGGCGGCAATTGCCGAGCGACGCGGGCGCCCG
>NZ_JTHF01000334.1 GCF_001043895.1 Methylobacterium indicum
GTCCCGCCCGGCGCGGGTGGAGCGTACGGGCTCTGGCTCCACGGCTCGGGCGGGGCGGCCGGGACCGGGCCGGGCTCGGACGGCGTCGGCCGCACGAGCGCGTCGGCCATCCAGCTCGGGGTGGCACGCCGGCTCAGGGCGTAGTCGCGTTGGGCCGGCGGGGCCGGCGGCGCGAAACGACGGGCGAGGATCGCCCGCAGGCTCATCACGGTCTGCGCCAGGACGCCGAGGGGGCGTCCCCGGTGCTCGGGCGGGCGCAGATGGTCGCGCACCCGCTGGGGCGCACGCGGCGAGGAGTCGGAGAAGGGTGGCCGTCCCGATTGTCTCATGATGCCGATTTGAGTGTGGGCGGCCCGCGGCCGCATCGCATGGGCCCAGTTAGCCACGGCATCGTTAACGGCGGATTAGGCACGGGCCCCCGGGTACCGGGTCGCGGGCCGGCGCGTTAAGGAACGGGGGCATTTCCGGCGAGAAGGGGCTGCCCGCACGATGTTCCGATCCCTCTACCGGCACGGTTTCGCCCGGGTCGCGGCCTGCGTCGGCCGCACCCACATCGCCGACCCGGACGCCAACGCGGCCGAGATCCTGCGGCTGGCGCAACGCTGCGACGCGGACGGCACGGCGGTGGCGGTGTTTCCCGAGCTCGGCCTGTCGGGCTATGCGCTCGAGGACCTGCTGCTGCAGGAGACCCTGCTCGCGCGGGTCGAGGGTGCCCTCGCCGCCCTGGTCGAGGCGAGCCGGGACCTGATGCCGGTCCTCGTCGTCGGGGCACCCCTGCGCCACCGCAACCGGGTCTACAACACCGCCGCGGTGATCCATCGCGGCCGGCTGCTCGGGGTGGTGCCGAAGAGCTACCTGCCGAACTACCGCGAGTTCTACGAGAAGCGCCACTTCGCCTCCGGCGCCGGGGTGACCGGCGAGACGATCCGCCTCGGCGCCCTGGAGGCGCCGTTCGGCACCGACCTGCTGTTTCCCGCCGAGGACCTGCCGGGCCTCGTCCTCGGGGTCGAGGTCTGCGAGGACATGTGGATCCCGGTGCCGCCCTCGGCGCTGGCAGCCCTCGCCGGGGCCACGGTGCTGGCCAACCTCTCGGGCAGCCCGATCACCATCGGGCGGGCCGACAACCGGGCGCTGCTCTGCCGCTCGACCTCGTCGCGCTGCCTGTCCGCCTACATCTACGCCGCGGCGGGCCCGGGTGAATCGACCACCGACCTGTCCTGGGACGGGCAGACCGCGATCTACGAGGACGGCGAGGCGATCGCCGAGGGCCCCCGCTTCCCGGCCGAGCCGCAGGTGACGAGCGCCGACCTCGACCTCGACCGGCTGGTCCAGGAGCGGGCCCAGATGGGCAGCTTCGACGACAACGCCCGCCAGGTCCTGGGATCCGCTCCCGCCTTCCGCCGGGTGCCGTTCCGGGTGGCCCCGCCGGAGGCGGATCTGGGCCTGCGCCGCAGGGTCGAGCGCTTCCCCTTCGTGCCGGCCGATCCCGCCCGCCTCGCCCAGGATTGCTACGAGGGCTACACGATCCAGGTCGCCGGCCTCGTCCAGCGCCTGCGGGCGATCGGCACCCGAAGGGTCGTGATCGGCATCTCGGGCGGTCTCGATTCGACCCACGCGCTGATCGTGGCGGCCCGGGCCTTCGACGAGCTCGGCCTGCCGCGCACCGACATCCTCACCTACACGATGCCGGGCTTCGCCACCTCGGACGAGACCAAGGGCAACGCCCACCGGCTGATGGCGGCGCTCGGCACCCGCGCGGCCGAGCTCGACATCCGCCCGGCCGCCCGGCAGATGCTCGCCGACATGGGCCACCCGTTCGGTCGCGGCGAGGAGGTCTACGACGTCACCTTCGAGAACGTGCAGGCGGGCCTGCGCACCGACTACCTCTTCCGGCTCGCCAACCAGCACGACGCCATCGTGATCGGCACCGGCGACCTGTCGGAGCTGGCGCTCGGCTGGTGCACCTACGGCGTCGGGGACCAGATGTCCCACTACGCGGTGAATGCCGGGGTACCCAAGACCCTGATCCAGCACCTGATCCGGTGGGTGATCGCCTCCGGCCAGTTCGAGGCGGAGGTCGGCGCCACCCTGGACGCCATCCTCGCCACCGAGATCTCGCCCGAGCTGGTGCCGGCCCGGGAAGGCGAGACGATCCAGAGCACCGAATCGAAGATCGGCCCCTACGCGCTGCAGGACTTCACCCTGTTCTACACGCTGCGCTACGGCTATCGCCCCTCGAAGATCGCCTTCCTGGCGCTGATGGCCTGGGAGGATGCCGGCCGCGGGCCCTGGCCGCCGGGATTCCCGGAGGCGAAGCGGGGGGCCTACGCCCTGCCGGAGATCCGGGCCTGGCTCGCGGTGTTCCTGCGCCGCTTCTTCGGCTTCAGCCAGTTCAAGCGCTCGGCCCTGCCGAACGGGCCCAAGGTGGCGGCCGGCGGCGCCCTCTCGCCCCGGGGCGACTGGCGCGCGCCCTCCGACGGCAACGCCCGGATCTGGCTCGACGAGCTGGAGCGCAACGTCCCGCAGGAATAGACCAGAAACCCCACAGGGGTATCTGCGTTGGTCGGGCCCCGGGGCCGAGAAGAGCCCCCGCACGGGAGCCCGACCCCGATGGCCGCCATCCCCGCCGACACCGATGCCCTGCCGAACGGCCCGCTCGACGGGCGGGCCGTGCATGTCTGCGTCGACATGCAGAACCTCTTCGCCGAGAAGACCGCCTGGCACACGCCCTGGATGGCGCGGGTGCTGCCGCGGGTGCGCCACCTCGCGGCGGTGGTCCCGGAGCGGACGTTGTTCACCCGCTTCGTCCCCGCCCGCCACCCGGGCGAGGGGCGGGGCTGCTGGAAGCGCTACTGGGAACGCTGGGCCGAGATGACGGTGGAGCGCCTCGGCGAGGCGATGGTGGATCTGGTCCCCGACCTTGCCGCCCTCGTGCCCCCCGGCGAGGTCGTCGACAAGACCGTGTACTCACCCTGGATGGAGCCGGGGCTGGAGAGCGCGTTGCGGGCGCGCCGGGCCGAGACCTTGGTGATCACCGGCGGTGAGACCGACGTCTGCGTGCTGGCGACCGTGCTCGGGGCGGTCGACCGCGGCTACCGCATCGTGCTCGCCACCGATGCGGTCTGCTCCTCGTCGGACGACACCCACGACGCGATGATGACCCTCTACCGGCAGCGCTTCGGACAACAACTCGAGATTGCGACCACCGGACAGATTCTGCAAAACTGGAATTTGTCCGAGTTGACGGAACGATGATGACCCGCCCAAGCTCGGCTGCCGGTTGTTTTCACGATGTTTCCCGCGTCGTCTCGCGGTTCCGAACCCGCACGTTTTCGTGATTGCATCGATCTGTGCCGGAACGCACTTGGCGAAACAGCCGAGATCGCGGTATCGCCCTACCGGATGGCTTGACATAGTCTCGGCCCAATCGGGCCTTACCGGATGGACGCCATGGTAGCACCTGCGAGGGCAGCACCTGCGAGCGGAGGCGATCCGATGCGAAGCTACAACCTGTTCTGCCTGAAGAGCCTCGACGGCCTGGTCTGCGCGGTGCCGGAGGACTACGCCGTGCCGGCTTTCGTGACCGAGGCCCGATGGGCGTTCGGCGGCAAGCTCGACGGCAGCACGCCCCGGCCTGTCGGCTTCGACGGTGCGGCTGCCGCGACCGCGGTGCGCTTCAACGGCTTCTACCTGTTCCAGAGCATGGGCGGCGGGCACGGCTGAGATCGGGCGCGCCGTCAGGGACGGGGACTCGGGGATCGCGGCGAACATTCCTTAAAGGTCCGCGGCGCATGATGCCCGCGAACCGAAACCCGCGAGGCCGAACGGGGCTGGCCGCCATGTCCGACATGTCCGAGCTGCGCAGGGAGACTCGCCTGCGGACGTTCCTGAAGGGGCGCATCATCTTCAACAACGGCAATTCCAGCATGGATTGCCTGATCCGGGACCTGTCGGGTTCCGGCGCGCGGCTGATGCTGAGCCAGACCGCCACCCTGCCGGACGGCTTCGATCTCTTCATCCCCGCCAAGGAACGGACTCACAAGGCGACCCTGCGCTGGCGCAAGGACGACAGCATCGGCGTCACCTTCGCGGAGGAACTCGTCCGCGCCTCTGCGCCGACCGCCGCGGAGCCATCTGTGGCGGCCCTGCTCGCCCGCATTCACGAACTCGAAGCCGAGAACGCCGCTCTGCGTCGGCAGCTCAAGGAAGCCGAGGCGATGCTGCTGGAGCGGACGGCGTAAGAATCCCATCGATCCGCCATCGTCCAGCGGAGCCACAACCGTCCTGCGAGGCGACTCCGCTGTACGCTGTCGCGTGATTGCGCAGCCCCCATCCCCGGCGGATTGCCGGTCGGCTCCCGTTGCCGAGCCGATCGATACCCCGAACATGCGAAGGGCCGCCCCGTTGCCGGGGCAGCCCTTCCATTGCCGAACCGCGGTCCGACCGATCGATCAGAATTGCATCAGCAATTCCGCAGGATCATCACCGATCCCGGATAGTTCGTCGTGCGCTCAGGCCGTGAAGCCGGAGGCGACGATCCAGGTCCGGCGCGCAGACGACCGCGGCTGATGACAATGAGACACTGGATCACCTCCTTCCTGTTGTTACCGATGGGTCGAATGTAACCATTCGGCGGCGTTGTGCAATGCGGTCCGGGCGCGGCGAAGGGTCCGCGGGCGCGCATCTTGACCCTGGCCTGCGATCGGTCATCTCCGCAGGCATGAAGAACCGTGGCTTCCTCAAGTTCGCCAGCGCCATGACGGTGATGACGCTCGGCGGCGTCGGCTACGCCGCGCACCGGCGCAGCCGCAACCCCTATTACAAGGGGCCCGTGAGCGACCATTTCGACGGGGTGAGGTTCTTCTCGCCGGGGCAGCCGCAGGACAAGGGCGTCGGCGAGGTCGCGCGCTGGCAGCTCGGCGGCGGGCGGGAGGCCTGGCCGGCCCAGGTCCCGAGCCCGTACCCGCAGGATGCGCCGCCCGAGCGGGTCGAGGGCCTGCGGGTCGTCCATATCGGTCATGCCAGCCTGCTGATCCAGGTCGCTGGCCGCAACATCCTGGTCGATCCGGTCTATGCCCGGCGCGCGAGCCCGGTGGGCTTCACCGGGCCGAAACGCGCCAATCCGCCGGGCATCGCCTTCTCGGCGCTCCCGCCGATCGACGCGGTGCTGATCACCCACAACCACTACGACCATCTCGACGGGCCGATCCTGGCCCGGCTCTGGGCCGAGCATGCCCCGACCTTCGTGGCGCCCCTCGGCAACGACGCGATCATCCGCAGCTACGACGCGACGATCCCGGTCGAGACCCGGGACTGGGGCGGATCGGTCGATCTCGGCGGCGGGATCGTCGTGCACCTGGTGCCCGCCTATCACTGGTCGGCCCGGGGCGTGAACGACCGGCGCATGGCGCTCTGGTGCGCCTTCGTGCTCACCACGCCGCGGGGCGTGGTCTACCATGTCGGCGATACCGGCTACGGCGACGGGGCGATCTTCCGGCCGGTGCGGGAGCGCTTCGGCGCGCCGCGCCTCGCCACCCTGCCGATTGGCGCCTACGAGCCGCGCTGGTTCATGCAGCCCCAGCACATGAACCCCGAGGAGGCGGTGCGGGTGTTTCGGGAGGTCGGGGCCGAGCAGGCGCTCGGCCACCATTGGGGCACGTTCCGCCTGACCAACGAGGGCCCGGGGGAGCCCGCCGAGGCGCTGGGCCGGGCGCTCGCGGCGGCGGACGTCCCGGCGGAGCGGTTCCTGGCGCTCCGCCCCGGGCAGGTCTGGGGCGGATGAGGGGATTCCGGCCGGGACGGCCGCCTCAGAGCTTCGAGGGGTCGAACCAGATGCAGCTGCGGGCGATCGTCGCGAAGTTGATCTCGGACTTGGCCGGCTGCGGCAGCACCTTGCCGTCCATCGCCACGGTGATCTGCTGGGAGGTGGTGCCGTCGCCGAAGGTCTGCGGCCGCGTGAGGTAGCAGTATTGCTGCTCGGGCTTCTGCTCGTCGCCCTTGAAGTTCCAGCCGGTCACGATCGTGCCGTCGAGGAACGGGACGGTCTTGAACACCGTGAAGCTGGTGCGCACCGCGGCACTGGCGGGCGCCTCCGACTTGCCCTGGTTGCCGGTGAGCGACGACACGTCGGGCAGGCCCTTGGAGGCCGGCAGGCCGCCCTCGATCTTGAGGGTGTTGTCGGCGAGCCGGACCTCGCCGCTCGTCTTCAGCGTCGTGGTCTCGAGGGCCTGACTGAGCGCCTTGGCGAGCGTGTCCGACGCGCTCCCGACCTCGTTCATCGTCGCGTAGCCGTAGAAGGCGGCGCCCAGCCCGGCGCCCGCCAGTCCCAGGAAGGCCCCGAGCCCGATCGCGCGAAAGAGAAAGGCGCGGGCGTTGGAGATCCGCGCCTCCGCCCGCAGGCGGCCGTTGACGTGCTGGGCGAGCGCGACGTTCTCCGGCGTGCCCGGTGCGAGGTAGCTCACGGTCTCGGTCTCTCGATGCGGTCGTCGTCGCGCGAAGGCGCCGCGGGGGGCGTGCCGGTCGGCGGCACGGTGGGCGAGCGGCGCTGGTCGAGGGGAATGGCGGCGCCGGAGGCCACCGCGGCCTCGCGCATCGCCCGCTGCGCGTCCTGGATCTGGGTCGCGCTCTCGGCCATCTGGTTGAGGAGAAGCGGCATGCCCTCGGCCTGCATCACCGTGTCGAGGTCGTCCTCGTCGCGGTAGGTCTTGCGCACCTGCACGGCGCAGAGCGCGAGCAGGGTCGAGGCGAAGGCGGCGCAGAGCGCCGGCGCAAAGACGAAGATGCGCAGGAAGGCGTGGACCTGCTGGTCGGTGACGTCGATCGGGTCGGCGCCGTACACCATGGCGGTGAAGGAGTGGAGCTGCGAGCGGCGCACCGCGTCGCGGTAGGCGCCCTCGGCCTCCGTCACCCGCCGGTCGGCGGCGGCGCGGTCGAGCTGCGCCCGGGCGGCGCGGGCCTCCGCCAGATTCTTGGCCACCACGGCGCGCTCGTCGCCGGCGGATTTCAGGCTGCCCGCGATGGTGGCGGTGCGCGGATCGGTGACGCAGCGCATGTAGCTGTAGCGCTTGCCGCGGCTGTTGGTGCCCGAGAGCCGCTCGCAGCGCTGGCCCGGCAGGCCGGCGAGCTGGGACGAGGCCTCGGTGGTGCGCCTCTCGAGCGAAGCGGCCTCCGCCGTGTACTGCGCCACCCGGGCATCGGCCTGGGCGATGCGGTTGTCGATCGTGCCGCGGTCGGCCTCGGCCTCCTTCAACAGGGTCCGGGCCTTCGAGGCCTCGGCGAGGCGGGGGTGGAACATCATCTCGCCGAGCTGCGACACCGACTTGGTGGTCACGCCCGCCGCCATCACGATGCCGACGATCGCGAGCGACTTGATCAGCCAGTCGCGCTGCACCCGGATCAGGATGCCGAGCGGCACCCGGCACAGCTCGATCGCCGCGTAGACGATCGGCGCCATCAGCATGAACCAGAAGCTCTGGTCGTTGCGGTCGGCATAGGTCTCGGCGAAGAACCACGCGCCGGCGAGCGAGGTGCAGATCACCAGCGCCTCGACCACGTAGGCGATGCCGACGTAGCCCCAGCGGATGCGGTATCCCTTGCGGACCGCCCGGTCCTGCTTCCAGGCGTCGGTCTCGTCGGCCCAGGCGCGCCGCTCGCGCACGATCACCCGATCGGGAGGCTGTCGGCCCATCACAACTCCTCGCCTCGCCCCCTCGGGGGCGGGTGCGTACACGGAATCTCAATCCTTCCCGCTAAGCGGGTTTTGCGCCGAAATTGCGCCCTGGGCGAGCGCGGGATGCCGCGGCGCAGCGTCCCGTTCGTGCTTTACGCACCGCAAAACGCGACGGACCGCGTTAGATTCATCGCGTGTGGCGCCGTCAGGCGCCGAATCCGACGCCGCTCGAGCCGGCGTCGCCAGAGACCGGAGCGAGGCCCCGCATGTCGGACGACCGCTACCACAAGGACCGTTTGGGCAACCGCCGGCTGGCGCCCGAGACCCTGATGCTCGGCTACGGCTACGATCCGGCCCTGTCGGAGGGGGCGGTGAAGCCGCCGGTCTTTCTCACCTCGACCTTCGTGTTCACCTCCGCCGAGCACGGCAAGGACTTCTTCGACTACGTGTCGGGGCGGCGCGAGCCGCCGGCCGGCGAGGCGGCGGGCCTCGTCTATTCCCGCTTCAACCACCCCAACAGCGAGATCGTCGAGGACCGCCTGGCGGTGTTCGAGGAGGCTGAGGCCGCGCTCCTGTTCTCGTCGGGCATGTCGGCCATCGCCACCGTGATCCTGGCCCATGCCCGGCCCGGCGACGTGGTGCTGCATTCCCAGCCGCTCTACGGCGGCACCGAGACGCTGATCGCCAGGACGCTCGCCGGCCTCGGTATCGGCGCCGTCGGCTTCCAGGACGGCACCGACGAGGCGAGCATCGCGGCCGCCGCCGACGCCGCGACGGCCCTGGCGCGGAAGGGCGGCGGGCGCGTCAGCGTCGTGATGGTCGAGACCCCGTCGAACCCCATGAACACGCTGGTCGACCTCTCGCTCGTCCGCGCGGCGGCCGACCGGATCGGCGCCGGCCAGGGGGACCAGGCGCCCGTGGTCGTCTGCGACAACACCCTGCTCGGCCCGCTCTTCCAGCATCCGCTGCGGCACGGCGCCGACATCTCGGTCTACTCGCTGACGAAATACGTCGGCGGCCATTCGGACCTCATCGCCGGGGCGGCGCTGGGGTCGTCGGCCCGGATGAAGCCGGTGCGGCTGCTGCGCTCGGCGATCGGCACCCAGCTCGATCCGCATTCGTGCTGGATGCTCGGGCGGTCGCTCGAGACCCTGACCCTGCGGATGGAGAAGGCCAACCGCAACGGCGAGATCGTCGCGGAGCGCCTGCGCGCCCACCCGAAGGTGACGAAGCTCCACCATCTCGGCCATCTCGAGCCCGGCTCCGGCGCGGCCCGGGTCTACGCGGCGCAATGCGCGGCGCCCGGCTCGACCTTCTCGTTCGACGTCGCGGGCGGCGAAGCGGAGGCGTTCCGGGTGCTCAACGCGCTCCAGCTGTTCAAGCTCGCGGTGAGCTTAGGGGGCACCGAATCGCTCGCGAGCCACCCGGCCTCCACCACCCATTCGGGCGTGCCGAAGGCGGTGCGCGACCGGCTCGGCATCACCGACGCGACGATCCGGGTCTCCATCGGCATCGAGCATCCGGAGGACCTGGCGGCCGACTTGCAGGCCGCTCTCGCCACCCTGGATTGAAAAGCGCCGGGCGCGGCCCGTTTTGGCTTGCCCCGGCGGGGGCCCTCCGCATGATGGCGCCGCCCCGGCCGCGCCTCGTCGGCGGGGCCCCCTCCCGCGAACCGAGAAGGCCCCGCCGCTCCCGATGACCGAGCACGCCGCGTCCGGCTCCTACAAGGAAGTCATCCTGTTCCTGGTCACCGCCGGGATCGTGGTGCCGCTGTTTCACCGCCTGCGCGTCAGCCCGGTCCTCGGCTTCATCGGGGCGGGCGCGCTTCTCGGGCCGTCCGGCCTCGGGCGGCTCACCGAGACGGTGCCGTGGCTGGGTGCGGTGACGATCTCGAACCGCACCGAGATCGCGCATCTCGCCGAGCTCGGCGTGGTGTTCCTGATGTTCATGATCGGGGTCGAGCTGTCCTGGGAGCGGCTGCGCATCCTGCGCCGCCTGGTCTTCGGCCTCGGCTCGCTGCAGGTGGTGGTGTCGGGCCTCCTCGTCGGGGCGGTGCTGATGGCGCTCGAGGTGCCGCCCACCGCCGCGATCCTGGTCGGGCTGGCGCTCGCGCTCTCCTCCACCGCCATCGTGCTGCCGGTGCTCGCTGAGCAGAAGCGCCTCAACACGCCGGCCGGCCGGGCGAGCTTCGCGGTGCTGCTGTTCCAGGACCTCGCCGTCGCGCCGGTCCTGTTCGCCATCGCGGTGCTCGGCCGCAAGGACGGCGACGCGGTCACGGGCCTCGCCATCGCGCTCGGCCAGGCCGCGGTGGCGCTGGCGCTCCTCGTCGGCGTGGGGCGGCTCGGCCTGCGGCCGCTGTTCCAGCTCGTCGCCCGCACCCGCAGCCCCGAACTGTTCATGGCGGCCTGCCTCCTCGTCATCGCGGCCACCGCCCTCGTCGCCGCGGCGAGCGGCCTGTCGATGACGCTCGGCGCCTTCGTGGCCGGGCTGCTGCTCGCCGAGACCGAGTACCGCCGGGCGATCGAGGCGACGATCGATCCGTTCAAGGGCCTGCTGCTGGGGGTGTTCTTCGTCTCGGTCGGCATGGGCATCGACCCGGCGGTCCTGATGAAGACGCCGCTCACCATCCTCGGCCTCGCCCTCGGGCTCCTCGTCCTCAAGGGCGGGGTGATCTTGGGCGTCGGCACGGCGTTGCGCCTGCCCCGGGCGGTGGCGCTCGAATCCGCCCTGCTGCTCGGGCCCGGGGGCGAGTTCGCCTTCGTGCTCGTCGGCAGCGCGCTCGCCGCCGGGCTGGTGCCCGAGGATCTCGGCCAGGCGGCGCTCGTCGTCACCACCGCCACGATGGTGATGATCCCGGGGCTCGCCGCGCTCGCCCGCCGCCTCGGCCGGCGGATCGACCGGACGTCGCTCGGCCGCGCCCGGGCCGAGCCGCCCCCGGCGGAGCGCCAGCCCGGACGGGTGATCGTGGCGGGCTACGGCCGGGTCGGCCGGCTCGTCGCCGAGATGCTGGCCCGCCACAAGGTGCCCTACATCGCCCTCGACATGGACGCCGCCCGCGTCGCCGACCAGCGCCGCCTCGGCAACCCGGTCTATTTCGGCGATTCGGCCAATCCCGATCTCCTGCGCCGCTGCGGCATCGACACCGCCCGGGCGCTGGTCGTCACCCTCGATCAGCCCCGCGCCGTCGAGGCGGTGGTGGCGGCCGCCCGCGCCGAGCGGCCGGACCTGACCATCGTGGCCCGCGCCCGGGACGCCCGCCACGCCACCGCCCTCTACGAGATGGGCGTCGACGATGCCGTGCCGGAGACGATCGAGGCCTCGCTCCAGCTCTCGGAAGCCGTGCTGGTCGATGTCGGAGTGCCGATGGGCCTCGTCATCGCCTCGATCCACGAGCGCCGCGACGAGTTCCGGGCGATCCTGCGCCGCAAGGAGGCACCGCCGGCCCCCGCCTTCCAGGCCCGCCGCACCGTGGGGAAAGCGCCGTGACGGGTCTCGGCTCGCAGCAGGAAGCGGCGCTCAAGGCGGTATCGGACTGGCTGAAGCGCGGCAGCCCGCAGGTCTTCCGCCTGTTCGGATTCGCCGGCACCGGCAAGACCACGCTCGCCAAGCGCCTCGCCGAGGACGTCGACGGCGGGGTGCTGTTCTGCGCCTATACCGGCAAGGCGGCGTCCGTCATGCGCGCGCGGGGCTGCCCCGACGCCTCGACCATCCACAGCCTGATCTACCGCACCCGCGAGGATACCGAGGGCGGGCCGGCCTTCACCCTCAACCGCACCGGGCCGGTCAGCAAGGCGGCCCTCGTCGTGATCGACGAATGCTCGATGGTCGACGGCGACCTCGGCAACGACCTCCTGTCCTTCGACACGCCGGTCCTGGTGCTGGGCGATCCGGCGCAATTGCCGCCGGTGAAGGGCGGCGGCTTCTTCACCGAGGCCGAGCCCGACGTGATGCTGACGGAAGTCCACCGCCAGGCCGCCGACAACCCGATCGTGCGCCTCGCCATGACGGTGCGGGAGGGCGGGCGCCTCGAATTCGGCCGCTACGGCGAGAGCCGCGTGATCCCGCGCCGCGACATCGACCCCGAGACGGTGCTCGCCGCCGACCAGGTCCTGGTCGGGATGAACCGCACCCGGCGGCTCTATAACGGCCGCATCCGCGAACTGATCGGCCACGCCGACCCGATGCCGGCGGTGGGCGAGAAGCTGGTCTGCCTGCGCAACGACCGGACCAAGGGCCTGCTCAACGGCTCGACCTGGACCGTGCAGGCCCTGCGCGCCGCCCCGCGCCCCGACCTCGTGCGCCTCGACGTGGTGCCGGAGGACGATCCGGCCGTGCGCCGCAAGCCCCAGGACATCCGGGTCCTGCGCTCGGTCATCGCCGGCAGCGACGAGGAGGTACCGGCGATCCTGCGGCGCGAGACCGAGGAATTCACCTACGGCTACGCGCTCACCGTCCACAAGGCGCAGGGCTCGCAATGGGATCGTGTGGTGCTGTTCGACGAATCCTACGCCTTCCGCGAGCACCGGGCGCGCTGGCTCTACACGGCGCTGACCCGGGCGGCGGAGGCGATCACGGTGGTGGTGTAGAGCCGGCGTCGTTCCGCCCCCTCGCTTGGGGCCCGACAATGCGCGTATGATGATCGTGATGTGGCGTATCGTGCGGGTTCCGTGACGGACGCGCCGTCTCTTCCGGCGAGGTTTCCGGTGGCTGCTGTCGAGACCATCACCGTCGATCTTCCGTCCGAGATCGCCGAGTCCGTGCATCAGGCCGTCGAGGCGGGCGAGTACACCTCGACGAGCGAGGCGATCGGGGATGCGGTGCGCTTGTGGAAGCAGCATCGAGACTTCAGCGATGACACGCAAGGCTACTCGACCGAGGAGTTGCGCGAACTGGTCCGCGAAGGTCTGGAGAGCGGACCGAGTCCGTGGGACAGCATGGCGGAGATCAAGGCCGAGGCACGACGGCGCTGGGAGGCGGCGGCCGCGAAGGTCGATCGGTGAAGACGATTCGGCGCACCCGCCGAGCCGCCGAGGATCTGATCGACATCTGGTCGACCGTCGCGGGAGACGATCCGAGCGCTGCCGACCGATTGCTCGACGCGATCGAGCAACGACAGCATCAACTCAGGATGCATCCTTATTCGGGTGTATCGCGCGAGGAGATCGCTCCCGGCCTCCGGCATCTTGTGATCGGACAGTATCTGATTCTCTATCGTGTCGAGGCGGAGGCTATCGAAATCGTCCGCGTGCTCCACGGCCGGCGCAAGCTCGATCGATCGATCGATGTTTGAACGATGATCGACGCCTCGCTGATCAATCGAAGTGCCTGGATATGCGCCGGTCCAACGATCAACCCTGCCGATTCCACGTCTCGATCCCCAGCACGGCGGAGACGGCCTCCGAAGGTGACAAGGCCGCGCTGTCGATGACCAGACGCGGCCGGTCCCAAGGCGCGTAGTCGAGGCGCTGGATCGCCTCCCACGAGGGCGGAACGAGGCCGGGAATGTCGCAGACCCGCCCCTCGACGCGGCGGCGATGCTCTTGCGGGTCCGAGCACACGACCTCGACCTCGATCAACCGCGCCGCGGCCCGGGCGGCTACCGCCCGCCATCCCTCGCGGCTGGCCGTGACCGGGTTGACGCAATCGGCCACGACGACCCGCCCGTCGCTCAGGTTCGCGCCCGCGAGCGCCTGCGCCACCGCGTAGCCGGACGCACCGACGGGGCCGGCCAGGACGCCCGCATCCCGGATCGCCTGCTCGATGACGTCGATGCGCAGATGGGTCGCCGCGAGGGCTTGCGCGACAGCCCGGGAGATCCTCGTCTTCCCGGTCCCGGGCAGGCCGGCGAACACGATCAGCATCGCGAGGCTCCTCGGCATCGGTCCTCGCTCCGACCTTATTCGCCGGCGGCCTGCCGCTGCTCGATCTCCCGCGTCTTGCGGTCGTAACGATCCGACGCGACCTTGAGAGCGAGCAGACCGCCGGCGATCAGCGCGGCGCTCACGCCGAGGATCTGCCATGCGTAAGCGGTGGTCATCGTTTGTCAGTCCTCTGCCCTGAGAAATCGAAGCGCAGCCTGACCGGCGAGGTGGAAGCATACGGCCGCGACGAGGAGAAGTCCTCCGCCATGCGCGAAAACATCGTATCGGCCCTGCGCGATCGGAATCACGAAGGTCGCGCCGAAGACGGCGATGGCCAGTGAATTGAACAGGGAAGCGAGCCGCTTGGCTCCCTCGTTGAATCATTTCGCGCGGTGCTTCGGGTCGCCGTGAGGCATCGGATGTCCGGCGGGAGCGATCGAGTGTCGTTTCGCGCTATCGTATCACATCACCCTGCGTCAGGTAGGCGTCGGACACCAGGATCTCCGCTCCGCACCCGACCCCCGGCTGGACGAACGCCCCGCGAACCCCCACCTACGCCGCAGCACGACGAAGACAGCCTGCCCGGAGAGACATCCTTGGCCAACGACGACGCGGGGGGCGCCCCCCGCATGCATGCGACGACGATCCTGATGGTGCGCAAGGGCGGCCGGGTGGTGATCGGGGGCGACGGGCAGGTCAGCCTCGGCCAGACCATCGTCAAGGGCAATGCCCGCAAGGTGCGCCGCCTCGCCAAGGGGTCGGTGATCGGGGGGTTTGCCGGCGCCACCGCCGATGCCTTCACGCTGTTCGAGCGGCTGGAAGCGAAGCTCGAGCAGTATCCGGGCCAGCTCACACGCGCCTGCGTGGAACTCACCAAGGACTGGCGCACCGACCGCTACCTGCGCCGCCTCGAGGCGATGATGTTGGTGGCCGACAAGGATGTGAGCCTGCTCCTGTCGGGCGCCGGCGACGTGCTGGAGCCCGAGGGCGGCGTGATGGCGATCGGCTCGGGCGGCAACTACGCGCTCGCCGCCGCCCGGGCGCTGGAGGAGCAGGACCTCGACGCCGAGGCGATCGTGCGCCGCGCCATGCGGATCGCCGCCGAGATCTGCGTCTATACGAATGGCAGCCTGGTGATCGAGAGCCTGGACGCCGCCTGACGGCGGGACCGCCCGGATCTCACCCCACTCGCACAGGGCCGCAGGCCCGCTCGAAGAGCCTCATGACCACCTTCTCCCCCCGCGAAATCGTCTCCGAGCTCGACCGCTACATCGTCGGCCAGGGCGACGCGAAGCGCGCGGTCGCGATCGCGCTGCGCAACCGCTGGCGCCGCCAGCAGCTCCAGGGCCCGCTCCGCGAGGAGGTGGCGCCCAAGAACATCCTGATGATCGGCCCGACCGGCTGCGGCAAGACCGAGATCTCGCGCCGCCTGGCGCGGCTCGCGGGGGCGCCGTTCCTGAAGGTCGAGGCGACGAAGTTCACGGAAGTCGGCTATGTCGGCCGCGACGTCGAGCAGATCGTGCGCGACCTCGTCGAGGTCGGGATCGGCCTGAAGCGCGAGGAGAAGCGCCGCGGCGTCCAGGCCCAGGCGGAGGCGGCGGCCGAGAACCGGGTGCTCGATGCCCTGGTCGGACCGACCGCCAGCCAGGCCACCCGCGACGCCTTCCGCAAGCGCCTGCGGGCCGGCGAGCTCGACGACAAGGAGGTCGAGCTCGAACTGGCGGGCGGCGCCCCGCAGGGGATGCCGATGTTCGAGATCCCGGGCATGCCGGGTGCGGCCATGGGGGCGATCAACCTCGGCGACATGCTCGGCAAGGCGCTCGGCAACCAGAAGGGCAAGCCGCGGCGCATGACCGTGCGCGACGCCCACGGGCCCCTGATCAGCGAGGAATCCGACAAGCTCCTCGACCAGGACAGCGTGGTTCAGGAGGCGCTTCGCGACGTGCAGGACAACGGCATCGTCTTCCTCGACGAGATCGACAAGATCTGCGCCCGGGAAGGACGCTCGGGCGCCGACGTCTCGCGCGAGGGCGTGCAGCGCGATCTCTTGCCCTTGATCGAGGGCACCACGGTGGCGACCAAGCACGGGCCGGTGAAGACCGACCACATCCTGTTCATTGCCAGCGGCGCCTTCCACGTCTCGAAGCCCTCCGACCTGCTGCCGGAGCTGCAGGGGCGGCTGCCGATCCGGGTCGAGCTGAGCCCGCTCACCGTCGACGATTTCCGCCGCATCCTGACCGAGACCGAGGCGAGCCTGACCAAGCAGGCGGTCGCCCTGATGGGCACGGAGGGCGTCACGATCGACTTCACCGCGGACGCCATCGATGCGCTCGCCAAGGTCGCCGTCGACGTGAATTCCTCGGTCGAGAATATCGGCGCGCGCCGGCTCCAGACGGTGCTGGAGCGGGTGCTCGACGATGTGTCGTTCACCGCACCCGACCGTTCCGGCGAGACGGTGACGATCGACGCGACCTATGTCCGCGACCGGGTCGAGAGCCTGGCGCAGAACGCGGATCTGAGCCGGTTCATCCTCTGAGCCGGGCCGCCCGGATGCCCCGGCACCCGGGCGAACCGCCAGGGCGGGTCTCGCCAGCACGGCCGTCCCCGCATAGGGTCGGGCCGGATCCTCGAACGACGTGACACGAGCCCGATGCGCTTTTCCGGAACCGAGAACTACGTCGCCACCGGCGACCTGACCATCGCGGTCAATGCCGCCATCACCCTGGAGCGGCCGCTCCTCGTCAAGGGCGAGCCCGGCACCGGCAAGACCGTGCTGGCGGAGGAGATCGCCCGGGGCCTGGGCGCCCCGCTGCTGACCTGGCACATCAAGTCGACCACCAAGGCGCAGCAGGGCCTCTACGAGTACGACGCGGTCTCGCGCCTGCGCGATTCGCAGCTCGGCGACCCGCGGGTCTCCGACATCGCCAACTACATCCGACGCGGCAAGCTGTGGGACGCCTTCACGGCCCCCGAGCGACCGGTGCTCCTGATCGACGAGATCGACAAGGCCGACATCGAATTCCCGAACGACCTCCTGCTCGAACTCGACCGGATGGAGTTCCACGTCTACGAGACCGGCGAGACGGTCCGGGCGGCGCGCCGCCCGATCGTCATCATCACCTCGAACAACGAGAAGGAGCTGCCGGACGCCTTCCTGCGCCGCTGCTTCTTCCACTACATCAAGTTCCCGGACGCCGACACGCTGAAAGCCATCGTCGACGTGCACTATCCGGGCATCAAGCAGCGCCTGGTCGAGGAGGCCCTGCGGATCTTCTTCGAGGTGCGCGAGGCCCCGGGCCTCAAGAAGAAGCCCTCGACCTCCGAACTCCTCGACTGGCTGAAGCTGCTGATGGCCGAGGATATCGGCCCGGATAGCTTGCGCGAGCGCGATCCCCGCAAGCTGATCCCGCCGCTGCACGGGGCATTGCTGAAGAACGAGCAGGATGTCGGGCTTTTCGAGAAGCTCGCTTTCCTGAGCCGCCGCGAGGGACGCTAGAGCGATGCGCCGCCTGATCCTCCTGCGCCACGCCAAGTCCGACTGGCTGGACGGCGCCTCCGACCTCGAGCGGCCGCTCGCCCCCCGCGGCCGGGAAGCCGCCCCGAAGATGGCCGCCTACCTGGCGGCGGAGGGCCTGATCCCCGACCGGGTGCTGGTCTCGCCGGCCCGCCGCACGCAGGAGACCTGGGATCTCGTCCGGCCGGCCCTCGGGACCGTGCCGGACGAGACCGTGCCGCAGATCTACGAGGCGCCGGTCTCGCGCCTCCTCGACGTGGTGCACAGCCTCCCGGACGAGGTCGCGACCGCCCTGATGATCGGCCACAATCCGGGCTTCCAGGACCTCGCCCGGCTCCTGTCGAAGCCCGGGGACGAGCGCCGCACCCTGACCAAGAAGTACCCGACGGCGGGGATCGCGGTGATCGATCTGCCGGTGGCGTCGTGGGGCGAGGTCGAGGCCGGGGAGGGCAATGTCGAGCGGTTCGTGACGCCCAAGACCCTGGGGCACGGCGAGGACGAGTGAGGGTGGGCTGCGGCGAACCGGATCGCCCCCAAGGCCGTTTGTGAGAGCCGAGCCTCGAACGGAGACCCGCGGGCCCCGTGATCCTCACCACCTTCCTCGCCCTGAGCCTCGCGGCCGGACCCGCCGCGGAGGCCGCCGCCGCCCTGGTCAGGGACGGCGCGACGCGCCTCCAACTCGGCCTTCATGACGGCCTTACCGCGGCTGCGGCTTCCACGGCGTCGGCGCACGAAATGCCGGTGTACCGGCCCGAGGCCCGGGCGGTGTCGAACTGGCGCAGCGAGACCAGGGACGGGCTTCTGCCGCTCTCGCTGGCCTGGACCGCCTGGGCGGCGCCGGCCGACCCGGCCTTCGTGGCGCGCTGCGTCAAGCTCAACAATTACTGGTGCATCAAGCGGGCGCGCTGGGACGGCGAGATCGGCGGCGACCAGGAGGGCCATACCGGCTTCGCCACCGCCGGGCAGGGGGCCGATGCCGCCGTGTCGCTGCTGCGGCGCTATTACGGCGAGTACGGGCGTCGCTCGGCCCTCGCCATCGTCCGCCGCTGGGCGCCGGCGGAATGCGCCGCGCCGGTGGCGATCCGCGGCGGGCCCGTGCGCGCTGCCGCGCGCCCCGCCACGCCGGCGCTCGCCGCCCTGGCGCCGCAGGGCCTCGGCCGCACCCTGCGGGCACGCTTCCTCGCCACCCACGGCCGGGGCGGCGCGCCCCGGCGGGTCGCCCGCGCCCCCGTCCGCCCGGTCGCCGGCGATGCCCTGCGAGTCCAGCCCTGGTCGGCGCTCGCCCGGATGCGGGGCCGGCCGCGCCCGCCCCTGCGCGCCGTCAAGGCGGCACCGCTTCCCACCATCGCCACCGGCATCGGCGAGGCGCCGCGCAGCGCCGCCGCGATCGAGCCGGGCCGGATCCTCGACGGCGCTCGGCTGGCCGCGGAAGCCGCCGCCCTGCCGACGCTCGCCGCCGTCCCGGCCTCGTCCCTGCCGCCGGCCTTGCGGCCGCCCGCGCCCCTCTGCGGCTCCGACGAGATCCGCATCCAGGCCTATGCCGCCCGCATCGCCGGCAGCGTCGGGGTCAAGCCCGGCGACGATCTCGGCCTGTTCACGGCGGACGGGCAGGCCACCGCGCGCCTCGCCCCCGTCCTGCTGGCGATGTCGTCGGTCGAGCTCGGGGCGCTGCGGGCGAGCCCCGCCCTCGTCGCCGCGGCGATCGCGCGAGCCGATACGGAGCGGACGGCCGCGCGCCGGCAGGCCGAGGCCGGCCCTCCGCCGGCGCCCTGAGCCCTTGCGGAAGCCTGTTGCCCGCGCCACCTCCCGGACCAGACCAAGCGAGAGCGTATCCGCGTGCCGCCCCTGACCGATTTCGCCGCGCGTGCCGGCTCCCTCGTCAAATCCGTCACGGAAGCCACGCGCTCCCTGGCCGAGGCCTCGAACGACCTCCTGGTCCAGCCGACGGTGCGCCTCGGCGTCACCGGCCTCGCCCGGTCGGGCAAGACGGTGTTCACCACCGCGCTCGTCCACCAGCTCACCGGCCTGCACCCGCTGCCGGCCTTGCGCGCCTCGCAGGAGGGGCGCCTGCGCCGGGCCCGGCTGGTACCCCAGCCCGACGACGCGGTGCCGCGCTTCTCCTACGAGGACCACCTGGCGGCGCTGACCGAGGCCCGGCGCTGGCCGCGCTCGACCGACCGGATCAGCCAGCTGCGCCTCGAGATCGACTACGAGCGCAAGAGCGGCTGGCGCACCGGCCCGGCAAGCCTGATGGTCGACATCGTCGATTATCCGGGCGAGTGGCTGCTCGACCTCGCCCTCATCGAGCAGACCTACGAGGGCTGGTCGCGCGAGACGATCATCGCCGCCGAGCGCCCCGGCCGGGCCGCGATGGCGGCGCCCTGGCTCGCCTCCCTGCGGGCCCTCGACCCCAACCAGCCCCTCGACGAGATCGTGGCCGAGCGGGCGAGCGAGGCCTTCACCACCTACCTTGCCGCGGTGCGCGCCGGCCCCGAGGCGGTGGCGACGACACCGCCGGGCCGCTTCCTGATGCCGGGCGACCTCGCCGGCTCGCCGGCGCTCACCTTCGCGCCGCTGATCCTCGACGGGCCGGTCAACCCCGACAGCCTCGGCGGCCTGATGCAGCGCCGCTTCGAGGCCTACAAGAGCCGGGTGGTGACGCCGTTCTTCCGCGACCATTTCCAGCGCATCGACCGCCAGATCGTGCTGGTCGACGTGCTGGCGGCGGTCGATGCCGGGGCGGCGGCGCTCGCCGAGCTGGAAGAGGCCCTCGACCGGGTGCTGATGAGCCTGCGGGTCGGGCGCAACACCGTGCTGTCGCGGCTCTTCGCGCCGCGGGCCGACAAGATTCTCTTTGCCGCCACCAAGGCCGACCACCTCCACCACGCGAGCCACGACCGGCTCGACGCGCTGCTGCGCCTCCTCGTCGCCCGCTCCTTGCGCCGCACCGAGGCCGCGGGCGCCCATGTCAGCACCCAGGCGCTCGCCTCCGTCCGCTCGACCCGCGAGACGGTGGTGCATGACGGGCCGCAGGCGTTCCGGGCGGTGGCCGGCACGCCGGAGGCCGGCGAGAGCATCGACGGCGAGACCTTCGACGGCGAGACCGAGGCCGCGATCTTTCCCGGCGAGCTGCCGGAGCGGCCGGAAGCCGTGCTGGAGGGCGCGGTGACGCCGGGCTCGCTGCGCTTCCCGCGCTTCCGCCCGCCGGCCGTCGCCCGCGATGCGCTGGGCCGCCCGGGCCGCCTGCCGCAGATCCGGCTCGACCGCGCCCTGAACTTCCTGATCGGCGACCGCCTCGCCTGAGGGCTTTTGCATGACCCAGCCGCCCCCCTCGAAGCCCCGGGCCTTCCG
>NZ_JTHF01000335.1 GCF_001043895.1 Methylobacterium indicum
CCTCCCGCCCGCCTCCCTCCGGCAGGCCGAGGAGCCGCATCAGGTCGGGGGCCGAGCCATCCGCCAGCAGGTCGGCCAGCGTGTAGCGGTCGAGCACGGCCAGGAAGGCGCCGAGCGCCTCGCCGAGGACGTGGCGCAGGCGGCAGGCCGGCGTGATGGCGCAGGCGCCGCTCCCGAAGCACTCGACGAGGGCGAGGTCCTCTTCCGTCTGGCGCACCACCGCGCCGATCACGATCTCCCCCGGCGGCAGGGCGAGACGCAGGCCGCCGCCGCGGCCGCGGGTGGTGCGGACCAGGCCGAGCCGGCCGAGCTGGTGCACCACCTTGGTCAGGTGGTTCTCCGAGATGCCGTAGGCGCGGGCGATCTCGCCGATCGAGGCCTGCCGCGGCGCGCCGGTCCCGAGATCCTGCGCCCCGAGATAGAGCAGCGTGCGCAACGCGTAGTCGGTGTAGCGCGTCAGGCGCATGGGAGCCTCGCCCGCCTCATAACCTGTAAATCCTATACACCTTCAAGGGTCCGCGCTAAAAGGTGCATATCGAATGCATCTTTTAGCCACTGGACCGTCGAGCATCCTCATGCCGTCCCCGCTGAGCCCCGCCACCATCGCCCTCGTCAAGGCCACCGTGCCCGCCCTGGAGGTCCACGGCCTCGCCATCACCCGCCGGATGTACGAGCGGCTGTTCACGGATCCGGCGATCCGCGACCTGTTCAACCAGTCGCATCACGGCGAGACCGGGTCCCAGCCCAAGGCCCTGGCCAATGCGGTGCTCGCCTATGCGCGCAACGTCGACGATCTCGGCGCGCTCGCGGGCGCGGTCGAGCGCATCGCCCAGAAGCACGTCACCCTGGCGATCCTGCCGGCCCATTACGCATCCGTCGCCGAGGCCCTGCTTGGGGCGATCCGGGACGTGCTGGCCGAGGCCGCGACGCCGGAGATCTGCGCCGCCTGGGGCGAGGCCTACTGGGTCCTGGCCGGCATCCTGATCGATCGCGAGGCGGCGATCTACCACGATCACGCGGCCCGGCCCGGCGGCTGGACCGGCTGGCGCGACTTCCGCGTCGAGAGCGTGACGGTCGAGAGCGAGACGATCCGCTCCTTCGTGCTGGTGCCGGCGGATGGCGGGCCGGTGCTACGCCACGTTCCCGGCCAATATCTCTCGGTGAGGCTCGCCCTGCCGGGGGAGGGCGTGCTCGTGCGCAACTACTCGGTCTCCTGCGCGCCGAACGACCGGTCCTACCGCATCACCGTGAAGCGCGAGGCTGCCGACGATCGCCATCATGCCGGCCTGCCCGCCGGCCGGGTCTCGTCCTGGCTGCACGAGGCCGCCGATCCGGGCACGAGGCTCCAGGTTGCCGCCCCCGCCGGCGATTTCGTGCTCGACCGCGAATCGCGCGCGCCCGTCGTGCTGGTGAGCGGCGGGGTCGGCCTCACTCCGATGATGAGCATGCTCGAGACGATCCGGGCCGAGACGCCGGAGCGGCCGACCTGGTATGTCCACGGCGCGCTGAACGGCCGGGTCCATGCCATGGCCGGGCGGGCCCGGTCCCTCGCCGCCGGCTGCCCGGCGATCCGCCTGCACGTAGTCTACGAGTCGCCGGGGGCCGGCGACCGGCTCGGGACGGACCACGACGCGGTGGGCCGCATCACCCCGGACTGGCTCGTCGCCCACACCCCGGCGGCGGAGGCGACCTACTATCTCTGCGGCCCCAGAGCCTTCCTGGCGAGCCTCGTCCATGGGCTCGCCCGCCTCGGCGTACCGGCGGAGCGCATCCGCTACGAGGTCTTCGGGCCGGCGGACGAATTGGTGGAGGAGGCGCGGGCGGCGGCGTGAGGAACCGAGGGATGTCGGTCGAACCCGTCGAGCCGCCTCGTCCCGACCGACGGACTTAAAAAAAACCCCCTGGATCGTTCCGGGACCGCGCCGCGGAACCCGGAATCCGGACACGACGACCGTCCCGGGCGATGGGTCCGTCAGGCCGTGGCCGAGAAGACGTCCGGCAGCGAGGGCAGCCGCTGGCGCAGGCGCAGCAGTGCGATGGTCTCGATCTCCTGCAGCGCCCGGGCCCGCTCGTCCTCGGGTGGATTGTCGAGGCGCTCCTCGAGCTGGGCCAGGATCTCGTCCGGGCTCCTGCCCCGCACCGCCATGATGAACGGGAAGCCGTGGCGGGTGCGGTAGCGCTGGTTGAGGTCGAGGAAGCGGGCGCGGCCCTCGGCGTCGAGGGCGTCGAGGCCGGCCGAGGCCTGCTCGGCGCGCGATTCCGGCGCGAGGTCGGCCGCCGCCACCCGGCCGGCGAGATCGGGATGGGCGTGGATCAGGGCGAGCTGCCGCTCGGGCTCGGCCGCCCGCATCACCGCGACCATGGCGGCGTGGAGGCCGTCGGCCGAGTCCTGCATCCCCGAGAGTCCGGCGGCGTGGGCGCCATCCGCCACCCAGGGCGAGTGCTCGAACACGTCGCCGAAGCTCTCGACGAACAGGGCGCGGCCCATCCGGCTCGGGGTCAGGCCGGCGGGCGGATGGGTCTTGGCCCAGTGCCGGGCGATGTCGATGCGGCGGGTCACCCACACGTCGTCATGCGCCGCCACGTGGTCGAGGAAACGGGCGAGCGCCGCGATCCGCCCCGGCCGGCCGACGAGGCGGCAATGCAGGCCGATTGAGAGCATCCGGGGCGTCTCGGCGCCCTCCGCATAGAGCACGTCGAAGGAATCGCGCAGGTAGGCGAAGAACTGGTCGCCGGCGTTGAAGCCCTGCGGGGTGGCGAACCGCATGTCGTTGGCGTCCAGCGTATAGGGCACCACCAGTTGCGGCGCCCGCGGGCCCTCGACCCAGTAGGGCAGGTCGTCGGCGTAGGAATCGGCCGAGTAGAGGAAACCGCCTTCCTCCATCACCAGCCGCAGCGTATTTTCCGAGGTGCGGCCCGTGTACCAGCCGAGCGGGCGCTCGCCCGTCACCTCGGTATGGATGCGGATCGCCTCGTTCATGTGGGCCTTCTCCTCCTCGTAGGAGAAGTCGCGGTAGTCGATCCACTTCAGGCCGTGGCAGGCGATCTCCCAGCCGGCCTCGCGCATCGCCGCCACCGCGTCCGGGTTGCGCTGGAGCGCCGTGGCGACGCCGTAGACCGTCACCGGCAGGTCGCGCGCGGTGAAGAGCGCGTGGAGGCGCCAGAACCCGACCCGCGAGCCGTACTCGTAGATCGATTCCATGCTCATGTGGCGCTGGCCCGGCCAGGCCTGGGCGCCGACGATCTCCGACAGGAAGGCCTCCGAGGCGCGGTCGCCGTGGAGCAGGCAGTTCTCGCCGCCCTCCTCGTAGTTGATGACGAACTGCACCGCGATGCGGGCGCCGTTCGGCCATCGCGCCTGGGGCGGGGTGCGGCCGTAGCCGACGAGGTCGCGGGGGTAGGGGGAGTCGGTCATGTGTTCTGCGTCCGGTGGAGGCCGACGCCGCCCCATGCGGTGCCGGGCCCGGCGCGGGATCCCCTCTCTCACGTGGGTTGGCGGAATCACACGTCGTCTCGGAAGAACAGCCCCTTGTCGATACACGCGCTTTCCCCTTCCCCCTTGTGGGGAGGGGTC
>NZ_JTHF01000336.1 GCF_001043895.1 Methylobacterium indicum
GCTTGATCCGCCCCGGCCGCGCGTCGCGGCCGGGGCGGATCAAGCCACCAGCGTGTAGCCCAAACCGGGCGGCTCCCTCCAGGGTGTCCGTACGGGAGGGGGCCGGCGACCAGCCGATCCCGCCGGACTCCCCTCGCCTCAGGTCTCGAGTTCGCTGTCCCAGTACAGGTAGTCGATCCAGGTGTGGTGGTACTGGCGGTGGTCGAATTCCGGCTGGCGGCGGTGCAGCTCGTGGCGGCTCGGCCGGCGCGGCTCGTTGAGGAGGGGCATCTCGGCCTCCTCGGGCGTGCGGTTGGCCTTGCGCAGGTTGCACGGGCTGCAGGCCGCGACGACGTTCTCCCAGCTCGACAGGCCGCCGCGGGAGCGCGGCACCACGTGGTCGAAGGTCAGGCCGCCCGAGGGCAGGCGCAGGCCGCAATACTGGCACGAGAACGTGTCGCGCAGGTAGATGTTGTAGCGCGTGAAGGCGGGGCTGCGCGCCATCGCGACGTAGCTCTTGAGCGCCACCACGCTCGGCACCCGCAGGGATCGGCTCGGCGAGCGTGCCTCGACGTCGTAGCTCGCCACCAGGGTGACGCGGTCGAGGAACAGGGCCGTGAACGCATCCTTCCACGACCACAGCGAGAGCGGATTGTAGGAGAGCGGCCGATAATCCGCGTTGAGCACGAGGGTTTGAAGATCCAGCATCATCCTGCCCTGGCGACGGGCCGACCGCAGCGAAGGGGGCCGGCGCGATGCCGGTCCTCGCGGTGCTCGCCAGGAGAGGAGATGGGGACCATCGCCTACCCTCCGAGCCGGTCGGGAAGAGTGGGGGGAAGTGTCGGAGGACACGCCGGATGGCCGCCACGGCCGCTCGGGGAGCGCGCGCCGTGCGGCGCGGCCGGGTTGCGAGCCGGTCGCCGTCTGGGCTGCCGATGAGGTGCGATCACCGCCATCCTCCCGCAGCAGAACGAAAAGGCCGTGTCCATCGAGGGCTTAGTCTAATAGCAGCATGACAGGGTTGTGAAGGTTTCGGCTCGGGGCGTCTCGTCACGCCCCACCGGTTTCGCGCTCCACAGGGACGACCTCCCGCCCGCTCCCCCGTCGGGGCCTTGGTCGGTGCCTTGCGCGACGCCCGGTCCTGTTCCGTTGCGGCAGGGACCGCCCGGCACCGATTTTCGCCCCATTGATCCGCGATGGGCCGGGCCCGTCGCGTTCGACCGTCCGGCCCCGATGACCTAGTTGGGCGGGGGCTGGCCGGGCCGCCCCGGAGCGGGCCGACGACGGGCCGCGCTGCCGCGCCACCCTCGTCCGCCAGGACGGCGTGGCGGGGCAGGGACGGGGCGAGCGATGTGGATGACGAGACGCCGGTGAGAAGGAATGCGCATGAGACAGCTTCGCCGATGGACGATCGCCCTGGCTGCGGCCCTGCTGAGCCCCGGGCTCGCGGCCGCGCAGGGGCCCGCGGCGAAACCGGAGCGGGCCGTCGTCGCCCAGGCGCCGACCGGGAAGGGTGATCCGAAGGCCGCCCAGCCCGCGGCGGCTCCGCCCGCCGCGCCTGCGGAACCCGCCAAGCCCGCGACCCCGCCGCCCCAGACCCCGATCTCCGAGCAGATCAAGCAGATCCGCGCCCAGCTCGACGCCGAGAAGGCCGACCTCGACCAGCGCGAGCAGGCCCTGACCCATCGCGAGCTGAACAAGGACGACCTCGCCCTCCTGCGCGAGGGCATCCCGCCGGTGGCCGACCGGCTGCGCCAGGTCGTCGACCAGCTCGGCCCCCGGCTCGACGCGGCCAAGGAGCGGCTGAACCAGCTCGGGCCCAAGCCCAAGGAGCCCGAGGGCGCCGACGTGGCGCAGGAGCGGGCCCAGCGCGAGGCCGGCGTCGCCGAGATCGACGACACCCTGCGGCTCGCCCGCTCGCTCCTGGTCCAGAGCGACCAGATCACCGACCAGATCAGCAACCGCCGCCGGGCCGCCTTCACCCGCGCCCTGTTCGAGCGCACCGACGGCCTGGTGAGCCCGAGCCTGTGGCTGCGCGCCACGAGCGATTACGGCCGCGACCTGCGGGCGCTGAAATCCTCCCTCGACGACTCGGTCGTCCAGGTCCAACGCCGCGGGACCGCCCTCAACCTCGTCCTGCTCGCGCTCGCGATCGGCATCTCGGTGGCGCTCTATGTCGGGCGCCGGCACATCGCCCCGCGGGTCGGCCACCGCTCGGCGACCGACGGGCAGCCGACCCGGTTCGCCCGGGTGATGGCAGCCTGGCGGGTCTTCCTCGTCGGCGCCGTGCCGGCGGTGCTCGGCAGCTTCCTCGTCGGCTACACCCTGGACGTCACCGAGCTGCTGCCGGTGCGCCTCCTGCCCGCCGCGCACCGGATCGTCGCCTCGCTCGCCTTCGTGGCGGTGGTCGAGGCGATGGCCGACGCGCTGCTCTCGCCCGACCGCCCGGCCTGGCGCCTCGTGGCGATGACCGACGCCACCGCCGAGCGGCTGAACCGCCTGATCCTCGCCATCGCCTCGGTGATCGCGGTCGGGCGCACGATCGAGGGGCTGAACGAGGGCATCTCGCTCAGCCTGCCGATCACCATCGTCACCAAGGGCGTGTTCGCCGCCGTCGTCGCGGTGGTGCTGGCCGAGGGCCTGCGCCGCTTCGCGGCCCGGGCCGAGGAGGCCGACGAGGCCTGCCTCGGCCCCTACATCGCCGCCGAATCGACCACCGGCATCGGCGGCCCCTTGCGCATCCTCGGCTGGATCGTGGTGGCGGCGATCGGCGTCTCGGCGCTCGTCGGCTACATCGCCCTGTCGTCGTTCCTGATCGACCAGCTGATGTGGACCGCGATCGCGGCGGCGATGCTCTACCTGGCGATCGCGAGCGTCGACGCCGTGGTGGCCTCCGCCCTCCAGGACGATTCCCGCATCGCCACGACGCTCCAGGCCAATACCGGCCTGCGCAAGCGCTCGCTCAACCAGATCGCGGTGCTGATCTCGGGCTTCGTCCGGGTGGTGCTGCTCACCGCCGCCGGCGTGCTGCTGCTGGCCTCCTGGGGCGTCGATTCGACCGACCTGTTCAGCTGGGCGCAGGCCGCGTTCTTCGGCTTCACGGTCGGCGGGGTCACGATCTCGCTCTCGACCATCGCCATCGCGATCGGGCTGTTCACGCTGGGCCTCGTCATCACCAAGGCGATCCAGCGCTGGCTCGAAAACACCTACCTGCCGGCCACCGACCTCGATCCGGGCCTGCGCAACTCGATCTCGACGGTGAGCGGCTATGTCGGCTTCCTGCTCACCCTGGCGCTGGCCTTCTCGTATCTCGGCCTGAGCCTCGAGAAGCTCACCATCGTGGCCGGCGCCCTGTCGGTCGGTATCGGTTTCGGCCTGCAATCGATCGTCAACAACTTCGTCTCCGGCCTCCTGCTGCTTTGGGAGCGGCCGATCCGGGTCGGCGACCTCGTGGTGATCGGCGACAACGAGGGCTATGTCCGCCGCATCAGCGTGCGCTCGACCGAGATCCAGACCTTCGACCGCTCGGCGGTGATCGTGCCGAATTCGAACCTGATCTCCGGCGTGGTGAAGAACCGGGTGCGGGGCGACCGTACCGGGCGAGTCACGATCACGGTCAGCGTCCTGCGCAACCAGGACCCGGTCCATGCCGCCGAGCTGATCGTCGGCTGCGCCAAGGCCCATGCCGACGTGCTCAAGGAGCCGCCGCCCCGGGTGGTCTTCCGCAAGATCGGCGATCCGTTCCTCGAATTCGAGCTGATCGCGATGATCACCGACGTCGGCTCGCAGGCGAAAGTGCAGAGTGACCTCAACTTCGCGGTGTTCAAGACCTTGTCGGAAGGCGGTCTCATCCCCAATCTCGGACCCGGATCGAGCATCGTCACGGTTCAGGGGCTCGACGCGATGCAGGACGCCATGGGGCAGATCGCCCGCATGACCCTGCCCGGCGCCGTCCGCCCCGAGAGCCGTCCCGAGACTCGCCCGGACCCCGAGGCCGAGCGCCGCAGAACCCCCGAGACCGTGCCGTGACCGCCATCCCCGCCGCGCTGAGGCGCCTCGCCCTCCTGGTCCTCCCGGCCGGCCTCGCCGCCTGCTCGGCGACCGAGGCGACGCGGGTGCCGAGCGCGGCGGGGGCGGGACCGAGCCTGTACTGGCCGATGGCGGCGACGGGCGCCCAGATCGATGCGGGCGCCGCCCGCGACATGATCGCGGCCTACCGCAGCAACAAGGGCCTCCCGCCGCTCGCCCTCGATCCCGGCCTCCAGCGCCTCGCCGAGACCGAGAGCGCCGCCATGGCGGC
>NZ_JTHF01000337.1 GCF_001043895.1 Methylobacterium indicum
CGCCGCGGCGACGAGGCGCGGGGCCACCGCCGCCGCGACCGCGAGCGCCAGCAGCACGCTGCCGGCGGCGAGCGCCGGGACCAGGATGCCGACCGCGAGGAGCCCGTCGGCGGCGCGGATCGCCGCGCCGACCTGGCCGGCGAGCGCCCGGGCGTCGTCCCGGGCGGCGGGCCCGGAGCGCAGGATCGCGTCCTCGGCCACCTCCCGCAGGCGGCGCACCGCCTCGGCTTGCGCCGTCACGCAGAGCCGCGCCACGCCCCAGCCGAGCCCGGCGAGCGCCAGGGCGACGAGGATCAGGGCGCCCAGCGCCCACAGGGTCAGGGCGCTCTCCGGCAACGGCCAGCCGCGCACCAGCGTCAGGCCGTGGCCACCGAGGCGCTCGGGGAGCGGCACGACGAGATGCAGGAAGTGGATCGGCCCGCGCCCCGGCTCGGCGAGGGCCAGGAGCTCGTCGACGAGGTCGCGCAGGGCGAGCAGCCCGAGCCCGACCAGGGGGCCGCCGAGCCCGAGGGCGACCGCGATGGCGGCGGCGTGCCGGCGCTTGGCGCTGCGCCAGGCGAAGACAATCGGATCGCGGTCCATCAGAGCGGGCGACGGGACCGTGGGGCGGGGGCGCCCGGATGCTGCCGGGCCGGCGCCGGTCCGGTGCGCGGGGGCAGGCCCGGAGGCCGTCTCGCGGTGGTGACCATGGGCCTCCTCGATGCTGCCGGTGGTATGGGCCGCGGGGGCCGGAGCGGTCAAGCCGGGGCCGCCGGCGTCCCGGTCTGCGTGCCGGCGGACGCCGCGCGGCGGCATCTCATCCGATATCGCCACGCGATCGACCGGTCGGAGCGTGCGCGGCCGCACCCGAGAGACCGAGGCCGGGATTATTTCGTCAGATGAGCCCGGGTGCGTGCCCGCACATCCCCCGGATGGTCCATCCCCCATTCTCGGTGTCATCGGCGGAGCGACGATGCCTCGCCGGGCAAGACTGATGAAAATCGACGGATATTCATTTTCCTCTGCGCCGTCGGCGGGAGGAAGCCAGGCCCGGTCCGGCCTGGCACCTCCCTCCGACGGGTGGAGGCGTCGCCCGCATCCCTCTCATTCCTGCACAAGGACACCCCGTGGACAGCAGCATCATCCAGGGCATCTCGACCTTCCGCGGCAGCGTGTTTCCGGGCCAGCGGCAGATGTACCAGCGCCTCGTGCGCGACGGGCAGCAGCCGAAGGCCCTGATCATCGCGTGCGCCGATTCCCGGGTCTCGCCCGAGCACATCACCCAGGCCGGGCCCGGCGAGCTGTTCGTCTGCCGCAACGCCGGCAACATTGTGCCGCCCTTCTCGCAGATGAACGGCGGCGTCTCCTCGGCGATCGAGTACGCGGTGGTGGCGCTCGGGGTGCGCGACATCGTGGTCTGCGGCCACTCGGATTGCGGCGCCATGAAGGGTCTGATGCAGCCCGGCGCCCTCGACGCGATGCCGAACGTCGCCGCCTGGCTGCGCCACAGCCACGCCGCCGACCGCATCGTCTGCGAAGCCTACCCGGACGACATCGGCCCGACCGAGCGCCTGCGGGCGCTGGCCCTCGAGAACGTGGTGGCGCAGATCGCCCATCTGCGCACCCATCCGAGCGTGGCGGCGGCGCTCGCCAAGGGACGGCTCGCCCTCCACGGCTGGTTCTTCGAGATCGAGACCGGTGCGCTGCTGGCCTATGACGGCAGCCGCTTCGTGGCGCTCGCCGACGACGGCGTGCTGCCGGTGGCCCACGCCCCGGCGCCCCGGCGCGCGGCCGGCGACGGGGCGCGGCCGGTGCCGGTGGCGGCCGCGTAGCGCCGGCATCGGCCTGCCCCGCAGGGATGACGGGGCAGGCCCCGCCGATTCGCGCTTCCGGTGCCTCCGGCGAGCGCTAGATACGGCGCCATGCGCACCGCCCGGATCGTCCCCCTCGTCGTCGCGACGGCCCTGTTCATGGAGAACACGGATTCGACCGTGCTCGCGACGTCGCTGCCGGCGATCGCCGCGGATATGGGCGAGGATCCGATCGCCCTGAAGCTGGCCCTGACCTCCTACCTCGTCAGCCTCGCGATCTTCATCCCCATCAGCGGCTGGGCCGCCGACCGCTACGGCGCCCGGACGGTCTTCCGCTGGGCGCTGGCGGTGTTCATGGCCGGCTCGCTCGCCTGCGCGGCCTCGAACTCGCTCGGCTGGTTCGTCGCCGCCCGCTTCCTGCAGGGCATGGGCGGGGCGATGATGGTGCCGGTCGGGCGCCTCGTGCTCCTGCGCAGCGTGCCGAAGGGCGAGCTCGTCCAGGCGCTCGCCACCCTGACCATCCCGGCCCTCGTCGGCCCGGTGATCGGGCCGCCGCTCGGCGGCCTCATCACCACCGCCCTGCACTGGCGCTGGATCTTCTTCATCAACCTGCCGATCGGGCTCGCCGGCATCCTGCTCGCGACCCGCTACTTCCAGGACATCAAGGAGGAGGCGCGCCCGCCCCTCGACCTCCTCGGCTTCGTCCTGTCGGGGGCCGGCCTCGCCAGCCTGATGCTCGGCCTCGCCTCGAGCGGGCGCCACCTCCTGCCGGAGGTCCTGTCCTGGGCCTGCACCGGGGCGGGGGTCGTGCTGTGCGGGCTCTACCTCGCCCATAGCCGCCGGGTGGAGCACCCGGTGATCCGCCTCGATCTGCTGCGCTACCCGACCTTCCGGGCGGCGGTGCTCGGCGGCAGCCTGTTTCGCATCGGCACCGGGGCGATCCCGTTCCTGCTGCCCCTGATGCTCCAGCTCGGCTTCGGGCTCGACCCGCTGCATTCGGGCCTCATCACCTTCGCGGCCGCCGCCGGCGCCCTGTTCATGAAGACCATCGCGGCGCGCATCCTGCGCGCCTTCGGCTTCCGGGCGGTGATGACGCTGAACGCGGTGGTCGCGGCATGCCTGCTCGCGGTGAACGGCCTGTTCACCGCCGGCACGCCGCACGCCGTCATCATCGCGGTGCTCCTCGTCGGCGGCTGCTTCCGCTCGCTGCAATTCACCGCCGTCAACGCCATCGCGTACGCCGACGTGGATCCGCGCGACATGAGCGCGGCGACGAGCCTCGCCAGCGTCGCCCAGCAGCTCTCCTTGAGCATCGGCGTCGCCTTCGGGGCCTTCGTGCTCCAGTCCGCGGCCGAGTGGCACGGCCGCGGCGACATCCGGGCGGAGGATTTCGGGCCCGCCTTCCTGGCGGTGGCGGTCGTCTCCGGGATTTCGGCCCTGTCGTTCCGCCGCCTCGCCCCGGAGGCCGGCGCCGAGGTGTCGGGCCACCGCATCGTCCGGGCGAAGCCGACGGCCGACGCCGCGTAACAGGCTGAAGGAATTCTGTGGCCGCGCTTCAGCCATCGTTCAGCGTGGCGGCGCGATAACGGTGTCGTCGAGCCGCAGGGATCACGGTCATCCGGTCTCGGGCGCTCGCGAATGCTTGTTCCACCCTTACGTCATGGGGATCTGCCATGAAGCGCATCGCATCCATCTGCGTGGCCGCGGCCACTCTGGCGAGCGTGACCCTGGCCGGCGCGGCTCCGGCCGAGGCGCGCTGGCGGGCCGGGCCGGCCTTCGCCCTCGGGGCGGTCGGCGGCCTCGCCCTCGGCAGCGCCATCGCGGCCGGCGCGCGCCCGGCCTATGGCTACGGATACGGCTATGCGCCCGCCCCGGCCTACGGCTACACCCCCGTCTATGGCGGGCCGGCCTACGGCTACGCCCCGGCCTACGGCCCCGAATGCTACACCGTCCGCCGCCGGATGATCGACGAGTTCGGCGACGTCTACATCCGCCGCGTGCGCGTCTGCGACTGATCTGCGCGACGGGACCGGGACGGCCGTGAGCCTGCTCGCCCGACACATCCCGGCTTTCGGCACCTCCGCCCTGGCGGATTGGGCCGCCGAGCCGCCCTGGGCGCTCACCTCTGCGGCGGACGCCATCGTCCGCCGGCTGCTGACCCGCCTCGGCGAGGCGTTTTCCGTCGCCGACGGGATCGCCGTGCATCACAGCGCCCGGGTCGAGCCCGGCGCGGTGCTCAAGGGCCCGCTCGTCGTCGGGCCGCGCTGCGTCATCGGCCACGGCGCCACCCTGCGGGGCGGCGCCTGGCTGGAGGAGGCCTGCACGATCGGGCCGGGATCGGAGCTGAAGGCCTCGTTCCTGTTCGCCGGCACGGCGCTCGCCCATCTCAACTTCGTCGGCGAGAGCGTGATCGGCCGGGGCGTCAACCTCGAGGCCGGCGCGGTCGTCGCCAACCACCGCAACGAATGGCCCGGCGCCACGGTGGCATTCCGGCACGATGGGGCCACGATCGAGACCGGCTGCGCGAAGTTCGGCGCTCTCGTCGGGGACGGGACGCGGCTCGGCGCCAATGCCGTGGTGGCGCCCGGCGCGATCCTCGCCCCCGGCACGGTGGTGCCGCGCCTCGGGCTCATCGACCAGGGCGTGGCGCCGGACCTCCGGTGATGCCGGGGACCCGCCGATCGACAGTCCGGGCCGCGACGCCCCGTCACTCCGCCCCGCCGAGCCGCGCCAGTCCCTCCCCGTCCAGCCGGAAGAAGACCTTGTCGGGCTTGGGCGCCGCGCCGAGGCTTTCGTAGAACGCGAGCAGCGCCGGCTGCCCGGCATCCGCCGTCCAGTCGACGCGCTTCAACCCGCGCGCCACCGCTTCCACCGCCACCGCCCGCACCAGGGCGCGGCCGTGTCCGCCGCCGCGGTGGCGCGCGCCGACGAACAGCTCCTTCAGGAAGAGGCCGCCCGCGAGACCCGGGCCGGGATAGATCGCCGAGAAGGCCGCGAAGCCGGCGAGGGCCGCGCCGTCCTCCGCCACCAGGATCTCGGTCCCGGCCGGGCGCCCGGCGAGCGACGCCTCGATGTCCTCGCGGGGCGGGCAGGGCACGGCGTAATAGGCCTGCATCTCCTCGAAGAGCCGCGCCAGGGCCGGGTGGTCGGCCGGCGCGAGCGGCCGGATCACAGGGCGCCCCGGCGCAGGTCGGTGAGCACCGCGGCGAGGTGGGAGAGGAAGCGGGCTGCCGCCGCGCCGTCCACCGCCCGATGGTCCCAGGACAGGCTCAAGGGGAGGATCAGCCGCGGCTGGAAGGTGCTGCCGTCCCAGACCGGCTCGATGCGCGAGCGCGCCGCGCCCAGGATCGCCACCTCGGGCGCGTTGATGATCGGCGTGAAGCCGTCGCCGCCGATGCCGCCGAGCGAGGAGACCGAGAAGCCCCCGCCCTGCATGGCGGCGGGCGGCAGCGTGCCGGTGCGTGCCTGCTCGGCGAGCTCCCCCATCTCCCGGGCGATCTCGACGAGGCCCTTGCGGTCGCAATCGCGGACCACCGGCACCAGGAGGCCCCGCGGCGTGTCGACCGCGAAGCCGACATGGACGTAATCCTTCAAGATCAGGTCGTCGCCGTCGAGCGCCGCGTTGAAGCGCGGATAGGCCCGGAGCGCCGCCGCCGCCGCCTTGATCAGGATCGCCACCATGGTGACCTTGTGGCTGCCGGGGCGGGCGGCCCCGTTCAGCTCGCGGCGCAGGGCCTCGGTCTCGGTGACGTCGGCATGGTCGAAATTGGTGACGTGCGGGATCGTCAGCCAGTTGCGGGTCAGCGCCTGGCCGGAGATCTGCTGGATGCGCGACAAGGCTTCGCGTCGCACCGGGCCGAACTTGCCGTGATCGACCTGCGGCCAGGCCGGCA
>NZ_JTHF01000338.1 GCF_001043895.1 Methylobacterium indicum
CCGCCTCCGGCCCGGTCCGCCGCGCCTATGCGCTGGGCGAGGCGGCGCCCGCTCCGGCCTCCTCCGCCGCTCCCGCGCAGGCGTCGCCCACGCCTCCGGCGGCCCCCGCGGTCGGGCCGGCCGAGGCCGAGGGCCTGTGGCAGGCCGCCCTCCTCGCCTTCCTGGGCGGGCTCCTCCTCAACCTGATGCCCTGCGTCTTCCCGGTCCTGTCGATCAAGGTCCTGAGCCTGGTGCGCCATTCCGGCGAGAGCCCGGGCCGGGTGCGGCTGCACGGCCTCGCCTACGCGGCGGGCGTGCTCGCCACCTTCCTGGGCCTCGCCTCGGTGCTGATCGCGCTCAGGGCCGGCGGCGCGCAGATCGGCTGGGGCTTCCAGCTGCAATCGCCCCTGGTGGTGGCCGGCCTCGCCTACGGGCTCCTCGCCATGGGGTTGAGCCTGTCGGGGGTCTGGCATCTCGGCGGCCGGGCCGCCGCCCTCGGCGACGGTCTGACCCGGCGCACGGGGCTCGAGGGCTCGTTCTTCACCGGCGTGCTGGCGACGGTGGTCGCCACGCCCTGCACCGCGCCGTTCATGGGCGCGGCGGTCGGCTACGGCCTGACGCAGGGAGCGGCCGTGGCCCTCACGGTCTTCGCGGCGCTGGGCCTCGGCCTCGCCCTGCCCTTCGCCCTGCTGGCGGCCTGGCCGGCACTTCTGCGGCGCCTGCCCCGGCCCGGCGCCTGGATGGAGACGCTCAAGGGGCTTCTGGCCTTTCCGCTCTACCTCACGGTGGCCTGGCTCGTCTGGGTGCTGAGCCAGCAGGTCGGCCCGACCGGGCTGATGGCCGGCCTCACCGGCCTCGTCCTCGTCGGGTTCGGCGCCTGGGCGATCGAGCGCGGCCGGACGGCCGAGGGGCTCGGCCGGCGGGGGGCTCAGGTCGCGGTACTCGTGGCTCTGTTCGGCCTCGCCGGGCTCCTGGCCGTGCTCGACCGGGACCGCGCCGGGCCGGTGGCGGTCGCCTCCGCCGACGGGGTCGAGCCGTTCAGCCAGGCCCGGCTCGACGGGCTGCTGGCCGAGCACCGCCCGGTCTTCGTCAACATGACGGCGGCCTGGTGCATCACCTGCCAGGTCAACGACCGCGCCACCCTGCGGGCCGACGCCGTCCAGGCGGCCTTCAAGGCCCGCGACGTGGCGCAACTCAAGGGCGACTGGACCAACCAGAACCCGGAGATCACCCGGGTGCTCGAGGCCAACGGCCGCTCGGGCGTGCCGCTCTACCTGCTCTACGACGGGCGCGGCGGCGTCGCCGTGCTGCCGCAGATCCTCACCGAATCGATCGTTCGCGACGCGCTCGCCGCCCTCCCCGCCGCCGCCGGCCCCCGGGCCGCCTTGCGCTGACGCCCCCGGTGTCGGGCAGGCCTGCCATGCGCGAGAGCGGCTGAACCCGGGACGCCACCGTCTTTATGCTGCATCGCAGCAATGAGGACGGCGATGCAGTACACCCTCGACGAACCCGCCCGCGCCGCGTCCGGCGGACGGCCCGTGACCCTGGCGCTCCTCGCGCTGGCGGCGGCCTCGTTCGGTATCGGCACCACCGAGTTCGTCATCATGGGGCTCCTGCCCGAGATGGCGGCCGACCTCCGCGTCGACATCCCCACCGCCGGGCTGCTCGTCTCGGGCTACGCGCTCAGCGTCACCTTCGGCTCGCCGGTGGTGGCGGTGCTGCTCGGCCGCCTCGACCGGCGCCGGGCGCTCCTGGTGCTGGTCGGGCTGTTCATCCTCGGCAACGCGCTCTGCGCGCTGAGCCCCGATTACCGCCTGCTGATGCTCGCCCGCATCGTCACGGCGCTCTGCCACGGCGCCTTCTTCGGCCTCGGCTCGGTGGTGGCCGCCGATCTGGTGCCGCCGCACCGCAAGGCCAGCGCGATCGCGGTCATGTTCACCGGGCTCACCCTCGCCAACGTGCTCGGCGTGCCCTTCGGCACCGCGCTCGGCCACGCGCTCGGCTGGCGCGCGACGTTCTGGGCGGTGGTCGGCATCGGCTTCGCCGCCGCCGCGGCGCTCCTCGCCTGGCTGCCCCGGCACCTGCCGCGGGAATCCGGCAGCCTCCTGTCGGAGATGCGGGTCCTGCGCCGCCCGCAGGTGGTGCTGGCGATGCTCTTGAGCGTGCTCGCCTCCGCCAGCCTGTTCAGCGTCTTCACCTACGTGGCGCCGATGCTCGCCGCCGCCGCGGGGGCCAGCCCCTCGGCGATCACCGGCGTGCTGCTCCTGTTCGGCGTCGGGCTGACCCTCGGCAACGTCCTGGGTGGCCGCCTCGGCGACTGGCGGATGCTGCCCTCGGTGATCGGCCTCGGCCTCGCCCTCGCGGCGGTGCTGCTGGCCCTCCTGGCGATCCTGGCCCTGGTGCCGGGGAGCGCCGCCCTGGTGCCGGCCACCGCGGCGATCGGCGTCTGGGGCATCCTCGCCTTCGCGCTGGTGGCGCCGCTGCAGATGCGGGTGCTCACCACCGCCGACGGCGCCCGCAACCTCGCCTCGACGATGAACCAGGGCGCCTTCAACCTCGGCAACGCGCTCGGCGCCTGGCTCGGCGGCGTCGCCATCACGGCGGGCGTCGTCTACGCCGACCTGCCGCTGATCGGCGCGGTCCTGGCGCTCGCGGTGGCGGGCCTCGCCGTGGTGGCGCATCGGCTCGACCGGTGACGCGCGCGCCCTGCGCCGGGGCGGCCCGGGCGGGGATCGCCGCCGATCCTAAGCAGATTTCGCCGGAGTGGTGACCGGTTCGGCGCCGAAAATCTGCGACACGGCAAGAGCCTAAGCGGGCGAAGCGTTGGCCTGCCAACGGTACACGACCCTGGCCGGGAACCGTGCAGCCAGGCTTCATGACCCATTGCAAACCAACCCCTTTTCCGGACGACTGAAGCGAAGCGGAAGGAGATCCGGAATCCAGCACGAAAAGCCGCGAAGCGTCTCTTTGTCTGCGACGGTGCAACAGGT
>NZ_JTHF01000339.1 GCF_001043895.1 Methylobacterium indicum
GCGCTCCTGCCGCTGGCGCTCTTGTGGTTCGGGCTCGGACAGGGCAGCCTGATCTTCGTGCTCGTCCACGCGGTGCTGTGGCCGCTGGCGCTGAACACCTATGCGGGCTTCCAGGCCGTACCGGATTCGCTCCGCATGACCGGGCGCAATTACGGGCTCGAAGGCTTACGCTACGTCGGCCAGATCCTGGTCCCGGCGGCTTTGCCGGCGATCCTGTCGGGGCTCAAGATCGGCTGGGCCTTCGCCTGGCGCACGCTGATCGCAGCGGAACTGGTCTTCGGCGCCTCGTCGGGCCGGGGCGGCCTCGGCTGGTACATCTTCCAGAACCGCAACGAGCTCTACACCGACCGGGTCTTTGCCGGCCTGCTTCTCGTCATCGCCATCGGCCTCGTGGTCGAGACGGTGGTGTTCGCGAGCCTGGAGAGGGTGACGGTCCGGCGCTGGGGGCAAGTCCGATAGGACAAGCCTGACGAGACGAGCCCGATAGGATGGAAAAGGCCTCCAGGTGGAAAACTGCGCCCGAGGAGGCGGCACAGGTCCCGGCATTCGAGCGAGCGATGACACAGGGTACGATGCGCCTCGGCGCCTTCTTCTACGCCACCGGCCACCACGTCGCCGGCTGGCGCCACCCGTCGAGCGAGGCCGATGGCGGGATCAACCTCGACCGGTACGTGAGCTGGGCCAAGCGCGCCGAGGCCGCCAAGTTCGACCTGATCTTCCTGGAGGACGGCACCGGCATCCGCGATGCCGACCTGCGCTCCAGCGAGCGCACCGCCCGCTCGACGCATTTCGAGCCCGTCACCCTGCTCTCGGCCCTCGCGGCGGTCACGAGCCGCATCGGCCTCGTCGCCACCACCTCGACGAGCTTCAACGAGCCCTACAACGTCGCCCGCCGCTTCGCCTCCCTCGACCACCTGAGCGGTGGCCGCGCCGGCTGGAACCTCGTCACTTCGGCGACCGACCTGGAGGCGGCGAATTTCGGCAACGACAAGATCGCCCGCCACGCCGACCGCTACGAGCGGGCGGAAGAATTCGTCGACGTGGTGCTGGGGCTGTGGAACACCTGGGACGACGATGCGGTCGTGATCGACAAGGCGTCGGGCCAGTTCTCGAAGCCCGACGGGTTCCGGCCCCTCGACCACAAGGGCAAGCATTTCGAGGTCCGCGGCCCCCTCAACATCTCGCGCACGCCGCAAGGCCAGCCGGTGCTCGTCCAAGCCGGCTCGTCGGGTCCCGGCAAGGATCTGGCGGCGCGCACCGCCGAGATCGTGTTCACGGCGAACCAGACCCTCGCCGAAGCGGTCGAGTTCACTCGTGACCTGAAGGGGCGGATGGCCCGGTTCGGCCGCTCGCCCGACGACCTCAAGGTGATGCCGGGGCTGTTTCCCGTCGTCGGCCGCACCGAGTCGGAAGCGCGCGACAAGTTCGAGGCGTTGCAGGCGCTGATCGACCCGGTGGTGGGGCTGGCGCTCCTCAGCCGCATGGTCGGCCACGACCTCTCGGGCTTCGATCCCGAAGGTCCGGTGCCGGAACTGCCCGCGACCGAGGGCGCCAAGTCGCGCCAGCAGTTGATGCTCGATCTCGCCAGGCGCGAGGGGCTGAGCCTGCGCCAACTCTACCTGCGCATCGCCGGGGCGCGCGGCCATTCGCAGATCGTCGGCACGCCGGCACAGATCGTCGACGAGATGGAAGCGCGGTTCCGGGCCGGGGGCGCCGACGGCTTCAACATCATGCCGCCGACCCTGCCGGGCGGGCTCGACGACTTCATCGAGCTCGTTCTGCCCGAGCTGCGCCGACGCGGCCTCTTTCGCACCGAGTACGAGGGTACCACCCTGCGCTCCCATCTCGGCTCGCGGCCGCCTGCCACAGGCCGGTCGGCGAAGTCGCTAGCGTGAGGCGTTCCGCGGAGTAGCCCCCGGCAGCACGCCGGGGCGATGCCGTATCGTGGGATGGCCGCCGGCGATACCGCGGTCGAGAATATAGGACGGATAGTTGATAATTCCGATAAACTAATTTGACTTGCGCATCTTCATCGGCGACATCGTCCACGAGACGCCGCCGCGAGCCGCGGTGAGAGATTCGGTCGAGACGATGACGATGCGCCGCGAGCTTCGCCTGAACGCCTTCCAGATGGCAGCCCCGTCGCACAACTGGGCCGGCCTGTGGCGCCACCCGCGCGACACCCAGGCCGATTACAACACGCTGTCCTGGTGGACGGACCTGGCGCAAACGGCGGAACGTGGCTTCCTCGACGGTTTGTTCATCGCCGACGTGTTCGGTCTCTACGACGTCTATGCGGGCAATGGCGACGCCGCGCTCCTCGCCGGCGCCCAGGCGCCCAACGCCGACCCGGTCCTCGCGGTCTCGGCCATGGCGCACGTCACGCGCCATCTCGGCTTCGGCATCACGTCGAACCTGACCTACGACCACCCGTTCCAGTTCGCCCGCCGCTTCACGACCCTCGACCACCTCACCGGTGGCCGCCTCGGCTGGAACATCGTGACGGGCTACCTCGACAGCGGCGCCCGCGGCATGGGGTTGCCGGTCTCGCGCGACCATGACCAGCGCTACGAGGCGGCCGAGGACTTCATGGCGGCGGTCTACAAGCTGTGGGAGGGCTCCTGGGAGGACGGCGCGGTCGTGCGGGACCGGGCGGCGGGCGTGTTCACGCGGCCGGACAAGGTGCACCGCATCGTGCATGATGGCCCGTACTACAAGGTCGATGCGCGCCATCTCGCCGAGCCCTCGCCGCAGCGCACGCCGGTTCTTTATCAAGCCGGCACCTCGGAGCGGGGCGTGCGGTTCGCCGGGCGCCACGCCGAGAGCGTCTTCCTCAACGGCCCGACAAAGCCCGCCGCCGCGAAGGCGGTGCGAAGCGTGCGCGAGGCGGCCCGGGAGGCGGGGCGCGACCCCTACGACGTCCTGACCTTCCTCGGCGCCACGGTGATCGTCGCAGCAACCTCGGCCGAGGCCCGCGACCTGCGCGACGAGTACCGGCGCTACATCGATGCATCGGGCCAGCTGGCGCTCGTGTCCGGCTGGACCGGGATCGACCTCTCGGGCCTGTCCCTCGACGATCCCCTCGCCTTCCGACGCACCAACGCGATCCGCTCGACGGTGGAGAACCTCACCCGCGCCGAGCGGCCGACCCTGGTGCGCGACCTCCTCGACTTCACGCCGGCCGGCGCGCGGGCGGCGGTGGTGGTCGGCTCGGCCAACGAGGTTGCGGACGAGCTCCTGTCCTGGGTGGACGAGACGGACGTCGACGGCTTCAACCTCGTGCGCACGGTGATGCCGGAATCGCTCGACGCGGTGGTGAACCTGCTCGTGCCCGAGTTGCAGGCCCGCGGCGTGTTCAAGACCGCCTATCGCGAGGGGACGTTGCGGGAGAAGCTGTTTTCCGGACGCGGTGCGCACCTGGCCGACAGCCATCCCGGCGCCGGCTTTCGCCGGAAGCGATGAGGCGCTGCGGACGCGCCTCGTCCTTCGTCCGAACCGCGCGGCGATCGCGGATGGATGGCGGGTTTCCCACGTGGGCCGGTGCCGGCAGCCTGTTCGTCCTTCGAACCCACGCAAAAAGAGAGATCGCTTTCATTGACGCGATCCGCGATCCTGGTTGAATATCTCGATAGTCGAAAAAGCCAGACCGCACGCTTTTTCCAGGAACGCCCCGCCAAGCGCGAGATAAGTCCTGGGCGATCTGCGATAATCATCATCAAAACGAACGTGGCGCGGCGAACTTCTTCGGTTGATGTCGTCCGATGCCTGCGCGCCGGCGCGCGACCCTGTGCCGAATTCCCCGATTCCGGAGCCCACCATGACCGACGTCATCGTCCGCTCGTCGCCCCTGGAGGCTGCCGCCCAACCCCTCCTCGACGGGCTGGTGGCCGAGTATGACGGCCGCTACGGCGCGGTGAGCCGGCCGGGCGGCGCCCGGGCCGAGATCCTGCGCTACCCCGCCGAGGCCTATCGCCCGCCGCTCGGGGACTTCCTGCTCGTCGTGCGCGACGGGGAGACCATCGCCGGCGGCGCGTTCATGAGCCACGACGACGCGACGGTCGAACTCAAGCGCATCTGGACCCGGCCCGACCTGCGCCGCCAGGGACTCGCGAAGCTCGTCGTCCGGGAGCTCGAGGAGAGCGCCGTCCGGCTCGGCTACGGGCGGGCCTACCTGACCACGGGGTTTCGCCAGCCCGAGGCGACGGCGCTCTACGCCTCCCTCGGCTACCGGCCGCTCTTCGACGATACCGCCGACCCGCTGCTGTACCGCTCCCTGCCGTTCGAGAAAGCTCTGGGTTCGAGCGTCCGCCCCACCACCCCGGCCACCCCGCCCGCCGCGTCGTTCGAGGCGGCGGGCGGGGGGGCCG
>NZ_JTHF01000034.1 GCF_001043895.1 Methylobacterium indicum
CCGACCCGGACGTGGCCGCCCCGCACCACCGCCGCCGGCACCAGGGGCAGGATGTCGACGCCGAGACCCGCCACCATCCAGGGCGCGCCCGGTGCGCATTCGGCGAGCAGCGCCAGATGCGCATCGAGATAGGCCGGCCGGGGCGGGAAGCCCCAGGCGAACTCGTCCGAGAACATGAAGCGGTAGACCGGAACGGGCGGGCGCGGCTCCAGGGCGGCGAGCGCCGCACCCAGGCGGGTGAAGCCCGGCTCGTAGATGGCGTAGCCCGGCCGGATCCGGTGGGTGCGGGCGATGCGCAGGCCCTCGCGGATGTCGGGCATCGGGTTCTGGTAGATGAAGCCGCTCTCCGGCTCCGCGGCCTCGTCGTGGCGCAGGAAGGTGGTGGAGCCGGGATCGCACACCGCCCACTCGATCAGGCCGCGCCGGGCCAGCTCCTCGGTATGGGCGTAGCGGCTCGCCGCGCTCGCGGCGTAGTCCGAGCCGGCGAGCGGGATCGTCGGATAGACGATCACGTCGGCCTTCGCCCGGATGCCCTCGATGATGCGGGCATAGGTCTCCCAGGCGTCGTTCTGGCGCCCGGTCCGCGGATCGTAGGCGTGGACGTGGACGATCGCCGCCCCTTCCGCGGCCGCCGCGAGCCCGTCGGCCACCACCTCCTCGACCGTGATCGGGATGCCGGGCTGGCGCTCGCGCCCCCACGGCCCGTTGAGCGCCGCCTCGATCCAGATCTGCGCCATCGCGCGCCTCCCCCGATTTTGCCGGCATCATGCGCCGGCGGCACGCCGCTGTCTTCTCCCGCGGCTCGGCTCTTGCAGGCGATAAAGGGCTAACGCTCCCGGGAGGATCCCATGCCGACGCACCACGAGATCCCCGCCACGCCCGACACGATGGTGCTGGGCTATTTCGATGCCGCCCTGCCGCCGGTGCTGACGGTGGAATCCGGCGATACCGTCACGCTGCACTCGCACCCGGCCGGCGGCCGGGCCTCGCTCCATCCCGACCCCTCTCGCCATCCGGCCGACTACCTCGCGGCGCTCGACGCGCTCTCGCCGGGCCTCGGGCCCCACTTCGTCACCGGGCCGGTCCATGTCCGCGGCGCGGTGCCGGGCGACGTGCTCCAGGTCGACATCCTCGACCTGCAATTCCGGATGGACTGGGGCTTCGTCGCGATCCTGCCGCTGCTCGGCACCCTGCCGGACGAGTTCACCGACTACGAGACCATCCATCCGGATATCGACGTCGCCCGCGGCGTCGCGGTTCTGCCCTGGGGCACCGAACTGCCGCTCGATCCGTTCTTCGGCATCCTCGCCACCGCGCCGCCGCCGGCCTGGGGCCGGGTGACCTCGCCGGTGCCGCGCCGCTTCGGCGGCAACATGGACAACAAGGAGCTGAAGGTCGGCACAACCCTCTACCTGCCGGTCCTCGCTGACGGGGCGGGCTTCTATGCCGGCGACGGCCACGGCGTGCAGGGCGACGGCGAGGTCTGCATCACGGCGCTCGAGACCGGCCTCACCGGCACCTTCCGGCTGACGGTCCGCAAGGACCTGTCCTTCGACTGGCCCTTCGCCGAGACGCCGACCGACCTGATGTCGATCGGCCTGCACGAGAGCCTGGACGAGGCGATGCGCCAGGCGGTCCGCGAGATGATCCGCCACGTCTGCGCCCGCACCCGCCTCACCCGCAACCAGGCCTACATGCTGTGCTCCCTGGCCGGGAACCTGCGCGTCACCCAGACGGTGGACGGCAACAAGGGCGTGCACATGCTGCTGCCGAAGAGCGCGTTGCCGGACGTAGGATGAGGGCATGGACCTCCGCTTCGACGACCTCGCCCCCCGCGATCGCTACCGTCTGCTCACCGCCCTGGTGACGCCCCGGCCGATCGCCCTCGTCACCACCCGCTCCGCGGCCGGCCTCGACAACGCGGCGCCGATCAGCTTCTTCCAGGTGCTCGCCGAGGAGCCGCCGGTCGTCGCCTTGAGCTTCAACCTGCGCTCCGACGGCACGCTCAAGGACACGCCCCGCGCCATCGCCGAGACCGGCGAGTTTGTGGTCAACCTCGTCGACGAGGGGATGGTGCCGGCGATGACGGTCTGCGCCGCCGAGTTCCCGCCCGGCGAGAGCGAGATCCCGGCCGCGGGGCTGACGCTGCTCCCCTGCACCGGCGTGCGGCCTCACCGCATCGCCGGGTCACCGGCGAGCCTCGGCTGCCGCACCCACACGGTGATCGACCTCTCCCCCGAGCGCCGCATCGTGCTCGGGCAGGTCGTGTCGCTGCACGCCCGGGACGACCTCTTCACCCCGGACGGGCGCCACCTGCGCGAGAACGCCTTCCTGCCGGTGGGCCGGCTCTACGGCGACCTCTACGTCCGTACCGGGGACCGCTTCGCGGTGCCCCGGGTCACGGTCGAGGAGGCGAGGGGAAGTTAGCCCCCCACCGCGTCCGGTACCCCGAACACCGCGAGCGTGGTCTCGCCGGCCGAGAGGCGCTTCTCCCAGCCGATCTCGGCCTGCGCCCGCTCCTCGGCCTTCGCGATCAGGCCCTCGGCGGCGTCCCGCGGGATCACCACGACGCCGTCGTCGTCGCCGAGGATCAGGTCGCGGGGATGGATTGTGGCGCCGCCGATCGTCGCCGGGGCGTCGACGGTGCCGCCGTCCTTCGAGGCCGGGCCGCGGGCGGTGACGTGGCGGGTGAACACCGCGAAATCGCCCCAGCCGCCGAGGATGCCGGTGTCGCGCACCGCCCCGTCGACGACGAGGCCGACGATCCCCTTGCGGCGCGCCGCCGTCGACAGCAGGTCGCCGATCATCGCGACGTCGCTCCTGCCCCCGGCATCGATCACCACCACGTCGCCGGCCTGCGCCACCGCGATGGCGTGGTGCACGGCGCCGTAATCCTTCGGATCGCAGACCGCCGTCACGGCGCTGCCCAAGAGCGTCGGGCCCCCGGCGATGCGCCTGAGCGGCCGGATCGCCGGATCGACCTGGGTACGGCCCTCCAGGAGATCGACCACCACCGCCACCGGCACGGAGGCAAAGCGCGCGATCAGGTCGGCGTCGAGGCGGGGCGGGGTCTTGGCGATGATGCGGGTCGGCATGGCGTCTCCTCTTCCGGCCGTCCTGGTTTCGCGGGCGTCTCGGCCACGCGGGGGTCTCGGCCACGCGGGCGTCTTGGCTTTGCGGGCATCCTGGCTTTGCAGGCGTCTTGGCTTTGCGGCCGGTCCCCGATCTCTATAGGCTGCCCGGCAACGCGCCGACAGGCGCGACGACACGAGGGCCCCCGCGCGAGGGGCACCGGGGGAGGAAGACGATGGGGGAGGGCGGATACGCTCCGGGCGTGCGGCGGCTCGAGGGCAAGGTCGCGCTGCTGTTCGGCGCCGGCTCGTCGGGGCCGGGCTGGGGCAACGGCAAGGCCGCGGCGGTGACCTTCGCGCGCCACGGCGCCCGGGTGGTCTGCGTCGACCTGCGGCGCGAGGCGGCCGAGGAAACCGCCGAGATCATCCGGCGCGAGGACGGCGCGGCGACGGCCGCGGCCTGCGACGCCACCGATTCGGCCGCGGTCGCCGCCCTCGTCGCCGAGGTGATGGCGGCGCAGGGGCGCATCGACGTGCTGCACAACAATGTCGGCTACGCCCAGATGGGCGGGCCGATCGAGCTGACCGAGGCCGAGTGGCACCGCGCCCTCGACCTCAACCTCACCACCTGCTTCCTCGCCTGCAAGCACGTCCTGCCGCACATGCTGGCGCAGCGTGCCGGCAGCATCGTCAACATCTCGTCGACGGCGGCGATCCGCTACACCGGCTACCCTTACGCCGCCTATTACGCCGCCAAGGCCGCGGTGAACAACTTCACCCTCGGGCTCGCGCTGCAATACGCGCGCGACGGGATCCGGGTGAACGCGATCATGCCCGGGCTGATGAACACGCCGCTGATCCACCAGCAGATCTCCGGCCAGTACCAGGACCCGGACGAGATGGTGCGGGCCCGCGACGCCGCCTGCCCGATGGGCCGGATGGGCACCGCCTGGGACGTCGCCAACGCGGCGCTCTTCCTCGCCTCCGACGAGGCGGCCTACATCACCGGCGTGGCGCTGCCCGTCGATGGCGGCCTGACCGGGAGGGCCGCATGACGGAACAGGCCATCTCCGACCTGCTCTGGGACCATTGGCGCGAGGGCCGCCTCCTCGCCGCCCTGCCGCCGGACCTCGCCCCCGCCGACCGCCACGCGGCCTACCGCATCCAGGCCCTGCTCGAGCCGCGCAGCGCCGAACCCCTCTACGGCTGGAAGATCGCCGCGACGAGCCTCGCCGGCCAGCGCCATATCGGCGCCGACGGGCCGCTCGCCGGCCGGCTGCTCGCCGAGCGCGTTCTCTCGCCGGAGGACGTGGTGCCGCTCGCCCACAACCAGATGCGGGTGGCCGAGCCCGAGGTCGCGTTCCGGATGGGGGCCGACCTGCCCCCTCGCGCGGAGCCCTATACCGTCGCCGAGGTGATGGCGGCGGTCGACACCGCCCACCCGGCGATCGAATTTCCGGACTCGCGCCTCGCGGCGTTCGAGCGGGCCGGCGAGGCGGCGCTGATTGCCGACAACGCCTGCGCCCACCTCTTCGTCCTCGGTCCCCCGGCGCCGGAGGGCTGGCGCGCCCTCGACCTCGCCGCCATGCCGACCCGGATCGGTGCCGAGGGGAGGGCGCCCTATGAGGGCCGCGGCGGCAACGCCCTCGACGATCCGCGGCTCGCGCTCGCCTGGCTCGCCAACGCCCTGTCGGCGCAGGGGCTGACCCTGCGCCGGGGCCAGGTCGTCACCACCGGCACCACCACGGTCCCGCTGCCGGTCGAGGCGGGCGAGGTGGTGCGGGCGGAACTGGGAGGCCTCGGCGCGCTGACGGTGCGGGTCGGGGCGTAGTTTCAGGGTTCGGAGGGCCGAAGCCATCGGTCTTCAGGCGCATGACGGGCCCTGCCTTCGATGGCGGCGGCCGGCCTGCATCGCGTGCGCGCCTGCCCGGATGTCGGCCCTCATGGTGCGGCGTCCCGCCCGCTGTTCTACCCCCACGCACGGTCGGACGTAGACCTGTCCGAGCGGGCCGGACGCGTTCCACGATCCGGCCGGGAGGATGTTCGTCGCGCGCGTCGAGGCGGCGGCCTGCCCATCGCGCGACAAGGATCGCCCCGTAGCGTCGCGACCCGTTCCACGACGCGTGGGACGGGCCGGTCGGATGCCGGCGATTCGCGCAATGCCGAACGCGTTTCGTCGAGCGAAGCTGCCCGGATCCGCGGAAGATCGGCGAATCCATCACAGGTCGGGCCGAGACCCGATCGCGACCCCATCGCTGCGCGCCTGCCGAAGATCGTGCGGCGCGCGGAAACACGATCGGTGGCAAGGAGGGGCCAACCCTCGCATCGCCCCCCGCGCTTCTGCTCGGAACGTCTGCCGCGCCTGTTGGCCCGCTTCCCGCTCGGACGGTCATCGGACGGCGAGATCGACGGCCAATGCCGGCATCTCTGGGTCACCTCGTACGAATCTCCCTCACAAAGCCAGTTGACAAACAAGAAGGCATGCCTGTTGATAAGGCATTCCGCTATTGCGGTCATGTGTCCGCTATAAGGGACATTATCGTGGTGAGAATGGCGATGGATGCGAAGGCTGTCATGCTGGGGCTCGCGACGGTTGTGTCCGTCGCCCTTCTTCCGAACGCGGCCTCGGCGGCCAAGCTCGAGAGCGTCCTGGCGCGCGGGACGCTGGTGGTCGGCACCGGGTCGACCAATGCTCCCTGGCACTTCAAGGATGCCGGCGACACGCTCCAGGGCTTCGACATCGATATGGCGAAGATCGTTGCCAAGGCGCTGTTCGGAAATGCGGACAAGGTCAAGTTCGTCATTCAGTCGTCGGACGCGCGCATTCCCAACATAACAACCGGAAAGGTGGATATGACTTGCCAGTTCCTGACCGTGACGGGAGAACGCGCCCAGCAGGTCAATTTCACCATTCCCTATTATCGCGAGGGCGTCGGCCTGATGCTGAAGCAGGGAGGGTCCTACGCGGATTACGCGGCCCTCAAGGCGGCGGGCTCCTCCGTGACCGTCGCGGTGCTGCAGAACGTCTACGCCAAGGCGCTCGTCCAGAAGGCGCTGCCCAAGGCGACGGTCGACCAGTACGAGTCGCAGGACCTTCTCTATCAGGCGCTGCAGTCGGGCCGTGCGGATGCCGCCGCCACCGACCAGTCCTCCATCGCCTGGTACGTCACGCAGAATCCCGGGCAATACAAGGATGCCGGCTACAACTGGAGCCCGCAGACCTATGCGTGCGCCGTCGCCAAGGGCGATCAGGACTGGCTCAACTTCGTCAACACCGCGCTGCACGAGGCGATGACGGGCGTCGAGTTCGATACCTATGCCGCGTCCTTCAAGAAATGGTTCGGCAAGGATCTGCCCCCGCCGGCGATCGGCTTCCCGGTCGAGTTCAAGTAGGCGCTCCGCGCGAGACGTCCGTGGCGCGGGGAAAGCCACGGCGCGCGCGAGCGAAGAGCCGTCGGGGGCCGATCCGGCGTCCCGGACGCCCTCGACCGGGCCGCCCCGTCCCGCCCCCTCCGTCACGCGAGCGATTCCGATGGGATACACCCTGAATTTCGACGCCGTCTGGCGGAACTTCGACGACCTCCTGTGGGGGCTCGGCCTGAGTCTCCTCCTCGCCGTCACGGCCATCGGCATCGGCTGCCTCCTCGGCCTCGTCCTCGCCTTCGGCCGGATCAGCCGATCCCGGCTCCTGTCCGTTCCCGCGAACGCCTACGTCACGCTCCTGCGCAACCTGCCGCTGCTCGTCCTCGTGCTGTTCTCCTTCTTCGCGCTGCCCCAGCTGGGCTTGCGCCTGTCGAAGCAGAATTCGTTCGTGCTGGCGCTCGCGCTCTACTCGGCCGCCTATCTCGCCGAGGTCTTTCGCGGCGGGCTTCTCGGCGTACCGCGCGGGCTTCGCGAAGCGGGCCTCGCCATCGGTCTCACCGAAGGCCAGATCCGCCGACGCATCACCCTGCCGGTGATGTTTCGCGCCGTCCTGCCCGCGCTCGGCAGCACCTTCATCGGCCTGTTCAAGGATACCTCGCTCGCCGCGGCGATCGCCGTGCCCGAACTCACCTTCGAAGCACGCAAGATCAACGTCGAGACCTTCCGGGTGATCGAGACCTGGCTCGTGGCGAGCGGTCTCTACATCGCGACCTGCTCGATCCTGGCCGCCCTCCTGCGCCGCGTCGAAGCGCGCCTCGCCATCTGAGGGAAGCCCGTGAACGCCCCTCCCTCCTTCGTCGACATCGTCTGGATCGCGCGCTGGCCGCTCCTCTACGGGCTCGGCACCACGGTCGCCGTGTCCCTGCTCGCCATCCTGGGCGGGACGGTGCTCGGCACGCTGCTCGGCCTCGCGCTCACCTACGGCAACCGCGTCGTGCGCCTCCTCGCCCGCGCCTACACCGACATCGTGCGCGGCACGCCGGTCCTCGTCCTGGTGCTCGCCAGCTTCTACATTCTCGGCACGGTCGGACTCGACCTCTCGGCCTTCCAGGCGGGCGTCCTCGCGCTCACCCTCTTCTGCGCCTCGCATGTCGGCGAGATCACGCGCGGCGCACTTCAAACGCTGCACAAGGGGCAGACGGAAGCCGCCAAGGCGATCGGTCTGACCTTCGGCCAGACCTTCCGGTACGTCCTGGGACCGCAGGCGCTGCGCCTCGCGCTGCCCCCGCTCGTCAATACGGCGGCCGAGATGGTGAAGGCTTCGACGCTCCTTTCCGTCATCGGTGTGGCGGAACTGCTCCTGCGCACGCAGGAGGTCATCTCCCGCGCCTTCCACAGCCTCGAATTCTATCTTCTCGCCGGCTTTCTCTACTTCGTCGTCAACTACGCCATCGAGCGTCTCGGCCGTGCCGTCGAGCGCCGGGTGAGCGTCCAATGAGAGGCGCGCCCATGACCGCGAACCTTGTGACCGCGAACCTTCTGGAGATCCGCGACCTGCGCAAGAGCTACGGTTCGGTGGAGGTGCTCAAGGGCGTCGATTGCGACGTGAGGGCCGGCGAGGTGATCTCCATCATCGGCTCGTCGGGGTCCGGCAAGACGACGATGCTCCGCTGCATCAACATGCTGGAGGAGTTCCAGGGCGGCACGATCCGCATCGACGGCGAAGAGATCGGCTTCACGACCAGCGGCGGCCAGCGCCGGCGCAAGAGCGACAAGGACATCGCCCGCCAGCGGGCGCTGACCGGCATGGCCTTCCAGCAGTTCAACCTCTTCCCGCACATGACGGCGCTCGAGAACGTCACGCTCGGCCTCGTCCTGGTGCGCAAGATGGGGCGCGACGAGGCGCGGGCGCTGGGCGAGACCTGGCTCGACCGGGTCGGCCTCCTGTCGCGCAAGGACCACTACCCGTCCAAGCTCTCGGGCGGCCAGCAGCAGCGCGTCGCGATCGCCCGCGCCATCGCCATGAGCCCGCGCCTGATGCTCTTCGACGAGGTGACCTCCGCGCTCGACCCGGAACTGGTCGCCGAGGTGCTCCAGGTCGTGCGCACGCTCGCCGAGGACGGCATGACGATGATGCTCGTCACCCACGAGATGCGCTTCGCCTACGAGGTGTCGAGCCGCGTCATCTTCATGAATGGCGGCCGCATCGGCGAGGAGGGCAACCCGCGCGAGATGTTCGCGGCGCCGAAGACCGAGCGCCTGGCCGCCTTCCTTCAGTCTTCCCGCTTCAACTGAGAGAACAGGATCCCGACGCATGACTCTCAAGCGTTATGGTGCCGGCGAGACGGGGGCCGGCGGCAAGCCGCTGCCCTTCGCCCGCGCCGTGGAGGCCGACGGCTGGCTCTACGTCTCCGGCCAGGTGGCCATGGAGAACGGCGAGATCGTGCCGGGCGGCATCGTCCAGCAGACTCGCAAGACCATGGAGAACCTGATCGCCATCCTCACCGAGGCCGGCTACACGCTGGAGGATGTCGTGCGCGTCGGTGTCTGGCTGGACGATCCCCGAGACTTCTGGAGCTTCAACGGCGTCTATGCCCAGTACTTCGGGGATCATCCGCCATCTCGCGCCTGCGTGCAGTCGTCCATGATGGTGGATTGCAAGGTCGAGATTGACTGCGTCGCCTACAAGCGGAAATAAGCCCGGAGGCGGACGGAACGGGGACCGAATGGACAAGCGCGCGGACGAGACCGCCAACCGACGGGCGCGCGGGCTCGACCGTGCGTTCGACATCCTCGACGCGCTTCGCGAGGCGGGCCGCCCGCTCCGTCCCAACGAGATCGCCTCCGCCCTGGCGGCGCCGCGATCGACCGTCTACGAGATCGTCGCGGCGCTCCTGAAGCTCAGCGTGCTGGAAGCGGCGGATGCGGAGGGCCGGGTGTTCCTCGGCCGCCGCCTCTTCCTCTATGGCCAGGCTTACGGCCAGCACTCCGACCTGCCGAGCCGTGTCGCAACGGTGCTCGAGCGCCTGGCGACCGAGACGCATGAAACGGCGCAGTTCTGCCTGCTCGACGGCAACAAGTACACGGTCGCCATGATGCGCGAGGGCTCGCGGCCTTTCCGGATCTCGTCGAGCCTCGGCGAGCGAACCCCGATTCCCTGGACGGCGTCGGGCCGGCTCCTCCTCGGCCATCGCGACCTCGAGGAGATCCGCGCCTTCGTGCCGCCGGACGATTTTCGCCTGCCCTCCGGCCAATGGCTCGATCCGGCCGAATTCGCCGCGCAGGGCCGGCGTGCGGTGGCCGACGGCTATTTCACGTTCGATTCGATCGTCGACAGCTACACCCATTGCTTCGCCGTTCCGATCAAGCGCGCCGACGGGACGGCCGCCGCGACGCTCTGCCTCGTCGCTCCGAGGGCCGATGCGCTGCGCAATCACACGGACTACCTGGCGAGACTCCGATCGGCCGCGGCGTCGCTCGAACCGTCCTTCGCCGGCGACGCGCCCGGGAGCACCTGACGGTAGGGCCCGAACGCGGGGAGGGAGAACGTGGTGGGGATGGCCTGAGCGTCCTGGGCACGCGCTGCCAGGGCCAGGGTCTCCGCCGATATCCTGGCCGTAGGCGCGGCCGCAACGAGAAAGGGGGATGCGGGCCAGCCGCATCCCCCTGTTCGTCTCGAGTGCTTCGGATCCGCGTCAGGCCGCCTTCACCCCTTTCAGGAACACCGCGACCTCGCGCTCCAGCTCGCCGGCATAGCGGCCGAGCCGGTCGGCGGCGCCGAGGACTTCCGCCGCGGCGGCGCCCGTGCTGCCGGCCTCGCGCTGCACCGCGCCGATGCCGGCGGTGACGGCCTGGGTGCCCTCGGCGGCGTTCTGGACGTTGCGGGCGATCTCCTGGGTCGCCGCGCCCTGCTGGTCGACGGCGCCGGCCACGCCCTCGGCGATCTCCGACATCCGTTCGATCACCCCGGAAATGTCCCGGATCGCCTGCACGACGCCGCCGGTGGTCTCCTGGATATGGCCGATCTGCTGGGCGATCTCCGCGGTGGCGCGGCTCGTCTGGCTCGCCAGCTCCTTGACTTCCGCCGCGACGACCGCGAAGCCGCGGCCCGCCTCGCCGGCCCGGGCCGCCTCGATGGTGGCGTTGAGCGCCAAAAGGTTGGTCTGCGAGGCGATCGAGGAGATCAGCGCCACGATGTCGCCGATCTGGTCGGCGGACTTCACCAGCCGCTGCACCGTCTCGTCGGTGCGCCGCGCCTGGTCGACCGCGTCGCGGGCGATGTCGGAGGACTGGGCGACCTGGGCGGCGATGCCGCCGATCGAGACCGAGAGCTCCTCGCTCGCCGCCGCCACCATCTGGACGTTGGCGAGCGTCTGCTCGGCGGCGCCCGCCACCTCGGCCGAGCGGCCGTTGGTGGTCTCGGCGGCCTCGGTCATCGCCCGGGCGGTCGCCTCCATGCCGGTGGCGGCCTCGCCCAGCGTTTCGGTCATCGCCACCACGTTGGCCTCGAACGAGCGCGTCACGGCGTCGAGGCGCGCGGCGCGCTCGGCCTTGGCGGCGGCCTCCGCGGCGGCGGCCTCGTCGGCGTCCCGCTTGGCGAGCAGGGCTTCGCGGAACACCCGCACGGTGGCCGCCATGGCGCCGATCTCGTCGCGGCGTCCCTGCGCCGGCACCTCGGTGGCGAGGTCGCCGTCGGCGAGCTGGCGCATCGCGCCCGAGAGCTGGTCGACCGGCCGGGTGATGCCGCGCCCGATCAGCAGGGCCAGGCCCGCCCCGATGGCGCAGGCGAGCGCCACGCCGCCGGCGAGCAGCCACAGCGCCCGGTCGCGCTCGGCGGCGAGCTGGGCGAGTTCTCCGGCGCCGATGCCCTCGGCGGCCGAGACGAGCTCGCCCGAACGCCGGTCGAGGTCGGACAGGATCGTCGCCTGGGCGTCGTTGGCCTTCACGATGTCGGGGATGCTGTCCTTGAAGGCCCGCACCTTGGTGTTCAGGTCGCGCAGCACCGTCTGCGAGGCGGCGTCGATGTCGCCGTACAGGATCGTCTCGGCGTGATCGATGAGGGCGGCCGCCGTCGCGTCGAGGGCCTTGGCGGCCTCGGCGTCGCGGGCCAGGATCAGGCGCTGCTCCAGGGCCTGCGCCTCCTTGGCGGCGGTGATCGCCTTGCCGCTGGCGACGAGCAGGCTCGTGCCCGAGGCGACCCGGTCCTGCTGCTGGCGCAGCGTCACCTGGGCGGCGGTCTGGGCGTTGTTCTGCGCCTGCTCGACCTGACCGAGTCCGATGATCAGGGCCCCGAACATCGGCCGCAGCTCCTCCTGGCGCGCCTCGCGCTCGGCGGGCGTGACGGGGGCGTCGAGACGGGCGCGGTAGGCCTCCAGGGCGACCCTGGCGGGCTCGACCGCCTCCATCGAGGTCATGGCGGCCAGCCGCCGGATCAGCACCGAGACCGAGTTCGCCTTGGCCTCCATCTCCATCCGGCCGTCGTCGTTGTCGCCGGTGAGGACGCCGACCTGGAGCGCCTGCAGCTCGAGGGCGGAGCGGATCGCGTAGGAGACGACCACGCCGGTATTGTAGGCGGTCTTCTGGTCGGCCAGGGCGCGCTCGAGGTCCTTGCCGGCCTGCGCGAGCTGGCGCTCCTGCGCCGCGCCGATGCCGGCCACCGTGGTCTGCAGCTCGGTGATGAGGGCGGCGTGGCGGTCCTGGAGCGAGCGCGTCTCGGCCTTCTGGGTGCCGAAGGCCTTGATCGCGGCCTCGAACCCGTCGAGGGCCGTGCCGATGCCGGAGGCCGAGGCCTGCGCCGCCGGATCGCCCGCCAGCCGGCCCGAGAACGACCCGGCGCTCTCCCGCACCCGCGCGATCGCGGCCCGCAGGGCGTCCTCCCGGCGCGCATCCTCGCTCTTCAGGGCCCGGTCGGTGGCCAGCGCGAGATCGCCGATCTCGCCCGCCAGCGTCTGGGCGGCGTTGGCCGTGTCGACCCGCCGGGCGAAGCCCGTCAGGGTGTGCCAGCCGATCGCCGCAACCGCGACCGTCAGCAGGAGGATCAGCCCGAACCCCCCAAATACGCGCGCCCTGATGGACATTCTCTCAGATCTCCTCGTCGCGAAAACGCTAACGGTGAGATCTGAAGCAATTCCTACTATAGGTGCACAACCTGGGATTGATCATGCATTTTCTTGCTTTGTCAGCGCCCGGCCGCGGCATGCGGCCGGGCACCGGGAGCGTCAGGGAATCAGGCGGTCGGCCCGCAGGCGCTCGAACAGATCCTGGAATGCATCGTCGGTGGGCTGGTAGTCGAGGAAGCCGAGGCGGCGGCTCTTGCCCATGTCGGTCACGACCTCGATCGGGCGGCCGAGATCCGCGTCGGTGTGCCAGGGCGAGGCGAGACGGTCGAGGCGCGGCTCGGCGAGGCCGTGCCTGTTCGCGATCTCGGCCCAGAGCGGGCCGTCTTCCGCCATCTGCGCCTCCAGCGGCCGCACGGTCCCGTCGAAGGGCGCCGGCGCGATCCCGAACCGGGCCGCGATCCGGCCCCACATCCAGCTCCAGCGGAAGACGTCGCCGTTCACCACGTTGAAATCTTCGTTGGCGGCCTGCGGCGCGGTCGAGGCCCAGAGCAGGTGGCGGGCGAGCAGCCGGGCGTCGGTCATGTCGGTGAGGCCGTTCCACTGCATGGCCGAGCCGGGGAAGCGGAACGGCCGGCCGGTCTCGCGGCACAGCGTGGCGTAGACGGCGAGCGTGGTGCCCATGTTCATCGCGTTGCCGACCGCCTTGCCGATGATCGTGTGCGGGCGGTGCACGCTCCACGAGAACCCGTCGCGCCTCGCTGCCGCGAAGACCTCGTCTTCCTGCGCGTAGTAGAAGTTCTCGACCGGCAGCCGTCCCTGCTCCTCGCGGAACGGGGTCTGGGGGACCGCGCCCTTCCCGTAGGCCTCGAACGGCCCGAGATAGTGCTTGAGGCCCGTGACCAGGGCGGCGTGGCGCAGGGTGCCGGCCGGCCGCAACGCGTCGAGGAGGTTGCGCACCATCGCGCCGTTGACCCGGATCATCTCGGCCTCGGTCGGCCGGCGCATCCAGGTCGCCAGCACCAGCCGGGTCGGCCGGTGCGGTGCCAGGGCGGCGCGCAGGCTCTCCGGGTCCTGCAGGTCGGCGGCCACCGGCGTGACGCCCTCCTGCCCGGTCGGGTTGCGGGCCAGCCCCAGCACCGTCCAGCCCGCCTCCCGCATCACCGCCGCCGCGGCGCTGCCGACGATCCCGCTGGCGCCGGCGATCAGCACGGTCTCCGTCATGTCCACGTCCTCTGTGAGAGCTTTCTGGCCGAATAACGCGGAGGGGGCGGATGGGTCCCAAACCGCCTCCGCCGCGCCCTGCCCGCTGCTGCAGGCGGCTTCCGAAACGCTCGAATGCGAGCGATCCACCACACACTGTCTTCACGCGGCCACGGCAGGCTCTGCACTTGAGGAGAGTACGATGATCGATGCCGTCCGCACCGCGACCTTCGGTCTGCTCGCTGCATCCCGCCAGTTCGATGCAAGCGCCGGGCGCATCGCCCGGGCTGGGACGGGTCCCGGTTCCGACGAGCCCGACCTCGCCACCGCTGCGGCCGATCTGGTCAGCGCCCGCCTGCAGGTCCGTCTCAATGCCGCGATCCTCGGTGCCGCCGACGACGCAACGAAACGGCTCCTCGACATCAGGGCATAACTTCTTCGCCTAGGCCGCGGCCCGGACGGAGCCCCGCGGCGGGATCCGCGTTCCTGGATGCGGCAGCGGGCGGGATCTCACCCGGGCTTGCCGGGGGAGGCGCCCGTGGGTCAGCTCGGCACGGTGGACGAGGATACGTCGTCGAAGGCGGCGACGCGGGAGCCGGTCAAGCGCCTGAAGCCCGCCCTGATCCTCGGCGCCCTCGGCGTCGTCTACGGCGATATCGGCACGAGTCCCCTCTACGCCTTCAAGGAGGCGGTGAAGGCCGCCGGTCACGGCCAGGCCGAGCCGGCGGCGGTGATCGGCGCGGTGTCGCTGATCCTGTGGGCGCTCCTCGTCGTGGTGTCGCTCAAATACGCGGTGCTGATCCTGCGGGCCGACAACCACGGCGAGGGCGGCATCGTGGCGATGCTGGCGCTGCTCGGCGCCCGCCACGCCGAGCCGCGCAGCCGGGCCGGCCTCCTCCTCGTCGTCGGCCTCGTCGGCGCCGCGCTCCTCTACGGCGACGGGGCGATCACGCCGGCGATCTCGGTGCTCAGCGCCGTCGAGGGGCTGAAGGTCGAGGCACCGGGCCTCGCCCGCGCGGTGATGCCGATCACCCTCGTCATCCTGGTCGGGCTCTTCCTGATCCAGAGCAAGGGCGCGGCCTTCATCGGGCGGATCTTCGGGCCGGTGATGCTGGTGTGGTTCGCCGTCCTGGCACTGCTCGGCATCGGCGGCATCCTGCACGCGCCGCAGATCCTCGCCGCGCTCAATCCCCTGAAGGCGGTCGAGTTCCTGACCCATGCGGGCTGGCACGTCAGCTTCGCGATGCTCGGCGCCGCCTTCCTGGCGGTCACCGGCGGCGAGGCGATGTATGCCGATCTCGGCCATTTCGGCGCCCGGCCGATCCGGCTCGCCTGGTTCGGCCTGGTCCTGCCGGCCCTGGTGATCAACTATTTCGGGCAGGGCGCCGTGCTGCTGGCCGAGCCCGACGCGATCGAGAATCCGTTCTATCGCCTCAGCCCCGACTGGGCGCACTACCCCCTGATCGGGCTCGCGACCGTCGCCACCGTGATCGCCTCGCAGGCGATCATCTCGGGCGTGTTCTCGCTGACCCAGCAGGCGATCCAGCTCGGCTTCCTGCCCTTCATCCGCATCGTCCATACGGCGCGCGACGCACAGGGGCAGATCTACGTGCCGGCGGTGAACTGGCTGCTCGCCGCCGCGACCCTGAGCGCCGTCCTGATCTTCGAGACCTCGGACGCGCTCGCCGGCGCCTACGGCATCGCGGTCTCGCTGCTGATGGCGATCACCACCCTGCTCGCCGCCCTCATCGCCCGGCGGTGGGGCTTCAACCCGCTGCTGGTCTTCGCGGTCAACGGCGTGTTCCTGCTGATCGACCTCGTATTCCTGTCGGCCAACAGCGTGAAGATCTTCGAGGGCGGCTGGTATCCGCTCGTGCTCACCGCGATCGTCGCCGTGACGATGCTGACCTGGCTCCAGGGCACCCGGCTGATCGAGGCCCACCGGGTCGGCGCCCGCCAGGACGAGGGCGCGTTCGTGGCCGCCCTGCAGGCGCATCCGCCGATCCGCCTGCCCGGGGCCGGAGCGTTCCTGTCGGCGGCCACCAAGGGCATCCCGTTGCACATGACCCGGTTCCTGGAGCGCAGCCACGCCCTGCCGGCCCGCTGCACCATCGTCACCGCGCTCTACGAGGAGATGCCGGTGGTGCCGGCCACCGAGCGCGCCGAGGTGACCCGGATCGCGCCCGACCTCTACCGCGTCACGCTCCGCTACGGCTTCATGGAGGATGCCTCGATCCCCGACGGCCTGGCCTGCGCGGTCGCCCATCGCGGGCTGCCGGCCGATTTCGTCGAGGACGTCACGGTCTTCGTCGGCCACGAGACGGTTATCCCGAAGCGCGACCACCGCGGCATGGCCGCGTGGCGCGAGACCCTGTTCGCCTTCATGATGCGCAACGGCGAGCGCACCGGCGCCTTCTTCTGCGTGCCGGCCCGGCAGGTGGTGGAGGTGGGGACCGAGATCGAGATCTGAGGATCGCCGGTGGGTGTGACCTCACGCGATGAGGTTGCTCACCTCGACCAAATTCTCGTCGGGATCGTAGAAGTAGACCGACAGGATCCGGCCGGTCGCGCCGGTCCGCTCGATCGGCCCGTCGACGATCGCGATGGCCTCACGCTCCAGATGCGCGACGACCTCGGCGAGCGGCGTGTCGGTCAGCAGGCAGAAATCCCCGGCGCCGCGGCTCGGGTGACGGGCCTGCGGATCGACGCTCGCGTGCAGTTGCTGGAGATTGATCTTCTGGGACCCGAAATGGAGCGCCCAGCGCTTGGGCGCAATCTCGCGCGCCTCGAGGCCGAGCGTGCGCCGGTAGAACGCCACCGTCGCGTCGATGCCGAGGACGACCAGCACGAAGTGGTCGAGGGCGCGGATGCGGATTGGCGTCATGGTGCCGTCGCGGCCACCGGCCGCTCCCCCAGTTTCGCGCCGAGGCGCAACAGGTAGCCGTCCGGATCCTGCACCAGGAACTGGCGCTGCCCAACCTCGATGGCGCCGGCCCGGTACCACGCATCCTCAACCGCCATGAACAGCGGCCAGGCGGCCGCGTCCAGCCGGCCCAGGATCGGCTCCACCGCCGCGACCTCGATCTGGAGGTTGATCCCACGGCCAAGCGGCCGATCCATCGGGCCGGTCAGCCAGTGCCGGGCGGATGGATTGTACTGGTCCAGCATCACCTGCGCTCCGTCGCGGTCGAGATAGGCGAACCGGTTCTCCGGCCGGTCGTAGGCGATCCGGAAGCCGATCAGGTCGACCCAGAAGCGCAGGCTCGTGGCGAGATCGGCGACCACGAGTTCCGGGACCAGGGTCGCGCGCGTCAGCGTGGCCGTCATGCCGTCACCCCCGTGCGCTCAGCGGCCGCGATCCCAGGCTCGCGGCGGGACGCAGCAGGTACCCGTCCGGGTCCTGCACCAGGAACTGGCGCTGGCCCACCTCGACCTCGCCGGCCCGGTACCACTTGTCCTCGACCGCCATGAAGAGCGGCCAGCCCGCCGCCTCCAGCCGGGCCAGGATCGGCTCCACCGCCGGGACGCCGATCTCGAAGTTGATGCCGCGCCCGAGCGGCGCCTCCAGCGGGCCGGTGAGCCACTGTCGAGACGAGGGGTGGCGCGTCTCCAGCATCACCTGCGCCCCGTCGAGGTCGAGATAGGCGAAACCGTCCTCCGGCCGGTCGTAGGCGATCCGGAAGCCGATCAGGTCGACCCAGAAATGCAGGCTACGCGTCAGGTCGGCGATCAGGAGTTCCGGGGTCAGCCGCGCGAAGGTGAAGGCCATGTCCGTATCCCATCCCCGCCCGGCGATCCGCGCGGTTGACCGCATGCTGCCGATCCGTGACGCTTGCCGCAACGGCGCCCGCGACGCGCGCCGACAGGAAACGCGAAGGGCGGCCGGTGGCCGCCCGGGGGAGGGGACATGAGCCTGTACCACACGCTCGCCGCGCGGGCGGCGGCCGGCCATCCGGTACGCATCGGGGTGATCGGGGCCGGCAAGTTCGGCTCGATGTTCCTGTCGCAGGCGCCGCGCACCCCGGGATTGCACGTCGTCGGCATCGCCGATCTCGATCCGCAGCGGGCGCGGGCCGCGCTCGCCCGGGTCGGCTGGCCGGCGGAGCGGTACGAGGCGACGAGCGCCGCCGAGGCGATGCGCAACGGCACCACCTTTCTCACCGACGACGCGGAAGGCCTGATCGCCGCCGACGGGATCGAGGTGATCGTCGAGGCCACGGGCCATCCCGGCGCCGGCATCCGCCATGCGCTCGCCTGCTGCCGGCACAAGCGCCACATCGTGATGGTCAACGTCGAGGCCGACGCGCTGGCCGGCCCGCTCATCGCCCGCCGGGCGGCGGAGGCCGGGATCGTCTATTCCTTCGCCTATGGCGACCAGCCGGCGCTCATCGCCGAGCTCGTCGACTGGGCCCGCACCGCGGGGTTTCGCGTGGTCTGCGCCGGCAAGGGCACCAAGTACCTGCCGGTTTACCACGCCTCGACCCCCGACACGGTCTGGGGCCATTACGGTTTCACCGAGGAGCAGGTCGCGGGCGGCGACTTCAACCGGCAGATGTTCAACTCCTTCCTCGACGGCACCAAGTCGGCGCTGGAGATGGCGGCGGTGGCCAATGCCTGCGACCTGACGCCCCCGCCCGGCGGCCTCGCCTTCCCGGCTTGCGGCGTCGACGACCTGCCGACCCTGCTGCGTCCGCGATCGGCCGGCGGCATCCTGCCGGTGGACGGCACCGTCGAGGTGGTGTCGTCGCTCGAGCGCGACGGCCGCCCGGTGTTTCGCGACCTGCGCTGGGGCGTCTACGTCACCTTCGAGGCACCCTCCGACTACGTCCGCAAGTGCTTTGCGGAGTACGGCCTGAAGACCGATCCGAGCGGCACCTACAGCGCGATGTACAAGCCCTACCACCTGATCGGGCTCGAACTCGGCCTGTCGGTCGCCAGCATCGCGGTGCGGGGCGAACCCACCGGCACGACACGGGGCTTCTCCGGCGACGTGGTGGCGACCGCCAAGCGCGACCTGAAGGCCGGCGAGCGCCTGGACGGGGAGGGCGGCTACACGGTCTACGGCCGGCTGATGCCGGCGCGCGATTCGCTCCGTGCCGGCGGACTGCCGATCGGGCTTGCCCACGGTCTCACCCTCACCCGGCCCGTCGCCGCCGGTACGCCGGTCTCGTGGGACGACGTGTCGGTCCCGGCCGACGACCCGGCGATCCGGTTCCGGCGGGAGATGGAAGAGGTGTTTCGCGCGGAGGCGGGCAGGGCCTGATCGGGCCCCCCGCGTCATTCCGTGCAGGAATGGTGTCGTTCCGGAACGGTCTTGGACAGGGAGGCGCCGCGCCGCCAGGATCGCGGCCAAGACCGCAGGCGAACGGCCGGCCGGGGCGCCGCCCCGGCCGACGCCGCACCGGGGGGCTCCCGCGTGAGGCCTGCGAGACGGCCGGAGGAGCGACCCATGATGTCCACCACCCTGCGCGCGGATGCGCGGTCCGAAACCCCGCCCGCGGCGGTACTGGCCCCGCCGGACGAGGCGGCGCGCCGGCGCGGCGTCGTCGCCGCGGTGATCGGCAACACCCTCGAATTCTACGACTTCACCACCTACGCGTTCTTCGCCGTCACGATCGGCCGGACCTTCTTCCCGGCCGGGGACGCCTGGGTCAGCCTGCTCGCCTCGGTCGCCACCTTCGGCATCGGCTTCGTCACCCGGCCGATCGGCGGCGTGGTCATCGGCGCCTATGCCGACCGGGCCGGGCGCAAGCCGGCCATGATGCTGACCATCGCCCTGATGGCCATCGGCATGCTGATGCTGGCGCTGACCCCCGGCTACGCCACGATCGGCCTGGCCGCCCCGGTCCTCGTGGTGATCGGGCGCCTGATCCAGGGTTTTGCGCTCGGCGGCGAGGTTGGTCCGTCCACCGCCTACCTCATCGAGAGCGCCCCTCCGGGCAGGCGCGGCCTCTATGCCAGCTGGCAGATCGCCAGCCAGGGCCTCGCGACGCTCTGCGCCGGCACCATCGGCGTGCTCCTGTCCCTGGGCTTGAGCGCCGATCAGATGCAGGCCTGGGGCTGGCGGATCCCGTTCCTTCTCGGCCTCCTCATCATCCCGGTCGGGATCTATATCCGCCGCGCCATGCCCGAGACCGCCGGCGACGGCACTGGCCATGCCGAGGCCACCACCGGCGCGGTGCTCGCCCGGCTGCTGCGGGACCACGGCCGCACCCTGGCCCTGGTCGTGCCGATCCTGCTCTGCGGCACGGTCTCGACCTATGTCGGCAACTACATGACCACCTACGCGATCACGACCCTGAAGCTGCCGGCGGGCCTCTCCATCGCCGCGACGGCGGTGGTGGGCGCCTGCATCCTGGTCTTCTCGGTGCTGGCGGGCACCCTCTCGGACCGCTACGGCCGGCGCCGGGTGATGATCGTGCCGCGGGTCCTGCTGCTGCTTGCCGCCTATCCGGCCTTCCTGCTGATGACCCGGGTGCCCGGCCCGGCGACGCTGCTCGGCATGTCGGCGCTGCTGGCGACCCTCAGCGCCATGAGCGCCGCGGCGAGCTTGGTGGCGATCCCCGAACTCCTGCCGCGCAGCGTGCGCAGCGCCGGCCTCTCGGTGGCCTACGCCTTCGTCGTCACGGTGTTCGGCGGCACGACGCAGCTGGTGGTGACCTGGCTCATCGGCGTCACCGGCGATCCGCTCGCACCCGCCTGGTACGTCATCGCGACGAGCGTGGTGGGCATCGCCGCGATGCTCGCCACGCCCGAGACGAAGGCGATGGCGCTTGCCGCGTAGGCGGGGGCGGGGCGGGCCAGCGTCAAAAACAGCTCAGCTCGTTGATGTTAGGGCGCGCGCCCTTAAGCCTTTCGGCCCCTTCCCGTTGGTAGCAGCCTTCCCCGAGGCCGACCTCGAGGAAGGGGCTCGACAGTGTGCCACATATGATGTATGCATAGCGCATGCATGAATTGCTTTCCAACAAGCTAGGCGCACTCGGAGCTTTGATTGAGGAGCGAACGACACACGCCTTCGGCGATCTGTCGCCTAGCGCCGCAGCAGTGCTCTCAACGCTTCACTTTCGATCTGAAATGACCACAACCGAGCTGTCGAAGATCGTTGGGGTCAGTCAACCAACTGCTGTGCGGCTGCTCGACGGGCTCCAGCGTCGCGGGCTTGTTGAACGCGGAGAGCAGGCGGGTCGCTATACCCCTTTGAGCCTCACGGATGCGGGCCGGATGGAAGTGGTCCGTCTTCAATGTGAGCGGATTTCCTCGATCGGCTCTCTTCTTGCGATCCTTGGACCAGATGAAATCGGTGAGTTCGAAGGGATACTCGATCGCATCCTTGCAGCGGCCACGACCTCGCGTGCGAGTGCCAGAACGACGTGCCGCCTCTGTGAGCATGACCTGTGTGGACCGGGGATCTGCCCAATCGGAAACAAGGCCACTGTAATCGAACAGGAAGGTTTCAAAGCATGATCATCTCCTACGGAGGACATGTCCCCTCGATTGATCCGGACGCTTGGGTGGCGCCGGACGCGACCGTGTGCGGAAACGTCATCATCGGCGCGGGCAGTCGGATTCTGCACGGTGCGCGGATAGTCGCCGAGGGAGGAGGAGCGATCCAGATCGGGCGTTGCTGCATCGTCATGGAAAACGCTGTCATCCGAGCAACATCACGCCATCCCTGTTACATTAAAAATCATTGTCTTTTCGGGCCTCATAGCCACGTCGTCGGCGCGCGGATCGAAGACGAGGTCTTTGTCGCGACCAGCGCATCAATTTTTCATGGGGCCGTCATCGGTCGAGGGGCTGAGGTCCGGATCAATGGAACGGTTCATTTGAGAAGCCGGCTGGAAGCGGGTGAAACCGTTCCTATCGGATGGGTTGCGGTCGGTGACCCCGCACAGATTCTTCCTCCGAACCAACACGACGAAATCTGGACTATTCAGAAGCCGCTCGACTTTCCGGGATTCGTCTACGGGTTCGAGCGCACCACTCCCGCGCTCATGCGCCAAGTAACGACGCGGCTCTCTGAGAACTTGCGAGTTCATATGTCTGGATCTTGCCAGATTTCAGTCTCGAAGGAGGGTGTATGAAACTCCTGTATCAAACCCATTCCCCGTTGCGCGGAAGGTACTCGTGTTCGCTCATGAAGCGGGACTCGCCGAGAAGATAATTGTTGAGCACCAAGAAACGAGCCCAACACGATCGAACTCAGAAGTTTTCGCCAGCAATCCGCTGGGAAAAGTTCATGTCCTGCTGCGACCAGGATAGTCAAGTCTATTTGACTCGTCCGTGATATGTCGTTATCTTGATACATTGCATCAAATGGCGTCATTTTACCCCAATGACCCGGAGCGCCTCTGGGGTGCTTTGCGTCTGGAAGCTCTGGCGCAGGACATGGCCCAAGCTGGGATCGGGGTACGCTGGGAAGCGGAGCGCCGTCCGAAGCATCTGCGCTATCCGGAGCTTCAAGCCGGTTATGAGGTGAAATTAATCGAAAGCTATGTTTGGCTGGAGCGTGAGCTATTTTGGGAGGAGGATCTCCACATTGGCCACATCGCCTTGGCAACCACGCTGGATTGGCTCGTTTTTCGCGGCCTTCCGACTTTCAGATCTAATACTTCTTTAACGCGCTGGTTTGATGATTTCGCGCAGAGGCCATCCATGCGTGCGACGCCGCTCTCCGGTAACACTCAGGACTGAGGTGACATAGCGCGTATCGACCTACTGCGCGTAGTCGTTTACCTTGGGTCCTTCCAAAGCAGCGCCATCCGCCTCCCGTTTTTGGCTGACATTCACAAGGTCAAGCCAATCATAGTTTGACCCTACACCTCGAACTCCCGGTCCACCGGCACCTGCATCCCGGTGACGAGCGCGTTCGTCGTGTTCGCCATCCCGATCACCGCCAGCAGCTCGCCGTGCTGCGCCTCGGTCATGCCCTTGGCGCGCGCCGCGGCGGTGTGGGAGTGGATGCAGTAGCTGCACCCGTTGGCGGTCGAGACCGCGATGTAGATCAGCTCCTTGGTCAGCGGGTCGAGGGCGCCGTCGGCGGCCATCACCTGCTTCAGATCGGCCCAGGTGCGCTCCAGCACCGTCGGCTGGTTGGCGAGCGCGCGCCAGAAATTGTTGATGAAGTCCGAGCGGCGCACAGCCCGGATGTCGTCGAACACCGCCTTGACGCGGGGATCGGCATCCGCCTCCGCGTCGCTCCACAGTCTCACGGTCGCCATGCCGGTCCTCCCGAGGAAACCGGCATGGTCGGACGGGGCGTGTCTCGCGTCCAGGGCGTCAGCGCCGGGCCGCCGCGTCGAATCCGTCCGGCACCCGGCCCGACGGTGTGGCGAGCGCGTAGGGGCCGCGGGCGAGGAACCGGCCCGAGCCGGGTTCCGCCAGCACCTGGCCCTCGCGCACCGCGATCTCGCCGCGCCGGATCGTCATCGTGGGCAGGCCCTTGAGGCGCATCCCCTCCCAGGGGGTGTAATCGATGGCGTGGTGCAGGTCCGTGTTGGTCAGGACCCGCTCGGCATCGGGGTTCCACAGCACGAGGTCGGCATCGGCGCCCGGCGCCAGGGTGCCTTTCCGGCCGGCCAGCCCGAACAGGCGGGCGGCGTTGGTCGAGGTCAGGCGCACGAAGGTCGGCAGGTCGATGCGCCCGGCCGAGACGCCCTCGGAAAAGAGCACCGGCAGACGGGTCTCGATCCCCGGCACGCCGTTCGGGATCGCGTTGAAAGCCGGCATCCCGTCGGGTCGCGCCTCGGCGCCGCCCTGGCCGTAGCCGCTGCTGCCGGGATCGCGCTTGGCGGTGGCGAAGGAGAAGCCGCAATGGTCGGAGGAGACCACGTCGAGGGTGCCCTCGCGGATGCGGGCCCAGATCCGTTCCGCTTCGCCGGGCGCCCGGAGGGCCGGCGAGCACACCACCTTGGCACCCTCGAAATCGGGCTTCGCCAGGTCGTCGGTCGAAAGGGTCAGGTATTGCGGGCAGGTCTCGCCCCAGACCTTGATGCCCCGCGCCCGCGCTCGGGCGATCTCGTCCGCCGCCTCGTCGCAGGAGACGTGGAAGACCTGGATCGGCTGGTCGACGAGTTCGGCGAGCGCGATCGCCCGGTGCGTCGCCTCGCGCTCGACCACCGGCGGGCGGGCCCAGGCGTGCTGGAGCGGGTCGGTGAGGCCGGCCTCGAGCAGGGCGCGGATGCGCCAGCCGATGGCGTCGTAATTCTCGCAATGCACCGTCACGAAGGCGCCGAGGCGGCGCGCGGTCGCCAGTACCTCCAGGAACTGCCCGTCGGTGAGCCGTAACGGATCGTAGGTGAGGAAGACCTTGAGGCTGCGGATGCCGCGGGCGACCAGGGCCGGCACCTCGCGCTCCAGCACGTCGGGCGTTGGGTCGGTGATGATCTGGTGGAAGCTGTAATCGGCCCGCGAGGCCCGGGCGCGGGCCTCGTAGCCCTCCGCGGTCGCCGCGATCGGGTGACCCTTCCATTGCGGCACGAAGCAGATGAACGAGGTGGTGCCGCCGGCCAAAGCTGCGGCCGAGCCGCTGGCAAAGCTCTCCTCCTGCACGCCGCCGCCCTCGGAGGGTTCTTCGATATGGCAATGCGGGTCGAGGCCGCCGGGGGTGACGATGTGGCCCCGGGCGTCGATCTCCTCCGCCCCGCGCCGGAGGTTCCGGCCGACCGCCGCGATCACCCCGTCGCGCACCCCGAGATCGGCCTCGAACACCTCCGCCGGGCCGGCGAGCGTCCCGCCGCGCACCACCAGGTCGTAGTCGAAATCGTGGCTCGGCATCGCGGCTCCTCCGTGGTTGCCAGGGGTGTAGGAAGTGCCTCGAAACGCTGTCAATTCCGGGGCCGGGGAGGATCGGGCCGGTTGCCGTCCGGTTGGGCAGGGGGCCCGCATTTCGGGCGGCGGCGCCGCGTCCATGCCCGCGCGGGCGGCACATGACCCAACGTCCAGTTTGACAACCCATCCGGGCCGACGGACAAAGATCGGGCCGCAGAGGTTCCGGCCGCGCTCGCGTCGGGGGACGTCCCGTTTCGAGCGCGCGCAACAAGGCGCCCGCGGATGAAACGTGGAGGAGCCCCGATGACGATTCGGTTGGACAACCCCAGCCGGCGCGGCCTGATGCTCGGCGCCGCGGCCACCGCGGTGACGGCCGGGCTGCCCGGTGCGGCGAGCGCCAAGGCGCCGCTGCTGCGCAGCCAGAGTCCGTATTTTTACCGCTTCACCCTCGGCGACGCCGAGGCCACCATGGTCTCCGACGGCACCCTGCCGCTCGGCGACCCCCATGCCAACTTCCTCGGCCTCACCCCGGCCGAGATGGACGCGCAGCTGACCAGCAACTTCCTGCCGCTGTCGAACGCGGTGCTGGAGCAGAACATCCTGATCCTCAATACCGGCAGCAAGCTGGTGCTGTTCGATACCGGGATGGGATCGCTCAAGCTGTTCGGGCCGACCACCGGCAAGCTGCTGACCACGATGCGCCAGGCCGGCATCGACCCGAAGGACATCGACGCCGTGGTGATGAGCCACGCCCATGTCGACCATTGCGGCGGCTGCGTCGGCGACGACGGCACGCCGCATTTCCCCAACGCCCAGTACTACATCTCGCAGGCCGATTTCGATTACTGGACCGATCCGGCCAAGGTGCCGGCCTCGTTCAGCGCCTTCCTCGATACGGCGCGCAAGAACCTGCTGCCGATCCGTGATCGCCTCGTCTTCGTCAAGGACGGCCAGGAATTCCTGCCCGGGATCCAGGCGATCGCGGCGCCGGGCCACAGCATCGGCCACACGATGTTCATGATCACCTCGGGCAAGGACAGCCTCTGCTACCTCGGCGACCTGACGCATCACCCGGTGCTGCTGATGGAAAAGCCCCTGACCGAGTTCGCCTACGACACCGACCCGAAGCAATCGGCCCAGACCCGGCTCAAGATGCTGACCATGCTGGCCAAGAACCGCATCCCGGTGCTCGCCTATCACTTCGCTTGGCCGGGCATCGGCCATGTCGCCGAGAATGGGCAGGGTGGGTTCCGGTACTATCCGCAGGCGATGAAGATGGATCTCTAAGCATCATTCGCCGAAGTGCTCCCGGCTCAGCGGCAAAGATGATGCAACAACAATAAACTCAGTGGAGTTGCCTCGTGCAGCTCCACTGAGGGCCGGCTCAGCGCTCCCACACCATCCCGGCGAGACGCGGATCGTCGAAGGTCTCCTGGGCAAAGGCGAGCCGCAGAGGCGGAAACTCCCGGATCGCGCGGATCCCCGCCGATCCGGGATGGATGCGCCAGGTCTGCCGGTCGACGATGCGGTTCTTTGCGAAGGCCTTGCAGGTCAGGAGCGCCAGATTGGTGCCCCTGCCCGGATCACGCACCGATGCGTAGCGGATCGCCGCCACGCCGTCGGCCCGCGCCGCATCGGCAAGGGTCTGGCACGGACCGTACTCGGTCGGATGGCCCCAGATCTCCGCCTGCTCGGCATAGGGCATGGTGGTGAGGTCGATCGCCCGGTCGACCGCGAAGCGCGCCGAGAAGGCCGTGTACTCGGCCGGGTTCTCGGGCCAGGGCGTCCCGGGCGATTCGGCGAAGAACAGCAGGCGGTAGAACGCCACTTCCGCGACGGCGGTCTCGACGGCTTCGGCCGCGTAGTACACGCCCTCCACCTGATTGGCACGCCGGAAACGCGAACCATGCGGGTACGGGCGATAGCGGAACGGCGCCGACAGGAGATAATCGAGTTCCCGGCATTCCACCGGCATCGGCGGCTTCGAGGCCTCGATCAGGTCTTCGAGGATCTGTTGCTCATCGAGCGTGTCCGTCAGCTTCATCGTCGCAATGACGTGCTGCGCCTCGACGAGGCGCCAGCAGGTTCCTGCGAGCGCCCGGGTCTCAAAGGACGGCACGCCGGGCATCCAGGTAGAGGACGGTGCTCACCAGACCCTCGACGGTCTGGATCAGATCCAGGGGAACGGCGTGCAGCGCCGTGTTCTCGCCCTTGAGCCATGCCGATGCCACGGCCGCGTCGCCGCCGGTGACCGCGTCGAGCGAGCGGTAGAGGCGGATCAGCATCACGGCCAGTTCGAACGATTTGCCGTGCCGGTCCAGCAGGAATTCGCCTCGCGTCAGGCGCGAGACCGAGGCTTCCGAGAGACCGACGATGCCGGCGAGCGCCCGATTGGTGAGCCCGAGCGCAGCCGCGGCCCGTACCACGGCCTTGCTGACGGTCTGGGTTTCGCGCTGCTCCCGGTCGAGTTGCGTGGCGGACTTGAGCATGGCCATGTCCTTTCTCCCAGGAAGATATAGGGTATAAAAATTTCCAGGGAAAGGGTGGCTACCCCGCCTTCGGCCGTGGCCCGTAGGACTTGAACCGCTCCATCGCCTCCGCCACCTCGGCCTCGCTGAGGATGTGCGGCCGTCCGACCTGGAGCGCCACGGCGTATTGCCGGCACAGGGTTTCCAGTTCCACGGCGAGCCACAGGGCCTTGGCCAGATTCGGCCCGGTGGCGATCATGCCGTGATTGGCGAGGAGGCAGCAGGTGCGGTCCTGAAGCGCCTCCAGCGCCCGCTGCGACAGCTCCTCGGTGCCGAACAGGGCGTAGCCGCCGCAGCGCACGGTCGGCCCGCCGGCGGCGGCGATCATGTAATGGGCCGCCGGGATGTCCTTGCGGCACATCGCGAAGGCGGTGCAGTAGGTCGGGTGGGCGTGGACGATCGCGTGGACGTCGGGGCGGGCCCGCAGGATGTCGCGGTGGAAGCGCCATTCGGAGGAGGGCGCGAGGGCATGGTCGGCCCGGCCGTCCATCGTCATCGGCACGATGTCGTCGGGCGTCATCTCCTCGTAGGGCAGGCCCGACGGGGTGATGAGCAGGCCGTCGCCGAACCGCGCCGAGACGTTGCCGGCGGTGCCCTGGTTCAGGCCCTGGTCGGCCATGCTGCGGCAGGTCGCGACGATGCCGGCACGCAAGCTCGCTTCGGTCTCAGCCATTCCCCGTCTCCTGCGGCTCCCTCCCGTCAGCCATAGAATCTTGCCGGCGCCCGAGCCAGAGGCCGTTGACGAGCCAGGCGAGGGACAGGGGCACCGCCACGACCGAGAGCGCGGTGGCGCTCAGGCCGAGCCAGGCCACGAGGGTATAGGACCAGGCGCCGACCTGGTCGCCGAGGCGGTAGACCACCGTGTCGATGAAGGCCTTGGCCTTGTAGCGGTCCTCCCGCGGCAGCACCGTGAACAAAACCTCGCGCACCGGCCGGGCGATGGCGAAGTTGCCGGCCCGGCGCAGCACCCCGAACACCACCACGCTGGCGATGGTGGGCGCGACCGCGAGCAGCCCGAAGCCCAGCGCGCTGACGAGGGGCAGGATCGCCAGGGTGAGCCCGACGCCGAGCCGCTTCACGATGCGCCCGGTGAGGAAGAGCTGGATGCCGAGCGTCAGCACGTTCACCGCGAGGTCGACGCTGGCGAAGAACGCCGTCTGCGCGCCGCGATCCGGGAAGCTGCGCTTCGCGATGCCGGCCTGCTCGAAGTAGAGGAAGGTCGAGGTGATCGAGAACAGGAGCAGGAACAGGCAGATGCCGAGCAGGTAGGGCGAGGCGAGGACCCGGCTGATGCCGGCGAACGGGCTGCCGCCGATGGCTTGCGTCGCCGCCCCCGGCTCGCGCGACAGGGCATCCGAGATCCGCGACAGGCCCCGCATGCTGAAGACCGCCACTTCGAGGAGCACCGCTGCCGCAAGCAGCAGGCAGGGGATGGGAACGTCGCGCGCCAGCACCGCGGTGACGGCCGAGCCCGTGATGGCCCCGAGCGTGGCGCCCGCCGCGATGAAGCCGAACAGCCGCTTGCCCTGCTCGGTGTCGAACACGTCGACGATCGTCGCCCAGAAGATCGAGACCACGAACAGGTTGAAGATCGACAGCCAGACGAAGAACACCCGGCCGATCCACACCGCCTCCTCGGGCCCGCTGCGATACAGCACCACCGCGAAGACCAGGATGTTGGCGGCAAAGAAGCGGTAGGTGATCGGGATGAAGCGGGAGCGCGGCAGCTTGCGCACCAGCCAGCCGAACGGCACGTTGAGCACCAGCATGCCGACGAGGGTCGCGGTGAACAGCCAGGGCAGGTTCTCGAGCCCGCCGGCCAGCCCCATCTGGTCGCGGATCGGCCGCATCACGTAGTAGGACGAGAGCAGGGCGAAGATGTAGAGCCAGGCCCAGCCGAGAGCCGGCACCTCCTCCGGCCGCACATCGGTGAGGCGCCGGAGCCAGGCCGGCACCTTGAGGCCGGCCTGCGCCGCCTGCGCGGTATCAGGCGTCATTCGGCGATCCCGAAGGCCTTGCGCGCCTCGGGCCCGGTGGCGTCCCGCTGGAAGCCCGGGCTGCCCATCTGGAATTTTTTGGCCGCGTCGAGGCCGCCGACCACCACCGGCTCGAAGCCGGCATCGCGCACGAGGGTCGACGCAACGCTCAGCGCCTGCTTGTCGTCGCCCGCGATCGGCACCGCCATCGGCGCGCCGCTGCGATGGGCGTTCTGGGCGAAGAGCCGGTAATTCGCGGCGTTGAAGGCCCGCACCAGCCGGGCGCCCGGAAGATACTTGGCCGAGGTGGCGCCGATGCCGGCGCTCTCGGCCTCCGCCGCGAGGTCGCCGTCTCGGGCCTTGGTGGCGTTGCCGGCATCCAGCACGACCTTGCCCTTCAGGGCCGCGCCGTAGGTCTTGCCCAGCTCCGGATAGGCCTTGTACGGCACCGCGATCAGCACCGCGTCGCCGAAGGCGAGGGCCTGCTCGACGGTGCCGGCCTTGGCGAGCGGCCCGAGCTTTTCCACCAGCGGCTTCAGGTCCTCCGGATGGCGAGAGGCGAACATCACCGGATGGCCGGCCTTGACCCACAGGCCGCCGATGGTCCCGCCGATATTGCCGCCGCCGATCACCGCGATCGGGGTCTTGGCGTCTTGGGTCTTGGCCTCCTGCGCGAGAGCGGGGGTAGCCGTCGACACCAGGGCGAGCGCCCCGGCGAGCAGCAGCGTGCGGCGATCACAGGCCATCGATGAACTCCTCCATCTTGCGGCGTTGGGCGGCGTCCGGCAGGCGACCGCGGGCGGCGCCGAGATTGTCCTCGGCGTAGCGGACCTGCGCCGTGCCCGGCACCGGGCAGGTCACCGCCTCGTGCGACAGGACGTATTTGAGAAAGAATTGCGGCCAGGTCTTGCAGTCGAACTCGGCGGCGAAGGGCGGCAGGTCGCGGCCGCGGACCAGGGTGAACAGCCGCTCGCGCCCGAACGGCACGTTGACCATGACGGCGATGCCGCGCTCCTTCGCCAAGGGCAGGATGCGCTCGGCCGCCTTGCGGGCATCGACCGCGTAATTGACCTGGATCACGTCGAGTTTTTCGGCCTTCATCAGCGCTTCGAGGTCGCCGTACTGCCCCTCGGCCCAGGTCGTGGCGCCGAGATAGCGGATGCGCTGCTTGTCCTTGAGTTCGCGCAGGAGCGGCAGCTGCGCCTGCGGGTCGATCAGGTTGTGGATTGCGATCAGGTCGATCCGGTCGGTGCCCAGCCGGCGGAACGATTGCGCGATCTGCGCCTCTCCCGCCTCGCGCCCCCGTGCGGCCACCTTGCTGCACAGGAAGACCTTTTCGCGAAGTCCGGTCTCCTTGAGGATCCGGCCCAGCACCTCCTCGGCCCGGCCGTAATCGGGCGCGGTGTCGATCACCGTGCCGCCGAGGCTCGCGAACTTCGCCACCGTCTCGCGCAGCGGCGCGACCGCGTCGGAATCCGGCGCCACGTCGTAGCGCCGCGAGGTGCCGATGCCGATCGCCGGTACGGTCTCGCCGGTCGAGGGGATCGGGCGGCGGATCAGGCCGTCCCCTTGTGCCAGGAGCCGGCCGGGGAGGAGCCCGGCTGCCAGGGAACCGGCGAAGGAGCCGGCCAGCACGGCGCGGCGGTGGAGCTTCATGCGGCGTCTCCTCGGTCGACCTGCCCGGCACGAGCTAGGGCATCGACCGTGCTACGCCATGCCCGCCCCGGACACGACCGCTTGAGGTCACTCAGGTCAGGGGGGCGATGAAGACGTCGACGCGCCGGTTGAGGCGGCGCGTCGCCTCCGCGCTGTCGACCCGCACCGGCTCGGTCGCCCCCTTGCCCTCCCGCCGGATTCGACTCGCGGCGACGCCGCGCTGTGCCAGGAAGCCGGCGACGGCGGCGGCCCGCTGTCCCGACAGGCCGGCCGGCTCCTCGGCCGAGCTGTGGCCGATCACGTCGACGCGGTTGCGCTGAAAGCGTGCCAGGATCAGGCCCACCGCCCGCAGCTTGCGCGCCGCCTCGGGGCTCGGGGCGGCACTGTTCTGCGCGAAGCGGATGCCGTCGCCGATCTCCAGAACCACGTTCAACCCCCGCGGCGTCGCCTTGACGCCGACGGCCTCGAACTCCTTGAGCAGGCCGGCCTCGAACCGGTCCATGGCGAAGCCCGCAAGAACGCCGTTGAGCCCGACCGTCACGGCCCCGTTGACGGCCTCCTGCGCGACGTTGCGCCCGTTCGTCACCGCGCCCAAGGCCCCGAGCGCCGCCCCGGTCGCCGCGCCGGTCAGCCCCTGGGTCACGGTGTTCGGCACCTTGTCCTGTCGGGTGGCGGGGTCCTTCGTCATGCAGCCCGTGCCGGTGAGGCCGAGGAGGAGGGCGGCCGTGGCGTTGCGCAGGGCGGGCGGGAGCATGGTGTGGGATCCTTGTGGTGGGAGAGCCGAGGGCGTCAGCGGGGGCAGGCCCCGTCGGTGAGATGTCCGAGTTGTGAGAATGACGGATCGGAGAAGACCGCGGGGGCCTCGGGGCAGACCTTGGCGCGCCAGGCGCCACGGGCGTTGTTGGCCTCGGGACCTGCGAGGCCGGCGAGCCATGAATAGGACTCGGCATAGCAGCGGCGCAGGCGCAGCTGATCGGAAATGTCCCGACGCTTATCGAGGGGGAGTGATTGACCGAGGCCGATCGGGCAGGTGATGTCTCTCGTCACGATGCGCCCTGCCGAGAGCGCAATATTGGTGCAGAGATACTCCGACGCCGCGCAGGAAAATTCCGACACGCAAGATTCCAAATTTTCGTAAAATCCGCCGTCGCTATTGAAAGCGCGGCATGCATTTTTGGGATTATTATTATCTTCTATTTTTGCTTCTTCATTTTTATTATATTCACTACCAATTTTGTTTTTGTGGGAATATATCTCTTCTCTGGCCGTTTGTTTAATTTTTTCTTGCTTCGGTATCTTCTCTGATTCTGATTTGATCATCGAATATGATATGATTAAACTAGCGGAGAATATTGATAATATAAATATAACGAATTTTATGTTGCTGACCGCTTTTTCTGATTGTTTATTTTCCTTCCATTTTTGGATAGATCCGTTGTAGTCGACAAAAAATTTGAAAACTCCAAATATAAAGCTCGCGATCCCAGCCGCTGCTGGGATCGCAGACAGAAGGAAGCCGTAGTCCATCAGGAGCAGGCCTCACCCGTCAGCTCCGGAAAGTCCCGCCTTATCCGACAACGGATGTCCCGGGTGGCCCGACCGAGCCGGTCGCGATCGGTCACCACGGCATCGCGCTGGTTGGCGAGAGAGCAGGTCGGGACTGCGTGCGGGATCCAGGCCGCAACCTGGCGGTTGGCGGCGCGGATTCGGGCGAGGACCGTGCGAGCCTGGACGCGGCAGCTCGCCTGCTCGGCCGAGCCGAGCCGGTCGAGGCGGGCGGCGATGTCCTGCTCCATCGTCGTGCCGGTGTAGTAGCGCGCGGCGGCGAGGTCGCAGGCATCGACGTGGGTGACGACGTCGAACCAGCCGGAGACCACGACCTGGGCCGCCTCGGCCTCGGGCCCCCGGCAGGCCTCGAACAGGGCGGTCCCGGCGGAGGCCCGCGCCGCAGGCGTGAAGGTCGCGCCGAGGTCTTCCGGGCGGATCGGTGCCGGTGCGCTGGTGGCGGTGCAACCGGCAAGCCCCAGCAGAGCGGGCGCCAGGAGGCGCAGGATGCCGGGCGGATGCCGCCTGGGGACCGTCGGGGGAGCCGTCATGGCCACACCCGCGCGAGGCCGGCGGCCTGAGCGAGGATCCGCGGCACCGCCAGCGCGGGGTCGGCCGGATCGTAGCTGCGGACCTGCAGCCGGCGCTTGGGATCGAACAGCAGCATCGCGTCGGCCTCGGGCCGGATGCGCGCCCGGCAGCGCGCCGCGCCGTCCTCCTCCGCCTTGTCGCGCCGGGGTGTTTCGCCTGCGTCCTGCCCGGATGCCTGCGCCGCCAGACACTCGTCCAGCCGCTTCTGCGAATCGTCGAGAACGAACAGGAGTGGCCCCTCGCCGCCTGCCGCGGCACGGCGAACGGCCGTACGGTCGCCCTCACGCAGGGTCGCCAGATCGACGTAGAGCGCGAGGCGCGGTCGCGGCGGCCGCGGCGTCGGCACGAGCCCCCGTTCGAGGAGGGCATCGGCCCGGGGCAGCGGCAGCGCGAACTCGGCCCGCGACCAGGCCAGGCTCTTGGCGCGACCGTCCGCCCAGAGGTCGTAGGCCAGCACCGTTCTGCTGCCGTCGATCCACTGGCCGACGAGGTCTCCCGTCGAGCGCGGCGCGACCGGCTGAAGGGCTCGTTCGGCGCTGCGAGCGACCAGGGGAGCGACGTAGCGGCGCCAGACCGCGGCGGTGAGAGCGGGAATGCCGTTCTCGACGCCTTTGCCGGCTTCGGCTTGCCGGATCGCATCGAGGGAGCGGAATACGCCGACGAGAAGGTTGGCCTCGGCCAGGCCGATGCCGCCGCCCTCTGCGTCACCTCTGGCGACCTCGTCGAGGGCCGCCGTCACCGCCTCACGCTGGGCGAGTGCATTCCGGCGCTCGGGTGACGCAGCGTCGGCGTAGGCGCGCCGCAAGGCCGTCGCCAGCGGGGCTTCGCGGCGGGGGCTCGACACCGCCTCGGCGAGCGACCGGTCGATGGCCAGCAGCTCCGCCGCCATGCAGGGCCGGACCGCGAGGCTGGCCGTCATGATGCCGTAGCCGATGAGCTGGATCAGATGGCCTGTTCGCATCGCTCGATCCTAGAATCGGGTATTCTTGAAGTTTTGAATCTGATCGCCCATTTCGCGGGTCGTTCGTCTGAGATTCTGCTCGGTTTGAAAGATGTTCTGCTCATTGCTGGTTCGGCCGCTCTCCACCTCGAGGCGGCCGCGCTCGGCTTTAATGAGGCTGACGTCACGCGAGATGGTCTCGGCCAAGGCGGAGAGCTTGCGGATCGATTCATCGAAGCCGGGCCTGTCGGCTTCGCAGCGTTGCACGGGCGGCATGAGGCGCGCTGCGAACGGGTTGTTGTCCCTCCGCATCGCCTCATATTCACGCCTGCGCTCGAAGCAGTTGGTTTCGTATGCTCTGAAGCTTTCGCGATATTCCGTCATATTATTGGTGATGATATCGAAATATTCTACGATTGTTTTCGCGTCCCTCAGGCTGTCTTTGATCTTGCCGATCTCCGCCTTCAGCGTCGTCAACCGCTGTTCGATGAAGGCAGCTCGATCGCTGAGCGGGGTGGGCTGAGCCATCGCCCCACCGCCCGCCATCGCGCCGAGCAGGGTTCCGACCACGAACAGACGGCACACCGTCCGGCGACAAAGAGACATCACGGCCGCAACTCCTTGGCGGGGCTCGAATCGGAAGGACAGTTCGCGGTCGCGCGGGCCTGCGCGGCCTCGGCGGCCGCGCGGTCGCGTGCGATCTCGGCGAGGCGGGTCCGGCACAGGGCGGTCACGGCCTCGGCGTCGGAGGAGGCGCCGCAGCGTGCCTGGGCGGAGGCGGCGAGGTGGTCGAGATCCGCGATCTGGGCGTCGAGCGCGGCGGCGCGGGCGCGCAGGGTGCGGCAGGAGGGGCGGTTGCCGGCGAATTCCGCCAGGTTCAGGCGGATCGAGAAGATCTTGTCGTCGATGTCGCGCAGCAGACCCCGGATCTCGGCCTCGGTGGCGGTCCGCTCGGCCTGCTGGCGCGCCCGCTCGTTCTCCGAGCGCTCGATCCGGTCCATCAGGTCCCGGCGCGAGCCGCCGCCCGTGAGGCCGTCCATGATCGTGCCGATCGGACTGTCGCCCTCCGCAGCGGGGGCGGCGCTCGCGGCGAGGAGCGCGAGGCCGAGAGCGGCCAAGCGCAGCCGGCCGCCCGGTCCGGACGTGCATGACATCGTGCGACGACCCAAGGTTCGTGAGAGCGAGCTTACGGCTCAGCTTGGGCGTAGCATCGATTGGGTGTGGAATAATAGAGCGACAAATGGAAAGCTGTTTTGCCGCCGGATCGACTTTGCGGATCTGATCGGGGATTGGGAAAGCTCTCGTCCCGGCTCACCCCAGCCGCGCCGGCAACCGCGAAAATCCCCGGAAGCGCACCCTCTGCGAACGCTCCGGCACTCCGTCGAGGCGGTAATCCGGAAAGCGCGCGAGGAAGCGACCGAGCGCGATCCGGCCCTCGAGCCGCGCCACCGCCATGCCGACGCATTGATGAATGCCGCTGGCGAAGGCGAGGTGGCGGTTGGGGTCGCGGGCGACGTCGAACCGATCGGGGTCGGGGAACTGCGCCGGGTCGCGGTTGGCGGCACCGATGCCGAGCGTGATCTGGGTGCCGGCCGGATAGTCCCGGCCGTCGATGGCGAAGGGCGTGGCGGCGACGCGGTTGCCGAGCTGGTTCGAGCTCTCGAAGCGCAGGATCTCTTCCACGCCCTTTCGCATCAGGTCCGGCTCGGCGAGGAGCCGCGCCCGCGCCCCGGGCTGCTCGGCGAGGAGATGGAGCCCGTTGCCGATCAGGTTGGTGGTGGTCTCGTGGCCGGCATTGAGGATGAAGATGCAGTTCTGGAGCAATTCTTCCGGCGACAGCCGCTCGCCCCCGACCTCGCCCTGGATCAACCGGGTGAGGATGTCCTTGTCCGGATCGCCCGGGTGCCGGCGCCGGTCGGCGACGAGGCGTTCGAGATAGGCCAGGAACGCGGTCACCGCCCGGTTGCCGGCGGCCTCGATCTCCGGCGTGAGCACCGGTTCGAGGGCGCCGAGGATCGCCAGCGACCAGTCCCGCAGGGGCCCGCGCTCGTCCCGCGGCACGCCGAGCAGGTTGCCGATCACCTCGACGGGGATCGCGGCGGCGAAATCCTCGATCAGGTCGATCCGGCCCCGCACCTCGGCCGCGTCGAGGAGAGTGTCCACCAGGGCGACGATGCCGGGCTCCATTGCGGCGACCGCCCGGGGCGTCAGCGCGCCCGCGATGATGCGCCGGACCCGGGTGTGGCGCGGCGGATCGTTGAAGACGAGGCTCGTGGTGTGGTGCCGGTAGAGCGGGGAGGGCACCTCCCCAGTCGTGAACTTGGCCCCGAACTCGACGGTCTTGTCCGAGCTGAAGGTCGCGGCGTCCTTGTAGACCCGCTCCAGGTCGGCGTAGCGCGTGAGCAGGATCTGCCCGTCACCGAATTCGTGGACCGGGGCGTGCGCGCGGAGCGCGGCGTAGAACGGGTAGGGGTTCGCGATGAACCCCTCCGGCAGGCGCCGCAGATCGAAGCCTTCGGCGAGGGCGGCATCACCCATCGTTCTACCCGCGCTCCTTCGGGGCGCAGGCCGGGTTCATCGGCAGGAAGGCCTCCCCCTGCGGGATGGTGCGCAAAACCTCGTAGAGGTCCCACGGGCCCTTCGAGGCTGCGGGATCCTTCGCCCGGTACAAAACGGGATCGTAGAGGAGGCGCCCGTCGGCCCGCAAGGTCGCGGGGTGGTCGAAGAACGCCACCGGCAGGGACCGCATGGCGGCGTTCGCGGCCACCGCCTCGTCGGTGCCGGCCTTGTCGATCGCCTTCAGGTAGTGGGTCACGGCGGCATAGATCAGCGCCTGGTTCTTCGTCGGCATCGCGCCGGTGCGCTCCTGGAAGCGCTTGGCGAAGGCCCGGGCGGCGTCGTTCTGGTCCCAGTAGAAGGCCGACGAGAAGGTCAGGCCGCGCGCCACCGGCAGGCCGAGGCCCTTGATGTCGGTGACGTAGACGAGGAAGCCCGTCAGCGTCTGGCGCCCGCCGGTCAGGCCGAACTCGTCGGCCTGCTTGACCGCCTTGGTGAAGTCGTCGCCCACGCTGGCGAAGGCCACCACGTCCGCCCCCGAGCTCTGCGCCTGGAGCAGGAAGGACGAGTAGTCGGCGGTGTTGATCGGGTGGCGCGAGGTGCCCACCACCTTGCCGCCGAGCGATTCGACGACGGTGGTGGCCTCCTTCTGCAAGGCATGGCCGAAGGCGTGGTCGACGGTGATGAAGTACCAGGACTTGCCGCCGCGCTCGAACACCGCCCGCGCCGTGCCGGCGGTGAGCGCGTGGGTGTCGTCGGTCCAGTGCGAGCTGACCGGGGAGCAGGTCTTGGCAGTGAGGTCGGAGGTCGCCGCCGCGGTGATCATCACCGTGCGGTTCTTCTCCTTGGCCACCGCCTGGACGGCGAGCGCGATCGCCGTCACCGGCAGGTCGACGATGGCGTCGACCTTGTCGACGTCGTACCAGCGCCGGGCGAGGCTCGAGGCGACGTCGGGCTTGTTCTGGTGGTCGGCCGAGACGATCTCGACCGGCTTGCCCCGTACCGTCCCGCCGAAATCCTTGGCCGCCATCTCGGCCGCCGCCACCGAGCCGCGCCCGCCGCTATCGGCGTAGGGCCCCGAGAGGTCGGTGAGCACCCCGATCCGCACCACGTCGTCGGAGATCTGCGCCGCGGCCGGTCCCGCGAGCGCCGCCAGCATCAGGGCGGCCGCGCACAGGCCTGTGGTGAAACGGATCATCGTGGGCTCCTCCCGGGCGCCCGCGTCGTTCCCGCGCGTGGTCGCCCTCTTGTCGTCGCTTCAGCCTTCACAGCCGATCCGCGCTCGGCTGGCAAGGGGGATTGGCGAGGGAGGCTTGCAAGGCGGACTTGCAAGGCGGATTTGCAAGGGAGAGATCCGATCGGCGCCGCAACCCCGTGGTGCCGGTCCCGCACCGTCGTTCCTGTCTCTGCGGCAACACGTGCAGTGTTCGACAGTGAAAGACGGCGTCAATCAGGTCATGCGACGGTGACGTCCGATAGAGCGCAGGGCCCCGTCGGAGCCGGTTCGGGCGGGGCCCGGGCTGTATCGGGCACTGGGACGGACGGTGCCGCGCGGAGAATCCGGGGTCGACAGCATGCAGAAGCCCAAGCCGAGCATCGGCCTCCTCGCCGACCTGCTCGACGGCCTCGACATCGGCCTGTGCGCCTTCGATGCCGACGACCGCGTCGTAGGCTGGAACGAGACCTTCCTGTATCTCTTTCCCGAGCATGACGGCTTCGTCCATCTCGGCGAGCATTACGGCGAGAACCTGCGGCGCTTCTACCGCACCCGCCTGACCTCGGACGAAGTCCGCTACGTCGACGAGTACGTCGCCAGCGGGATCGCCCGCCACCAGGCCCAGAGCCGGCCGTTCGAGTTCGAGCATCGCGGATCCTGGCTGCGCGTCGCCGCCCACACCATCCCGGGGCTGGGCCGGGTCCGGCTGTGGCGCCGCATCACCCAGGAGGCACCCGGCGCCCGCCCGGCCGAGGACGGCGGTACGCCGGACGGGATCGCGGCGGCGAATGCCGACGGGCGCATCGTCTCGGCCAACCGGCAGTTCGGCCAGCTCTACGGCGTGGCCCCGGGCGAGGTGGTGGGCCTGACCCTGGAGGCGGTGGTGGCGCTCGCCTGGCAGGGCACCTACGGCGACGCGCCGCCCCAGCTCCTGGCGCATGTCCGCGAGGCGCAGCTCTTCGCGGGCGCGCCGTTCGAGGTGCCGCTGCCCGGCGAGCGCTGGATCCGGGTGATCGAGCACGCCCGCGAGGACGGGCGGACCAGTGCGCATTTCGACATCACGACGCTGAAGCGCGAGCAGGCGACGCTCCGGGCCGCCGAGGCCGAGGCGCGCCGCAGCGCGAGCCACCTGCGCGGCATCATCGAGCGGATGCCCGCCGGCATGCTGGTGGTCGATGCCGCCGGCACCCTGATCGAGGCCAACCGCGCCTTCCGGCAGGCCGTCGGCCGCGAGGCCGCCGATCTCGTCGGCCGGCCGCTCGCCGTCCTCGGCCTGGCCGAGGAAGCCGGGCTCCTCGACCGGCTCCTGACGGGGGCGGGCGAGGCCGGTGAGCCGGCGATCTGCGAGATGCGCTTTCCGCGCGCCGACGGCGGCACGATGTGGGCCCAGGTCTCGGCGGTGCGCCTCCACCTGCCGCCCGATTCCGCCTCGATCCTGCTCCAGGTCGAGGACATCACCGCCCGGCGCGAGGCGGAGCGGCGGATCATCCACATGGCGGGTCACGACGCGCTCACCGACCTGCCGAACCGCACCCTGTTCCGCGCACGGCTCGACGCGCGGCTCGGCGTCGGAGCCCCCTGCGCGATCCTGTGGCTCGACCTCGACCGATTCAAGGTGGTCAACGACACCCTGGGTCACGCCGCCGGCGACACCCTCCTGTGCGAGGTCGGACGCCGCATGAGCGCGGTCCTGCGCCCCGGGGATACCCTGGCACGGCTCGGCGGCGACGAGTTCGCCGTGCTCCTCTCCGGGGGCGACCCCGTCGTGGCGACGCAGGCCGCGTCCCGCCTCGTCGAGGCGATGCAGGCGCCGATCCGGGTCGCCGACCGGCCGATGCATGTCGGAGTCAGCATCGGCGTGGTGCTCGCCCCCGGCCACGGCGAGGACGCCGATACCCTGATGGCCCGGGCCGACCGGGCCCTCTACAGCGCCAAGGCCGCCGGCCGCAGCACCTTCCGGCTCTACGATCCGGCGATGGACGAAGCGGCGGCCGAACGGCGCGGCCTCGAACTCGACCTGCGCCTCGGCCTCGATCGCGGCGAGTTCGTGCTGCACTACCAGCCGATCGTCACCACGGCCGAGCGGCGCACCGTCTGCCGCGAGGCCCTGGTGCGCTGGCATCACCCGACCCGCGGTCTCGTGTCGCCCGGGGCGTTCATCCCCCTCGCCGAGGAGACCGGCCTGATCGAGCGCCTCGGCGCCTGGATCCTGCGCCAGGCCTGCCGCGACGCGGCGACCTGGACCGACGGCGCCCGCGTCGCCGTCAACGTCTCGGCCGCCCAGGTCCGGCACGGCCCCTTGATCGCCGCGATCCAGGCCGCCTTGCACGAGTCGGGCCTCGGTTCCGACCGGCTCGAGATCGAGATCACCGAGAGCCTGCTCGTCGACGGCGAGGCCGTCGACCTGCTCCTCGCGCTGCGCCGGCTCGGCTTGCGGATCGCGCTCGACGATTTCGGCACCGGCTACTCGTCCCTGAGCTACCTGCGCCGCTTCCCCTTCGACGCGATCAAGATCGACCGCTCCTTCATCGCCGACATCGCCAATCCCGACACCGCCGCGATCGTGCGCGCGGTGGTCGGCATCGCCGTCCAACTCGGGGCGACGGTCACCGCCGAGGGCGTCGAGACCGAGGACCAGCTCGCGGCGGCCCGGCGGGAGGGGTGCACGGAGATGCAGGGCTACCTGTTCGGGCGGCCGGCGCCTTTGGAGGCGGCGGCCGCCTGACGAGGCGCACCGTCGAGGAGCGTACGATGGTCCCAGGTCGGCGGCCCCATGATCGGAGCGGTCACCCCGGGACGCTCACGCGATCGCCAGCGCCACGCTCCCCAGCCCCGGAAACTCCGCCACGATCCGCGTCGGCGCGGTCACGAAATCCGTGCCGGTGCACGAGCCGGTGGTGACGACCTGACCCGCCTTGATCCCGCCGAGGGAGCGGGCCCCCTCGTTGGCGAGCCAGACCAGCAGCCGCACCGGATCGACCGCCGAGTTGCCGCCGACGTGATCGTGCAGGACGCTCCCGTCGATCGTGAGCCGCACCGGCTGGGTCACCGGGTCGAGGCTGCGCCAGTCCGTCAGGCCCGGGCCGATCACCAGGACGCCGTGGTTCTGCTGGTCGGCGCGCTGGCTGTGGGCATCCACCGCGCCGAAGACCGTGAAGCGGGTATCCGCGATTTCGATCGCCGGATGCATCGTGGCGACCGCCGCCAGCACCGCCTCCCGGTCGTAGGGGCCGGCTTCCGGCGGCAGGTCGCGGCCGAACCGGTAGGCGATCTCGGCCTCCGCCCCGATGACGTGGAACAGCGAGGCCGGCAGCTCGTCCGTCTCGACGAAGATCGTGTCGGCGTGGAGGAACGCCCGGGCCGGCGTGGCGGTGGGGCCGGGCGCCCCCACCTTCCAGCCGGCCACCGGCCCGAGGGTTTTCGCGATGGCGTCCTGCACCGCGTAGGCCTCCGCCTCGCTGCCGGGCCGCGCTCCCTCCGGCAGCGCGTCGAGGCGCGTCCCCGTGCGGCGGGCGTCCACGAGGGCGCGAGCCGCGGCGTCGATGTCGATGGGCATGGGGGCCTCCTCAATAACCGAGCGCGCTGCCGTCCTTGCGCGGGTCCGAGCCCGCGGCGAGCACCCCGCGTTCCCGGTCGATCCAGATGATCTGGCCGCCGCCGATCGGGCCGGAGGCCGGGATGGTGCGGTGGCCGCGCGCTTCGAGCCCGGACACGATGCCCTCCGCGAAACCCGGCTCCATCTCGATCCCGCCGCCATAGGCGAAGCTGCGGGGGGCATCGAGCGCCTCCTGCACGTCGAGGCCGCGGTCGATGATGCCGGTCAGCAGTTCCACGTGGCCCATCGCCTGGTAATGCCCGCCCATCACGCCGAACGGCGCCACCGTCTCGCCGTCCCGCATCAGCAGGCCCGGGATGATGGTGTGCATCGGGCGCTTGCGTGGGCCGATCGTGTTCGGGTGGCCCGGATCGATGCGGAAGGACAGGCCGCGATTGTGCAGCAGAACCCCGCTCTCCGGCGCGGTGATGCCGCTGCCGAAGCCCTGGAAGATCGAGTTGATCAGCGAGAGCGCGTTGCCGTCCCGGTCGACCACGCTGAGATAGACCGTGTCCTTGTGCAGGAGTTCCGGCCAGATCACCGGCTCCTGGGCGCGCCCCATGTCGATCGCGCCGTGGGCACTCGCCCGCCAGGCCTCGGAGAGCAGATGCTCCACCGGCACCCGGTTGAGGACCGGATCGGCGAAGAGCGCGTCGCGGTGGTGATAGGCCTGCTTGCAGGCTTCCGCGAAGAGATGGACCCGGTCGAGCTCGGACAACGCCGCGATGTCGTAATGCGACAGCACGTTGAGCATCATCAGCACGGCGAGGCCCTGGCCGCTCGGCGGACACTCGTAGACGTCGTAGCCGCGGTAGCGCGTCGTCACCGGCGTGACGATTTCGGGCGCGGCCTCGGCGAAGTCGTCGAGGGTGTGCAGGCCCCCCAGCGCGCGCAGGCGGGTCACGATATCCTCGGCGACCGCTCCCTCGTAGAAACCGCGCGGGCCCTCGGCCGCGATGCGCTTGAGCGTGGCGGCGAGCTTCGGGTGGCGCATGATCGTGCCGACGCGCGGCGCCCGGCCCTCGATCAGGTAGGTCGCGGCCGAGGCCGGATCGCCGGCGACGCGCTCGACGCTGCGCGACCAGTCGAGGGCGACGCGCGGCTGCACCGGATAGCCGTCCTCGGCGTAGCGGATCGCCGGCTGCAGCACCTCGCCGAGGCTGCGGGTGCCGTGATCCCGAAGGAGCTTCCCCCAGGCGGCGACCGCTCCCGGTACCGTGACGGCGTGAGGCGAGGTGGGCTCGAGGGCGATGCCCCGCTCCAGGTACCAGGCATCGTGCGCCGCCGCCGGGCTGCGGCCCGAGCCGTTGAGCGCGATCGGCGCCTTGGCGCCCTTCGGCGCGTAGAGGGCGAAGCAATCGCCCCCGATCCCGGTCATCAGCGGATCGACCACGCATTGCACCGCCACCGCGGCGATGCCGGCATCGACCGCGTTGCCGCCCGAGCGCAGCACCTCGATCGCCGCGAGGGTCGAGAGCGGATGGGACGTCGCCACGGCGGCGTTGGCGGCATAGACGGGCGAACGCCCGGGCCTCGAGAAATCCCTCACCGAACGGTTCCTTCCTGGTTCGCTTCTCTGTCTTGCGCACGGACCCGCCGTATCGGCGGGCCGGGATGGCGGCACGGGACCGGACCGCGGCGTCGGCCCGGCCGCGACGAATGGCCGTCCGGGACGGGCAATCCGGGACCAGGCGCGTCCGTCGCGCATCGCTGCATTCGATGCGGTGATCCCGAACCCGTCGCGGGTCAAGCAGGCTCTGACACGTCATCCGCCGATCCACCACCGGTCAGGCGCGCAGGCCTGTCGAGCTAGCACCATCCATGCCAGGACGATGGTCCCTGCGGCATGACGCGAGCCGGAGGGCCCTGCGTCCCGGACCGGTTCCGTGCTATGGGGCTGTCAGCGCGGGACCGGCTCGGGAGAGTCGGAAGCGCCCCGGCGGCGACCGGTCCGCCGCATCGAGACAAGGTTCCAGGGTTACGCCATGCAGGCTGAGATCCCCATGCGCCGCGTGACGGCGATCCGCTGCTACCCCTCCGGCGAGCGCGACGATCCCGATCAGCGGGTGCTCAACGTGCTCGAATGCGGCCACGTCGTCAGCTTCGAGGGCGCGAACGCGGTTTCGGCCCTCCTCGCCAAGCGCCAACTCTGCCTCAAATGCGCGGAGGAGGCCAAGGCCGAGGAATCGTCTCCCGCCGTCTGAATTCCCCGGCATGAGGCCCGGGCGGTCGTCCTCGCGAGCCCGACCGGAGCTTCCCCTGCTCGCAGGGTTTTGCGGATCAGGCGCCGGAGGCGATGACCCTCCGACGCGGCAACTCATCGAGAACCTGACCCACGAGGGTCTCGACGTCATGCACGGTCGTCCGGAGGTGCAGGTCGGGCGAGTCCGGCGCCTCGTAGGGCGGGAAATTTTGATGAAGTTTGGGATCTGCCCGGCGAAGGCGCGGGCATAGAGCCCCTCGGGATCGCGTCTGCGGCATTCCTCGATCGGCGCGTCGACGACGATGTCCAGGATCTCGCTCGGTCCGACGAGTTCGCGGGCCAGGATCCGCTCGCGCCGGAACGGCCAGATCAGCGAGCGGATCACGATCAAGCCGGCGTCCAGCCCCAGCTTGGCGGCTTCGGCGGTCCTGCGGACGTTCTCGACCCGGTCGGCACCCGTGAAGCCGAGATCGTTGTTGAGCCCGGACCGCAGGTTGTCGCCGTCGAGCAGCAGGGTGTGGCGGCCCTGCTGCCACACCATGCTGCTCGACCCGGTTGGCGATCGTCGACTTGCCGGCTCCGGACAGCCCGGTCATCCAGAGGATCAGTGGCGCCTGATTTTTTTGGCCGCAGCCCAGGTTCGCTTGTCGAGCGTGAGGGTGGGCCGCTGCCCGGCTGGAGTGCCGGAAGACCGGGTCAGAGCGTCATCGAGCGAGCCTGTCCTGCCCACCGCATTCTTCCGCGACCGAGGGTCGGGCCACTCGGCCATGCGGCCTGATCTGTTCGCCGGATGGGACCGTTCTCTGGAAGCTGCGGATGCTCGCCAGGAGTATCACGGTTTGATCGACGAAGCGGCGCCAGCTCAGAGGCTCGCCTTCGACGCCCGCCAGCAGGGGAGGGGACCCCGACCGGCACTCCTGTCGCCGAACCTTCATGAAACCGGTTGACGGGCCGAATCGGCGGGCCTATATGACGACCCATCGGCGCCGGCCGCGA
>NZ_JTHF01000340.1 GCF_001043895.1 Methylobacterium indicum
GTCACCCTGCGCGATCTTCGATCGCCCCTACCCCTCTCCCACACGGGAGAGGGGATCCCCCGCATTTATGAATATGCACAGACGCATATATCACCCATAGATGTTCAAAAGTCCTTCTCACACCGGCCACGCGAAACTCGCGAAGCCCGGCTTCTCGACCTCCACTGTCCTTCCCCCAGCGGACACCGTCTCCCCCGCCGCCAGCGCCTCGCCGAGCCGGTCGATGCGCAGCATCGCGAGCCCCCGCGACCCGGCCCCGCCGCCGGTCTGGCCGAGGCTGCGCTCTCCGGCCGTGACCGGCTCGCCGGCCGGCGCCGCCTCGCCGTCGCGATAGACCACCGGCACGATCCGGGTGCGGGCGGTGCCGCGGTGCTGCATGCGCGACACCACTTCCTGGCCGACATAGCAGCCCTTCTTGAAATCGACTCCGCCGAGCTGGTCCATCAGCGCCTCGTGCGGGAACGCGTCGCCGAGCGGAAAGTCGGTGCCGGCCTCCGGCACGCCGAGGGCGATGCGATGCGCCGCATAGGCCGCCGCGTCGGCATCCGCCGCCGGGGCCTCGCCCTCGGGTGCGTAGAGCCGCCAGCCGAGATCGGCGAGGCGCCCGTCGCGCAGGGCGGCCGGCGGGGCCTCGCTCTCCCAGCCCGCCGCGACGGCGAGCGGACGGGTCTCGACCGTTACCTTCGCCCGCAAGCGGTAGAGCGTCAGGCGCTTGAGGAGATCGGGCGCCTTCTCGCGGGCGACATCGAGGTGGAAGCCGTCGGGCGTCCGGCTCACGAGGAAATCGAACAGGATCTTGCCCTGCGGGCTCAAGAGCGCGCCGAGCCGGGCTTCGCCCTCCGGCAGGGTCTTGACGTTGCAGGTCAGGAGCCCCTGGAGGAAGCTCGTCGCGTCGTCGCCGGTGACCGCCACGACGGCACGGTTCGGCAGGAGGGCAAGCGGCATCGGGGGTCCTTTGCTTGAACCGGGGGCGGGGCTGACATAAGCCGCCTGCGCCCGGCCCTCAATCGCGGTCCAGGGGCGAACGAGGAATGCGACCGATGAGCCAGAGCTTCGACCTCCTCCTGCGCGGCGGCACCGTGGTCAACCACGACGGCGAGGGTCTGGCCGATATCGGCGTCACGGCCGGGCGTGTCGCCGCCATCGGCGACCTGTCGCAGGCGTCGGCCGGCCGCACGCTCGATTGCCGCGGCCTTCACCTCCTGCCCGGCGTGATCGACAGCCAGGTGCATTTCCGCGAGCCGGGCCTCGACCACAAGGAGGACCTGGAGACGGGGTCCCGCGCCGCCGTGATGGGCGGCGTGACCACGGTGTTCGAGATGCCCAACACCGTGCCGCAGACGACCGATCCGGGCGCCCTCGACGACAAGCTGAAGCGCGCCCACCACCGGATGCATTGCGACTTCGCGTTCTGGGTCGGCGGCACCCACGAGAACGCCCGCGACGTGGCCGAGCTGGAGCGCCTGCCGGGGGCGGCCGGGATCAAGGTGTTCATCGGCTCCTCCACCGGCTCGCTCCTCGTCGAGGACGATGCCGGCATCACCGAGATCCTGAAGCGCACCCGCCGCCGCTCGGCCTTCCACGCCGAGGACGAGGCGATGCTGCGCGACCGCAAGGGCCTGCGGGTGCCCGGCGATCCGTCGTCGCACCCGGTCTGGCGCTCGCCGGAGGCGGCGCTGAAGGCGACCGAGCGCCTGGTGCGCATCGCCCGCGAGACCGGCGCCCGCATCCACATCCTGCACATCTCCACCAAGGAGGAGATGCGCTACCTCAGCCAGCACAAGGACGTCGCGACCTGCGAGCTGACGCCGCATCACCTGACGCTCGACGGCGATGAGGCCTATGCCCGCCTCGGCACGCTGGTGCAGATGAACCCGCCGGTGCGCGGCGCCGACCACCGCGACGGGCTGTGGTGGGGCCTGTCGCAGGGCGTCGCCGACGTCCTCGGCTCCGACCACGCGCCGCACACCCTGGAGGAGAAGCGGAAGCCCTACCCCGAGTCTCCCTCCGGCATGACCGGCGTGCAGACCCTGGTGCCGGTGATGCTCGACCACGTCGCCGCCGGCCGGCTCTCGCTGCAACGCTTCGTCGATCTCACCAGCGCCGGCCCGAAGCGCATCTTCGGCATCGCCCGGAAAGGCCGGCTGGCGGTGGGCTACGACGCCGACGTGACGGTGGTGGATCTGAAGCGCCGCGAGACCATCACCAATGCCTGGATCGCCTCCAAATGCGGCTGGACGCCCCATGACGGGCGCGAGGTCACCGGCTGGCCGGTCGGCACGGTGGTGCGCGGCCAGGCGGTGATGTGGGAGGGTGCGCTCACCGAGCCGTCGCGGGGTGAGGCGGTGCGGTTCGAGGAGGGGTTCCCGGCGCGGGGGTGAGGCGCGCTGGCCAACCCTCCCCCCCTCTGCGGGGGAGGGTGGCCTGCGGAGCAGGCCGGGAGAGGGGCAGCGCGACGCTGATTCAGAGGGCGCCCGTCAGAACGGTTCCGCCTCACCCGGAAGCGTGGTCCCCCTCTCCCGCCCGGCTCCGCCGGGCACCCTCCCCCGCAAAGGGGGGAGGGTTCGAGCGCGAGCAATCTACCCCTCCATTCCACCCACCACCCTTGGCTCCGGCGCACTTCTCGTATAGGAGCGCCCGGAATTGGAGGTCCGGACGCGTCCGCGTGCCGGCCGTTGCCACGTTGGCGGCCCGAACAGGGCCGGCCCGGAAGCCCGATGCAGACCGTCCTGATCGTCGTCCACCTGATCATCGTCCTCGCCCTGATCGGCGTGGTGCTGCTGCAGCGCTCCGAGGGCGGCCTCGGCCTCGGCGGCGGGGGCGGCACGCAGGGCTTCATGACCGGCCGCGGCCAGGCCAACGCGCTGACCCGCGCCACCGCGATCCTGGCGGCCCTGTTCTTCACCACCAGCATGATCCTGGCGATCATGTCGCACCGGGGCGCCGGCCCGCGCTCGATCTTCGAGGGCACCGGCACCAAGGCGCCCGCGGGCCAGACCGGCGCCCCGCCGGCCGGCAACGTCCTCGACCAGCTGCGCCAGCAGCAGGGCGACGCGCCGGCGGCCCAGACTCCTGCCGCGCAGACCCCGGCGGCTCCCGCGCCGGCGGCGCCCGCCGCTCCGGCCGCACCCACGGCGCCCCAGTCCCGCTAAGGCATCCCGCGAGCGACGGCGGCGCATCCGCGCCGCCGCCCCTCGCGGTCCCGAGAAAAATCCTGTGAGTCCGGCCGGCCCTGCCGCCCGGACATGTCCCCGTTGAGCTGGCGGCGTTTGGCAACCCGGCCACGCCTGTGTATGGAGCAAGTCCCATGACGCGGTATGTTTTCATCACCGGCGGCGTGGTCTCCTCGCTCGGCAAGGGTCTCGCTTCCGCCGCCCTCGCGGCCCTGCTCCAGGCCCGCGGCTACAAGGTCCGCCTGCGCAAGCTGGACCCCTACCTCAACGTCGATCCGGGCACGATGAGCCCGACGCAGCACGGCGAGGTCTTCGTCACCGACGACGGCGCCGAGACCGATCTCGATCTCGGCCATTACGAGCGCTTCACCGGCGTGCCGGCGACGCGGGCCGACAACATCACGACCGGCCGGATCTACCTCGACATCATCACCAAGGAGCGGCGGGGCGACTATCTCGGCGCCACCATCCAGGTGATCCCGCACGTCACCAACGCCATCAAGGAATTCGTCCTCGATGGCAACGACGCCTACGACTTCGTACTGGTCGAGATCGGCGGCACCGTCGGCGACATTGAGGGCCTGCCGTTCTTCGAGGCGATCCGCCAGCTCGGCCAGGAGCTGCCGCGGGGCACCTGCGCCTACGTCCACCTGACGCTCTTGCCCTACATCCCGTCGGCCGGCGAGCTGAAGACCAAGCCGACCCAGCACTCGGTGGCCGAACTCCGCTCGATCGGCATCCAGCCCGACATCCTGCTCTGCCGCTGCGACCGCGCGATCCCGCGCGAGGAGCGCCGCAAGCTGGCGCAGTTCTGCAACGTGCGCGAATCGGCGGTGATCGAGGCGCGGGACGTCGGCACGATCTACGAGGTGCCGCTCTCCTACAAGGAGGAGGGCCTCGACCGCGAGGTGCTGGCGCATTTCGGCCTCGAGACCGGCCCCGAGCCGAAGCTCGACCGCTGGCGCGACATCGTCGGCCGGATCAAGAGCCCGGAGGGCGAGGTCTCGATCGCCATCGTGGGCAAGTACACGGGCCTCAAGGACGCCTACAAGTCGCTGATCGAGGCGCTGAGCCACGGCGGCATCGCCAACCGGGTCAAGGTCAACCTGGAGTGGATCGAGGCCGAGGTGTTCGAGCGCGAGGACCCGGCGCCGTTCCTGGAAGGCCTCAACGGCATCCTGGTGCCGGGCGGCTTCGGCCAGCGCGGGGCGGAAGGAAAGATCCGCGCCGCCCGCTACGCCCGCGAGCGCAAGATCCCGTATTTCGGCATCTGCTTCGGCATGCAGATGGCGGTGGTCGAGGCCGCCCGTTCGCTGGCCGGCATCGCCGACGCCAACTCGACCGAGTTCGGCCCGACGCCGGAGCCGGTGGTCGGCCTCTTGACCGAGTGGATGCGCGGCAACGAGCTCGAGCGCCGCATCGCCGAGGGCGATCTCGGCGGCACGATGCGGCTCGGCTCCTACACGGCGGCCCTGGAGCCGGATTCGCAGATCGCCAGGATCTACGGCGGCACCCGCATCGCCGAGCGCCACCGCCACCGCTACGAGGTCAACATGGCCTATCGCGAGCGGCTGGAGGCCAAGGGCATGCGCTTCGCCGGCCTGTCGCCGGATGGCTTGCTCCCCGAGACCGTCGAGGTGGTGGGCCATCCCTGGTTCATCGGCGTGCAGTTCCACCCGGAGCTGAAGTCGCGGCCGTTCGAGCCGCACCCGCTGTTCCAGAGCTTCGTCGCCGCGGCGATCGAGCAGAGCCGGCTGGTCTGACGACCACGGCCCGGGCGCACGGCCCGGGCGGATGCCGTCCGGGCCACATCGGGGCCGCCCGGAGAGGCCCGAACCAACATGCGTTGATCGGCGGGCATCGCGCCCGCCCCGCGGCGCCGATCGACCGCGACAGCGATACCGACCCACGGTATAGGTTGCCCGACAACCGACCGTCCGGCCTAGGCCGGACCCGGCACGGGAACCTGACAGGCATGGGACGAGGTATCGGTGATGCGTGAGATTCCCCTGGCGGCGATCCGGGCCCGCGCCTACGACATCTGGGAGCGCAACCACCGCCCCGCCGGGTTCGAGATCCAGTTCTGGCTGCTCGCCGAGCGCGAGCTGCGGGCCGAGATGGAGAGCCGGCGCGACGCCGATGCGGCGGAATCCCAGATGGGGCAGGGGCAAACGGCCGCCGGGCAGGCCCAGATGGCCCAGGGTTCGCGCGGCAACCGGGCCGAGACGGTCGAGGGCTGAGCGCCCGCCCCGATCGTCAGCGGGCCGCCATGCGGGCGCCCGCCCGCAGGAAGCGCTGGGGATCGACCGGCTCGCCGTCGATGCGGGTCTCGTAGTGCAGGTGCGTCCCGGTCGAGCGGCCGGTGGAGCCGATCCGGCCGACCATCTGGCCCGCCGCCACCGCCTGGCCGGGTACCACCGTGATCGCCGAGAGGTGCGCGTAGCGGGTCGCGAGGCCGTGGCCGTGATCGACCTCGACCATGTTGCCGTAGCCGCCGGAATAATCCGTCATCGTCACCGTTCCGGCGGCGGTCGCCCGCGCCGGGGCGCCGTATTCCGACCTGAGGTCGATGCCGGTATGGAGGGCGAGGCCGCGGGTGAAGGGGTCGGACCGGTAGCCGAAGGTGCTCGACAGTCCGCCATCGACCGCGACCGGCCGGCGCAGCGGCAGGGAGCCGACGATGCGCCGCAGGGCATCGCGCTCGCCGAGGTCGCGCTGCGCCTGCAGCACCGCGGTCTCGAACGGTCCCGATCCGGCCGGCACCAGCGGGCCGCCGATCCCGCCGCCGCGGCGGTCGGCGAAGCGCCCGCCGTCGAGACCGGTCTCGGCCATCACCCCCCGCAGGCGCGCCGCCTCGCTGCGGCTGCGGGCCGCGAGGCGCCCGACCACCAGGCTCTGGCGCGCCTCGAACCCGTCGAGGGCGTGGCCGAGCGCCGTCATGCGGGCGCTCACCCCGGGAGCGGGGAGGGGCGCGCCCGTCTCCGCCTCGGTGCGCAGGCCGAGGGATTCCGGGGTCGGAGTCGGCGCGGGCGCGCGGGCGGGCAGCGGGCGGGCAGGCGGCAGGGCGGACAGGACGCCGTCCTCGTCCGTCGCCACGCCGGCCCCGCCGGCCTGCTCGGCGAGGCCCATCAGCATCGCCTGGCGGCTCTCCAGCGCCACCTGGCGGCCGGCGAGGTCGGCAAGCCGCGTCTCGACGCCGTCCTGTTCGAGGAGCTTCTGCGTCGCCACCCGGTCGAGCCGCGCCCGCAGGGCGCTGACCCGTTCCTCGTAGGCGTATTGCATCGCCGCCTGGCGCTCCATGAACCGGGCCAGGGCCTCGTCGCGAAACACGATGAACCAGGTCGCCGCGCTCGCCCACAGGGCGAGCGTCCCGAAGGCCAGGGCCGCGATCACCAGGGTCCGGCGCCGCACCACCCAGACGCGCTCCGCCGCGCCGGACGGGCGCGAGGCGGGCAGCCGCGCGGGCTCGGAGCGGAGCTGGGCCAGGAGGTCGGGGCGGGAGGAGAGCATCGGCGCGGTCCGGTAACCTGAGCCGAACCGTCGCGGGTTAAGGTTAAGGATGTCTCAAATGCGGGGTCCGATCCCCGTCCCGTCACGGCATCACGATGTCGCAACGGAAGGGGCGGCCGGGCCGTCCGGCGCCCGCCCACCTCCGGCTCGCGCGCGTCGTCCTCGGAGCGCCCCGTCGTCAGAGCGCCCCGTCGTCAGAGGGCCTTGGCGGCCGCCAGCACCGCGTCGGCGTGGCCCGGTACCTTCACCTTCGGCCAGACCTGGGCGATGGTGCCGTCGCGGTCGATCAGCACCGTCGTCCGCTCGACGCCCATGTACTTGCGGCCGTACATGCTCTTCTCGACCCAGACGCCGTAGGCCTCGAGCATCGCCTTGGTCTCGTCGGAGGCCAGCGGGAAGCCGAGCCCGTACTTCTCCCGGAACTTGTCGTGGCTCTTCATCGGGTCGGGCGACACGCCGATCACCACCGTGTCGGCCGCCGCGAAGGCGTCGGTCAGGGCGTTGAAGGCCTGGGCCTCCAGGGTGCAGCCGCTGGTGTCGTCCTTGGGGTAGAAATACAGCACCGCCTTGCGGCCCTTCAGGCCGGCGAGGCTCAGGGTCTCGCCGCCGGTCGCCGGCAGGGAGAAGTCGGGGGCGGGGTCGCCCGGGTTCAGCGCCATCGTGCCTTCCTTTCGGCCGATTGATGGTGTGCCTCTGGGTGAGGCGCCGCGGCGGCACGGGACCGGCCCGGCGCGCCGTCCGACGCCTTAGCGGCAGGACGTTACCCTCCGGTCACCGGACCGGGCAATCATTGGCGGAGGCCCCAGGCACCCGGATCCCCGGGGCCGGGTCCGGAACGGCGGCGCCCGCGGGCGCCCGGAGTGGCGGCGCACGCGTGACGACAGGTCGAGCGACACCAGGACACGCCACGCCCCAGGGGGAGCACATGGTGGGGGCCCATGCGGGCGAGCCGGCCTGTGCCGTGCCGGCCAAGCTGCGGCGCTCGCTCCTGCGGACCTGCATCCGCGGCGTGCTGTTCCTGAAGCTCGCGGCCGTGCTCCTCCTCCTGACTGGAATCGGCCTCGCCTACCTGCGCCTGGCGAGCGGCCCGATGAGCTTCGCCTGGCTCGAGCCCCGGGTGGCGGCGGGCATCGCCGAGCGCCTCGGACCGGGCTGGAGCGCGAGCCTGCACGACAGCGCCATCGAGATCGACCGCGACGGCGCGCTGGCCCTGCGCACTTCCAATCTCGACATCCGCAACCCGGAGGGCGACCTCGTGGTGCGGGCGCCGCTCGCGGTGGTCGCCATCGACCTGTGGTCGCTCTTCGGCCTCTCGGTCCAGGCCCGCTCGGTCGAGTTCCGCGACCTGCAGCTGCGGGCGCTCCTCCACCACGACGGCTCCATCGCCTTCGCGGCCTCCAACGACCCGGCCGAGGCCAAGCCCCATACACCCCCCGCGGTGGTGGCCGCCCGCGGCACGGTCTCGCCGGTCTCCGCCACGGTGGCGTCGATCCTGAGCGTGGTCCTCGATCCGTCGGGGGTGATCGGCAGCCTCGACCGCGCCCGCCTGACCAATGCCCGCCTGACCCTGCTCGACGAATCCGGCGCCGAGCGGGTGGTGTTTCCGCGGGTGGACGGCCTGTTCAGCCGCGACGCGACCCGGCTGGCCCGGGTGTTCGAGATGCGCATCGTCGGCCCGCACGGGGCCTGGCGCTTCGGCGGCGACGTCGAGGAGGCCGCCGATGGCGGCCGCCACGGCGTCCTCACCCTCGACGACCTGCCGGCCCCCGACCTGCTGCTGCTCTCGGGCCAGTCGCGCCTGCCCCTCACCACCGACCTGAAGCTGTCCGGCCGGGCCCAGGTGGCGATGCACGGCGCGCGCCTCGACCGCATGACCTTCCGGCTCGCCACCAGCGAGGGCAACCTCCTGATCGAGGAGAAGGACTTCAACCCGGTGACGATCGAGGCGGTGACGGTCGACGCCGCCTGGGACGAGGCCCTCCGGACCCTGAAGGTCGAGTCCCTCGATTATCGCGGCGGCGGCAACCGGGTGCGCCTCGCCGGCGAGTGGGCGGCCCCTGCCGATGGCGGCCCGGGCTGGACGGCCGCCCTGTCGGGCGCCGACGCGGTGCTGCGCGGCGCGGCCCCGGGCGACGCGCCGGTCAAGATCGCCAAGGTCGATGCCCGGCTCACCGGCCGCGACGGCGGCGTGCAGATCGACGGCCTGACGCTCGCGGGCGAGGGGGTGCGCGGCACGGTCAGCGGCACGCTCGGCACCAAGGCCGACGACGGCGGCCTGACCCTGCGCATCACCGCCGAGCGCACCGACGGGCGCGCCGCCCTGCGGCTCTGGCCCGAGAACGTCGCGCCGCCGATCCGGGCCTACCTCGTCGACAACCTGCGCACCGGTCGGCTCGACAGCCTCGACATCCTGGTCGACATGAGCATGGCCGAGTTCGCCGCCGCGACCCGCGGCGAGCCGATGCCCGACCAGGCGGTGCGGATCGCCTTCGCGGTGAGCGAGGGCGGGCTGACGATCTCGTCCGAGGCTCCGCCGCTCTCCCGCGCCCGGGTCTCCGGCCTCGTCACCGGGCGCAACACCACGATCCGCGGCGCCACCGCGGAGATCCGGATGCCGGACGGCCGGGCGCTCAACCTTCAGGACGGCTCCTTCGTCATCAAGGACGCGGTGCCCCACGACGTCTCGGCCCAGATCGGCCTGCGCCTGACGGGCGGCGCCGACGCGCTCGCCTCGCTCCTGCAGACCAAGCTCTTCCGCTCCCTCGCCGGCGCCGAGATCGACCCCGCGACCCTGCGGGGCCAGGCCGACCTGCGCATCGATTTTCCGCTCTCCCTCGAGGCGGTGCCCGACATCGCCGATCTGCCGGTGACCCTGAGCGGCAGCCTCACCGACATCGTCGCCGACCGCATCGTCGGCAAGGAGCGCCTCGAGAACGGCCGCTTCACGGTCGCCTACGACCGGGGCGGCTTCAGCCTGAAGGGCGACGGCCGCCTCGCCGGGGCGCCCCTCACCGTCGATTTGCACCAGGCCAAGGCCGGGGCCCCGGGCGAGGCGGTGGTGACGATGGCCCTCGACGACGCGGCCCGGGCCCGCAAGGGCCTGCCGACCGCGCCCCAGCTCGCCGGGCCGGTGAATGCCCGCTTCGTCGTGCCGGTCGGCCGGCCGGGCAAGAGTCCGATCCGGGTCGAGGCCGACCTCGCCCGGGCGAGCGTCGACGGGCTCCTGCCGGGCTGGACCAAGGCCGCCGGCAAGCCCGGCCGCCTGACGCTCGCCCTCACCGAGACCCCGCAGGGCAGCGAATTGCGCGACATCGCGCTCGATTCCGGCCAGGTCCAGCTGCGCGGCAGCGCCTTCCTCAGCGCCGAGGGCGGGTTCGAGCGGGCCGACCTCACGAGCCTCAAGCTCTCGCCGGGCGACGACATCCGCGCCCAGGTCGAGCGCAGCGGCAACGGCTACCGGATCACCGCCAAGGGCGGCGTCGCCGATGCCCGCCCGTTCCTGCGCACCATGACGGCGCCGCCGCGCAAGGGCGGGCGGGACGCCAATCCCCGCGACGTCGAGGCCGATCTCAGCTTCGCGATCCTCACGGGCTTCAACGACGAGGCCCTGACCAATGCCAGCCTGAAGCTGTCCCTGCGCGGCGACGACCTGCGCCAGGCCCGGATCCAGGGCCGCCTGCGCTCGGCCGGGGTGAGCCTGGAGGTGGGGAAGCCCGACCGTTCCAGCCCGCCGGTGCTCAACGCCGAGACCAGCGACGCCGGGGCGGCGCTCCGCTTCCTCGACATCTACAAGCGCATGCAGGGCGGCTTCCTGTCGCTGCAGATGGGCATGAACGACGGGCCGCAATCGGGCCTCGTCCAGATCCGTTCCTTCGCGCTGCGCAACGAGCCGGCGCTCGGCCGGATCATGGCCCAGAGCGAGGAGGGCACCGACCGGCGCAGCGACGCCAACGACGTCGGCTTCGACCGCCTGCGCGCCGCCTTCCAGCGCACCGGCACCCGCGTCGCCTTCTCGGAGGCCGCGATCTCCGGCCCGGCGATGGGCTTCACCCTCGGCGGCTGGATCGACACCGCCAAGGACCGCACCGACATCGCCGGCACCTTCGTGCCGCTCTACGGGCTCAACAACGTGGTGTCCCAGGTGCCGATCTTCGGCCCGATCCTCGGCGGGGGCCACAACGAGGGCCTGTTCGCCATCAACTTCCGGGTCGCCGGCGCGATGAGCGCGCCCAACATCAGCGTCAACCCGCTCTCGGCGATCGCCCCGGGCTTCCTGCGCAAGCTCTTCGGCGCCGGCGGCGGCGATCCCACCACCGCGCAGGCCCCCCGCTAGACCCCGCCGCGCCGCCCCGGACGCCCGCAATTCGGGGTGGACAGCGCCTGGGCGAGACCGTATGACGAACCCGCTGCGGGCGTAGTTCAGTGGTAGAACGTCAGCTTCCCAAGCTGAATGTCGTCGGTTCGATCCCGATCGCCCGCTCCATATTTTTCAATGGCTTAGGCTGTGGATGAAGTGCCCGCCAGGGCGCGGATACCAGATTGATACCAGCCGCAGCCCTACAAGGGGCTGGTATCCGACCCGCCATGGCTTCATCCCGTACACCGTCTGTCCGAGGGCCGGCACGTATCCCCTGACCCTTGGAGGACGGACACGCGAACGCCGGCAACGGCTGGTCGAAGCACGTTGGCACGACTGCCCGCCCTCCAGCCTTGACGACGGCAGGGGAGGGGTGGATCTCGCAAGGGATGAACGCATCGACGACGCCCGCGTCGAAGTTCGCCGGCAGCAGGCCCGCCTCGATCCCGGTCACGCAGTGCACGCCCTCGACGGGATCGATTTGTGGCCGCTCGCGCGTCGGGACCGATCCGTGGGCCGGCTCGACCGCCACCACCGTCACGCTCGGCTTGCTTGCCTTGAGGAAACGGCCGGTGCCGGAGATCGTGCCGCCGGTCCCGATCGCCGCGACGAGGATGTCGACGGCACCGTCCGTGTCACGCCAGATCTCGGGGCCGGTCGTGTCGTGGTGGATGCGGGGATTGGCCGGGTTGGCGCGCTGGTCGGTGTAGAAGGCGTCGGGATTCTCGCGCCGCACGCGGTCGATGATCGCGTCGACACCGCCGGGCGCCAGGAACTCCGCATCGTCGATCGGAACGGTCTCGGCGCCGTAGCGCTCGATGAGCGCAACCTTCTCGTGGCTCGTCGAGGTGCGCAGGTCGAACTTCGCCCGGTAGCCCCGGGCCGCGGCGAGCGCCGCGAGGCCGATTCCCGTATTGCCGCTTGTGAGCTCGACGAGGAGTTGCCCCGGTACCAGCCTGCCCTCGGCCTCGGCGGCCTGGACGATGCCCCAGGCAGTGCGGTCCTTGATGCTGCCCGCCGGGTTCAGTGCCTCGATCTTGGCCAGGATGCGGGCCCGAAGGCCTCGCCGCTCGCCGAAGCGCCGGAGCTCGAGGAGCGGCGTGTCGCCGATGAGGGCGCCGAAATGGTCGCGTGGATCGTCCATGACCTCTCCTTGGACCTCTCCTTGTCGAGCCTCTCGCCCGCCGTCGTCGGGCCGCAACTCGCCTCGGCGACGACCCGTCCCGGCTGCGGTCGGGATCACGCCGCAGCCCAGCCGAGCCTGGGCGCGACGAGGGTCGCGACGTCGGCGAGGATCTGGCGATAGTCGTCAGCCGCGAAGTTGTAGGGCAGCTCCACCCGCAGGGTGTCTGCGAAGGGGAGGATCGGGTCCGCGCGCAGCCGCTCGACCAGCTCGGCGGCGGGGCCGACGAGATCCGGTGCGAACAGGGTGCGGCGCTCGCCTTGCGGGGCGAGGGTGCGGGCATGCCGGCCGGCGGCGAAGGCCCGGTAGTGCTCGCGCGTCGCGGCGTCGGCGCCGTCGGTCGGCAGGATCACGCGGCCGACCGCGATCCGGGGAGCGCCCGTACCGCGCCAATGGGCCCGGAAGGTCGCGACGTGGCGGGCCTGCACGGCGAGAAAATCGTCGGCTTCCTCGGCGGTGTTGATGTTGCCGACGAGAAGATGGAGGCCGTTCTCGGCCGCCCAGCGCACCGAGCGCAGGGATCCGGCACCGTACCACAGCCGCTGGCGCAATCCCGGCGCGTAGGGCCGCAGGCGGGGCCGGTGGCTGCCGGCGGCCGAGACGATGCGGGCGTCCGGCTCACCGAGCCAATCGCCGTCGAGGTTGGCAGCAAGGCGCCCGACGCGGCCGTGCGAGGTGTCGACCGCGTCCGGGTCGCCGTCGTGGAAGCGCTCGCCGAGGAGGCTCCCGTGAGGCGGCGGCCCGGCGCTGAGACCGACCTCGAGCCGGCCTCCGGACAGGACGTCGACGAGGGACAGGTCCTCGGCCAGCCGGAACGGATTCTCGTAGCCCATCTGGATCACGGCGACGCCGAGCCCGATGCGCCGCGTGCGCTGCGTGGCGGCGGCCAGGAAGGTCGCGGCCGAGGAGATTCCGGGCTCGAGGTGGCGCTGGCGCACCCAGGCGCCGTCGAAGCCGAGTGCCTCGCCCTCGGCAAGGAGCGCGAGGGTCTCCTCGAGGCCTTTGCGCGGATCGGCGTCGTCGTAATTGCCCGGTACCAGGAAGGTGAGGCGCGGAATCGCGAGAAGCGCCATTGCATCAATACTTCGGCAGGCCGGCCGGGTTGGTCTCGGAGCGCGGCAGCGCCTCCTCCTCCAAGCCCCACCGCGCCAGAGCCTGATGATACTTCCCGTTCGCGATCAGGCCGTTGGTGGCCTGCGTCAGCGCATCGACGAGGCCGCTGCCTTTCCGGGTCGCGATCGCTACGTCCGATTTGAGCGGCCAGCCGGCGCTGAGCGTGCCGACCCGCCGGATGTCCCGGTCGCGGGCCGCAACGAAGACGAGCTGGGCGTGCGGCTGCACGACTGCGTCGGCCCGGCCCGAGCGCAAGGCGACGAGGCGCGCGGCCTCGTCGTCGAAGAGCTGCAGGTCGATGGGCTTCAAGCCCGCCGCCACGTTCTGCCGGCTCCACTCGACCAGGATGCGCTCCTGGTTGGTGCCGCCGCCGACGCTGATCGTCAGACCCGCCGCGTCCTTCGGCTCAGCGATATGGTCGATCCGGCTGTCGGCGCGCACGAAGAAGCCGTGCAGGCCCTGCCGGTAGGTCGAGAAGTCGAACTTCTCCTTGCGCTGCTCGGTGACGCCGACATTCGAGATCACCGCGTCGTAGCGCCCCGAGGCGAGGCCGAGCGGCCAGTCGGCCCAGGCCACTGGGACGAGGGCGAGCTTGAGGCCGAGGCTGTCGGCGACGAGCTGGGCGAAGTCGGGATCCGCGCCGATGACGGTTTTCGCATCGGTCGCGTAGGTGCCGAGCGGGGGGCCGCCCGGGGTGATCGCCACCGTGAGGGTGCCCGGCTCGACGAACCGGTACCCTTTCGGGAGCCGGGCGACCGCCGCCGGGTCGGCCTCGGCGCGGACCCGGCCGGGCTGCTCGGGCCCGAGGTCGAAGGGGGTGCCCTGCGCCGCGGCGGGCAGGATCGCTCCGGCGCAGGCCGCGCCGACGAGCAGCGAGAAGAGCTGGCGCCGCACGCGCATGAACATGCTCATGGGGATCTCCGGCTGTCAGGCTCGCGGCAGGCCGGGCGGGTTGGTGCGCGATTCCTCGATCGCCTCGGCCGAGAGGTTCCAGCGCGCCAGCGCCTTGCCGTAGGTGCCGTTGCGGATCTGGGTGTTGATCGCGTGCGTGATGCCCTCCGCGAGGCCCGCCCCCTTCCGGGTCGTCACGGCGATCTCGGCCGCCACCGGCCAGCCGCCGCTGAAGTTGCCGGCGAGCCGCGTCTTGCCCTCGCGGGCCGCCTTGAAGCTCAGGAGGGCGTTGGGGCCGAGATAGGCGTCGGCGCGGCCCGACTCGAGGGCGAGGTAGAGCACCACGTCGTCGTCGTAATACTGCGCCTCGACGGGCTTGAGGCCGGCCTTCACGTTCTGGTCGTTCCAGCGCAGCAGGATCTGCTCCTGGTTGGTGCCCGAGGAGACGATGACCTTGAGCCCGGCCACGTCCTTCGGCTCCCGGATGACGAGGGGGTTGCCGGCCTTGACGTAGAAGCCGAGCAGGTCCTTGCGGTAGGTCGAGAAGTCGAACTTCTCCTTGCGCTGCTCGGTGACG
>NZ_JTHF01000341.1 GCF_001043895.1 Methylobacterium indicum
GTCGACGACACCGCCCAGGCCCCGGAGCTGCGCGACCTCGCCGCCGCCCGCACGGCGCCCCCGGCCCCCGCCCGCCCGCCGGTGCGCGGCGAGGCCCCGGTCTGGCTCGCCACCGCCACCGACGACGCGAAGGCCTCCCCGGCGCGGGAGATCTGAAGCTGTCTGACCAGGAATCGGGAATATGCATGTAGAGTGGCGTTGCCGACACCGGCAACGCCACTCTACTGCACCGAACCGTCGCCTGACCTCACCAACCCACTCTCACTTGGCCGGCTTGCCCAGCACCTTGAGCGGGTCGGTGCGCTGGCTCGGCGCGGGCTCGGCGGTGAGGCTGTCGGCGCGTTCCTCCGGGCGGCCGCGGACGCTGCCGGTCGTGGCGGGGCTGCCCTGGCCGACGGTGGCGCGGTTGGCGGGGCTCGTCACCGGCACGGACCCGCTGGCGAGTTCGAGGCAGGTCAGCATCTCGACGTAGCTCGGGAACCCGCCGGCGCGCGATTGCTGCGAGCACTGGGTCTTGGCCGGGCCGGAGAACTGGCCCCAGCGCTTGCGCAGCTCGTCGCCCGCCGAGCGCTCGGAGCGCAGGCAGCCGTCCGAGCCCGCCTCCTGGCTCACCGAGGCGCGGCCCGGCGAGTTGCAGGTATGCTCGATGTCCAGCCGCGGCGGGCCGTCCGCCGCGACGAGGACGAGATGCGCGCCGAGGAGCGCGAAGGGCAGGGCGGCGGGCATGATGGATCTCCATTGCGCCGGAGAAGAAAAAGCTTCGCCGGTTCAACGCGCCGAGATCGCAAGAAGCTCCCGCCGACGATTCGTCCGCCCCTCGGCCTCACTCCTGGCGCAGGGCCTGGTCGAGGTCGGCGAAGAGGTCGTCGGCGTCCTCGATCCCGACCGAGAGGCGCAGCAGGTCCGGCGGGCAGGGGGTGCTCGGCCCCTCGATCGAGGCGCGATGCTCGATCAGGCTTTCGACGCCGCCGAGCGAGGTCGCGCGCTTCCACAAGGCCACCCGGGCCGCCGTCGCGATCGCCGCCGCCTCGCCGCCGGCCACCCGGATCGACAGCATCGTGCCGAAGCCGCCGGTCATCTGGCGCGCCGCCACCGCGTGGCCGGGATGCGCGGGCAGGCCGGGATACAGCACCTGGGCCACCGCCGGATGGGCCGAGAGGCGCTGCGCCAGCGCGCCGGCATTCGCCATCTGGGCGGCGATGCGGACGTGCAGCGTGCGCATCCCGCGCATCAGCAGGTAGGCCTCGAAGGGCCCGAGGATCGCACCGTTGCCCGAGCGGATGCGCTGGATGCGGGCCCAGAACGCGTCGGCCTTGGCCCCGGCGAGGGCGCCCGCGATCACGTCGGAATGGCCGTTGAGCACCTTGGTGGCGGCGTGCATCACCACGTCGGCGCCGAGCGAGAGCGGCCGGGTCACGACCGGCGAGCTGGCGGTGGAATCGACCGCGAGCCGGGCACCGGCCGCATGCGCGATCTCGGCCGCGCCCGCGATGTCGGTGACGGTCCAGAGCGGGTTCGACGGGGTCTCGAGCCAGACGAGCTTGGTCTCGCCGGGCCGCACGGCCTTCTTCAGGGCGTCGAGGTCGTCGGTCGCGACGAAATCGACCTTGAGGCCCCAGCGGGTCGCCTCCTCGGACAGCCAGCGCCGCAGGGCCCAGTACATCACGGTCGGCGCCACGATGTGGTCGCCGGGATCGAGAGCGCCGAACACCGCCGTGGCGGCGGCCATCCCGGAGGAGAACAGCAGCGCGCCGGCCTCCGCCTCCTCCAGCATCGCGATCACGGCCTCCGCCTCGCGCACGGTGGCGTTGTCAGGCCGGCCGTAGACGTAGCCGGAGGAATACTGGTTGTCGGGGTCGCGGACGTAGGTGGTGGCGACGTGGATCGGCGGCACCACCGCCTTCGTGATCGGGTCGACATGGCCCAACGCCTGCGCGGCGAGGCTCTTCTTCGACCAGTGGCGCGGGGCGCTGCTCATGCCGGGGCTCCAGGGGATAACAGGGACGTTTTGCTCCCCCGCCGCCCTTGCAGAACCGGTGCCGGCGCGCAACCTCCATCCCGGTATAGCACCCGAGCCCGTCATGCCCCGCACCGCAACGCTGCCTCCGACCGCCCCCGGAACCGACCGGCCCGTCCTGTCGCGCTGGCCGCGCCTCGCCGCCGCGGTGGTGCCCGTCGCTGCGGTCGCGGTGGTGGGCAGCCTGGCGACGTCGCCCAACATCCCGACCTGGTATGCGGGCCTCGCCAAGCCGGACTTCACGCCGCCGAACTGGCTGTTTCCCGTCGCCTGGACGATCCTCTACGCGCTGATCGCGTTTTCGGGCTGGCGGCTGCTCGGCATCGCCCCCGCCACGGGGTCGCTGCGGCGTACCCGCACCCTGGCCCTGTGGGCGTTCTTCGTCCAGCTCGCCCTCAACGGCGCCTGGACGCCGGTCTTCTTCGCCCGCCACGATCCGGCCGGCGGCCTCGTCGTGGTGGTCGCCCTGCTGATCATGATCTTGTGGACGATCCGGCTCGTCCTGCCCCTCGACCGGCTCGCCGCCCTCGTCCTCGTGCCCTACGCCGCCTGGGTGTCCTACGCGACGGCCCTCAACGCGGCGATCTGGTGGATGAACTGAAGGGCGGAGACGACCGGCTGGTCCTGCCCACGGCCTCATCCCGAGGCGTCGGTCGATCCTCGATCGACCGACCTCGAAGGAGGGCTGTGGAAAGCTCTTCGTGTCCAGGAGCCCTCCTTCGAGGCCGCTGCGCGGCACCTCGGGATGAGGCCGCGGATAGGAGGAGCAAGCCCCCCCTCAGGTCACGAGCACGGGGGGCTCACGGCACCAGCACGATCGCCCCGGCGACCTTGCGCGCCTCCGCGGCCTCGTGCGCCTCCACCACCTTCTCGAGCGGGAACCGCGCTCCGACATCGACCGCGACATGGCCGCGGGCGATCGCATCGAACAGGTCGGCGGCGTTGGCCCGGAAGGTGGCCGGGTCGGCGTTGTGCGGGAAGACCGACGGGCGGGTGAGGAACAGGCAGCCCTTCTTGTTGAGGAGTTCCGGATCGATCGCCGGCGACGGGCCGGACGCCGCGCCGTAGGAGACGACGAGGCCGAACGGCGCGGCGCAGTCGAGGG
>NZ_JTHF01000342.1 GCF_001043895.1 Methylobacterium indicum
TGGACACCGCCGGGACGCAGCAGGGCCTGGAAGTAGTCGGCGACCCGCGCGGCTGTCGCCCGGTCGTCGGCACCGGGCGTGAGGCGTGCGGCCACGGTGGTGATTTGCGGGTCGGGCACCAGGCGCCGCGCGGTCCTGAACGGGATCACGGCGGAGCGGTCGAGATCGAGGCTGAGCAGGGGCACTGGAAAGGCGGGACCGAGTACGCCGATGACCGTCAGCACTTGGTCGTCCATCCGGACGGCGTCGCCGATCCGCACAGGCTGTCCGGCTGCGATGGCCATGTCCCGGGCTAGCTCGGCGCCGAGGACGACGAAGGGGGCGAAGCCGTCGAGCTCGGAGGTGCGGCGACCCTGGGCGACGGTCGCCTTGGCGATGGTATAGAGGCTGTCGGTGGCGGCGATGAGGTTTGCCTGGATCGTGGCGCCGCCCGCCCAGATCATCGTGCCGGTGGCGATGAAGGGAGCCACCTGCACGATCCCAAGCCCATGCGAGGGCAGGGCCCGGACGATCTCCGGTGGCAGGACCGTGGGCGTGGCTCCCTCCCCTCTGGGAGTGATGACCGCGAGGTCGACGCCCATCACCTCGAACTGCCGCATGGCCTCCATGCGCGCGTTGTGGCCGACATGCAGCATGGCGATCACCGCGGCGGTCCCGATCGCAATGCCGGTCAGCGCGAGGAGGGTACGCCCCTTGAGGGCCTGGAGGTTGCCCAGACCGTCGAAGACGACCTCGCGGAACGGAGCCAGGCTTTCTGGCCCGCTCACAGCAGGCACACGGCGTCGCGCAACACGCCCCTGTTGTCGTCGCGGACGCGACCGTCGTGCATGACGATGCGGCGTGGGCAACGTGCGGCGATGGCGGGATCGTGGGTCACGATCAGGATGGTGACGCCGATGTCCCGGTTGAGCGCGAGGAACAGGGCCATGATGTCGTCAGCCGCCTGGCTGTCGAGGTTGCCCGTCGGCTCATCCGCGAGCAGGAGGGGCGGGTTCCCAACGAGCGCCCGGGCGATCGCGACCCGCTGGCGTTGCCCGCCGGACATTTCCTCGGGATGGTGGGCGGCGCGCGCGGCGAGGCCGACCCGCTCCAGGGCCGTGGCCGCCAATGCGCGCCGATCCACCTTCGCCATCCCGCGATAAAGGAGAGGCAAAGCGACGTTGTCGAGGGCCGAGAGCCGGGGCAGCAGATGGAAGGCTTGGAATACGAAGCCGATCAGTCGGTTGCGCAGCGCCGCGGTCGCATCGTCCCGCAAGGCCGTCGTATCGGTACCGTCGAGGCGGATCGTCCCTCCATCGGGCCGGTCGAGCAGGCCGACCAAGTTCATCAGTGTCGTTTTGCCGGACCCCGAAGCCCCCGTGAGGGCGCAGAGCTCTCCGCGCCGAACCTCCAGGTTCACCCCTGTGAGTACGGGCAGCGATCCAGCGCGACCGTAATAGGTTTTGTTGACGTTATCTATGCTCAGCATGGGCCTTGCCACGCCTAAACTCGCGGTTACGTCAACGGGACGATCGTTGGCGCGCAAATATTGGGGATGCTCGGCCTGTCCGCAATCTGTTAAAATAATAGATTGACAAACCCGAATTGCTAGCAATTGGGCTTTTTGAATAATTCCAGTCGCCGGCATAAAATTTAAGTTTATCACGTTGCATATTTACACTATGTAAAGCCAAAAAAATATTTAATGCGCTCACATTGCGCGCCATAGACATAATTTCAGATATTAGTCAATATGTTATCTTGCAAGTTGCGAAAGAATAATTCTTGAACACTCATGGGACGCCCGAAAAATGCGGGTATGCTCAAGGGGAGATGACAATGTCCAAATCCTCCGTGAAGATCAGCGCTGGTGGGTTGACCGCAATGCTCGCGATCGTGAGCGCTGGTGCGGCTTCCGCGGCGAGTGCCCAGTACACGATCCAGAACTCTTCCGGAACAACGCTCACGCTCGACACGGCGAGCTGCACGAGCGGTGGCACGATCTCACCACCCTTCTCCGTCGCAAACGGCAGCACCGCCTACGTGACGGGATCCGTCTCCGGTAATACGACCCTGTGCAACATCCGATACCAGAACAGCAGCGGCGGATGCCAGTTCCAGGTCCAAGTGTTCAACTCCGGCGGCTTCGCTTCGACGAACGCCTACAAGGGCAGCTCCACTTGCACCAAGCTCAACGAGGGTAGCACGGGCTCGAATTCGTATTCGGGCAGCTTCCGAATGCAATGAGATATTATGTGTTAGAATAAGAGGGACGCGTGGAGGCGCGTACTTTCTGAATTTTGAAATATGTTAACTTTCCTTAAATGAAATACATGGGAATATTAGAGGCAGTGAGGAGGTTGTTATGGTTGATGCACTTAGTAATTCTGGGCGAACCCATGCTCCGGCATCTGGGCTGAACATTGGAGCGAGTAGCGCTTCGCCTTCGCAATCAATGCGGCCCTCTGCTGAGGGGATATCTGCTTCGAACTCAGCAGGGCCTGCTACCATCGTCGACCTCTCCGATCGCGCGAAGGCGTTGCTCGCCCAAAGTCGTGTTGCCCAAGATGTCGCCGACAATTTAGCTAAGCAAATCGCTGCCATGAAAGGCAAAGACTCGGATCAAATCAAAACTCAATACAAAACAGATTTTCCTGCAAAAACCAGCCAGGATATAGATATTTTTAAATTCATATCTGAATTAGATTTGGGTAAAAAAACCGAACAGACAAAGTGGAAAGCGGGGGCTCCTTATGGAGATCCAACGACATCGGATGCAGAATTCCTAAAAAATAATTTATTTGATCAAGAGGGCTTTGCGCCCCAAGGATGGTCGCCGGAAGAGGTGCGAACTTTCAAGGATGCGATCCGAAATGGAACGGTGAAAATTCAGAATGCCGCCGATATCGAAGGGCTAAATTTCACATCATGGCAGGTCTTCACTCCCAATGCCAACAATGGGGCAGGACATGATTCAATGGGTGGTACGTCACAGAACCCCACCGGTGATGTGAAGAAGGCGATCGACTCTCATCGAGCGATGGCGATGTGGACCGCGGATCGAGGAGATGTCTACCTGAGCTGGTAGAAAGCAGATGCTTCAGGGAGGCTCCTGGGCTGCCTGAATAGTTCAGATGCCGGGTAGCCGAGCGCAATCGCCAGATGCGCTCTGCGCCGGCTCCACGAAGGCCAGGCTGTCCAGTGGCTTGGCGGCCTGCAGGGCAGGCTCGGCGTTGGCACCGGTCGCGGCGACCGCGAGGGCGGTGGCGAGGAACAGGCGCGGGATCCGGGGAGGACCGTGCAGTCGTGTTACTCCGCCCTC
>NZ_JTHF01000343.1 GCF_001043895.1 Methylobacterium indicum
TGGACACCGCCGGGACGCAGCCGGGCCTGGAAGTAGTCGGCGACCCGCGCGGCTGTCGCCCGGTCGTCGGCACCGGGCGTGAGGCGTGCGGCCACGGTGGTGATTTGCGGGTCGGGCACCAAGCGCCGCGCGGTCCTGAACGGGATCACGGCGGAGCGGTCGAGATCGAGGCTGAGCAGGGGCACTGGAAAGGCGGGACCGAGTACGCCGATGACCGTCAGCACTTGATCGTCCATCCGGACGGCGTCGCCGATCCGCACAGGCTGTCCGGCTGCGACGGCCATGTCCCGGGCTAGCTCGGCGCCGAGGACGACGAAGGGGGCGAAGCCGTCGAGCTCGGAGGTGCGGTGACCCTGGGCGACGGTCGCCTGGGTGAGGGCGTAGAGGCCATCGGTGGCGGCGATGAGGTTTGCCTGGATCGTGGCGCCGCCCGCCCGGATCATCGTGCCGGTGGCGATGAAGGGAGCCACCTGCACGATCCCAAGCCCGTGCGAGGGCAGGGCCCGGACGATCTCCGGTGGCAGGACCGTGGGCGTGGCTCCCTCCCCTCTGGGATTGATGACCGCGAGGTCGACGCCCATCACCTCGAACTGCCGCATGGCCTCCATGCGCGCGTTGTGGCCGACATGCAGCATGGCGATCACCGCGGCGGTCCCGATCGCGATGCCGGTCAGCGCGAGGAGGGCACGCCCCTTGAGGGCCTGGAGGTTGCCCAGACCGTCGAAGACGACCTCGCGGAACGGAGCCAGGCTTTCTGGTCTGCTCACAGCAGGCACACGGCGTCGCGCAACACGCCCCTGTTGTCGTCGCGGACGCGACCGTCGTGCATGACGATGCGGCGTGGGCAACGTGCGGCGATGGCGGGATCGTGGGTCACGATCAGGATGGTGACGCCGATGTCCCGGTTGAGCGCGAGGAACAGGGCCATGAT
>NZ_JTHF01000344.1 GCF_001043895.1 Methylobacterium indicum
TCAAAGAGCCGATCCGGTCGAGGCCGGATCTCAACCGTCCGAGAAACGAAAAGCAGCGCCGGGTTGCCCTGGCCCTTGCTTGCCCGTCTCTGAGGAGGTTCGTCGGGGCGGGCCGTTCGGCCCGGCGCCCCGTCGGTGAGCGGCTGTCTAAGGCGAGCCGGCTCACCTGTCAACTCGGGACAGATCATCGAGACACGCCGTCGGGTCGACGGGGGAGGGGCGACGCCATCCGGATACCTCGCAGGCCTGGGAACCGGCGATCTCGGACCGGCCGGGTGCGGTCCGGGGCCGGCGGTCCGGACGTGGCGCGGATGACGCAAAGGTTGATCCGATGCACGCGAGACGACTGCCGGCACTCCAACGGATCTCGTTTGCCAGAGCCACCTAATTTAGAGATATTATAGTTTCAATATCGTACCTGCCTTGCAACAGGCATGAGGACATCTCGAAAAACGGACCGCAAGATCGTTGCGCGCCGTTTGCAGATACTCAATAGAAAAATCGGCTGATGTGACGTCGGCCTTGAGATCACTCCCTTCGGACCATCATCGCATGCGGCTCGCTCGACGCCCCCGTCCCAGGAACCGCCGCCGGCTCGGAGCGAGCCTCGGTCTGGCCACGCTGGCGCTGCCGTGCCTCGCGCAGGGCGTGCTGGCTCAAGGCGAGATCCGCCTCGACGAGATCACGGTGGCGGGGAACGGTGGCACCAGACCCGGGACCGCCCCACCCGCCCCGCCGACCGGCGTGGTCGGGCCGCCGCCTCCGGCATATGCCGGAG
>NZ_JTHF01000345.1 GCF_001043895.1 Methylobacterium indicum
ACGCGGTGCACACCCGCGTCGTGACGTCGTAGCTGCCGTTCGCCCCGGCCTTGCCCGCCCCGCCGCTCGATCCTGACCGCCCCGGTGAACCGGGATAGCCGACGCCGCCACTGATGAGAAATGTCGGTGATGCTGCAGGCATCGTTGAGGCCTCCCTGCTCGTCGTGCTCGCACAATCGCGGCGGTCCCCGCGGCGCAGCCGCGATAGCCCGTCGCAGGTCCGTCGTGTCTCGGTGGTCGTGACGACGGCGTACCGGGCCTTCCGGGGCCCAAGGCGCCGGGGGCGCCCGCAGTGACCCTGACTTTCCCGATCCGGGCGGCATCGCTTCCGGGCGCAACCGCCCGTCGTCGCCGGCCCGGCAGCCCCTCTCGCGGGGGACGCCGAGGCGGTCGGCCGGCTTGGCGCCGGCCGCGACCGCGTCGGGCCACCTTTCGGCTCGAGAGGCGGTCCGCTGAAGCGGTCAGCTCTGCGGGATCTGGATCAGGGAGAGCGACGAAGGCTTGCCCGGCTTGCCGGGCGAGCCCGGATTACCCGGGGCGCCGCTCGCGCCGGTGCCGCCGCCCGGCGAGCCCCCGACGCCGCCGTCGCCGCCGGGTCCTCCCGCTCCGGCCGCACCGCCGGCCGAGCCGACCGGCGTTCCGGCACCGCCCCACACGACGGAGGCACCCGGCGCCATGGCGACGTAGCGGATCACCACGGGGGCGCCGTCGCCCCCGTTCCCGCCCGAGCCGCCATTCCCGCCCGCTCCTCCAGGGCCGCCCTTGCCGCCGTTCGTCGCCGGGCAATTGCCGCTCTGGCTTGCGCCGGCACCGCCCGGGCCGCCCTGGCCGCCTTTGCCGCCCGCTCCGCCATTGCCGCCGTTGCCGCCGGCCGTGAGCACCGTCAGCACGCCGGTGATCGTCCCGACGGTCACCGTGATGGCGTTCGCCGCTGCGCCGTCACCGCCGTTGCCGCCCTGTCCACCGACGGAGCCGACTTGCCCGTCCCCGCCGTTCGTGCCGGCCGTCGCGCATGAATTCTTGCCGGACGTGCCAGACGTTCCGGAGTTGCCGCCGCTGCCGATGCCACCTTGCGGACCGACCGGGCCATCCTTGCCGGGCTGCGTCACGCCGCCGATCGAGCGATTGTCTCCCACACTTCCCTCCTTCGGCTACTTCGTCACGTTGGCGTAGAGCTGCCCGATGTTCAGCGTCAGCTCCGTCTCGACGATGACCTGTGCCCCGGGCTCGACCGTCATCACCGCGACGTTCATGCTCACTGGTCCGGGGCCGGTGATCTTGAGCGGGTTGCCGGGCGTCACCGTGATGCTGTCCAGCGCGACCACCCCGCCGGTGACCGGGAAGTGCATGGTGTTGATGAGCGGCTCGTAGTCCTGCACCTTGCTCGAATTGCCGAGCAGGTAGGCCCGCAGGGCCGATCCGACGTGGCCCGAGCGCTCCGGCCCGAGATGCTCGAGCAGCGCGCACATGTCGCCCTTCGCGGCAGTGAGAGCATGCTGAGGATCGTGATCGATCGCAGGCGGGTACTCGACATGATGATCGGCGATGCCGTGCTGGGTGTAATGTTCGTCGGGGATGCCGCCGAGCGCCTTCATCTGCGCGACATCCTTGATCTCATGCTGGATGACCGGAACGTCACTCAGGTCAGCGGCGGCGCTGATCACGAGGGGACCCGGCTTGTCCTGGCCGGTTACGACCGTCTTGCCTTTCAGGTCGTCAGGAGAGAGGCCGTACACCGCGATACGAGACAAGAAATGTTTCTGCTCGTCAGCAGTCAACGATGCATAGGCCATATGACCTACTCCTTCTGGGTGACGAATTTGTCGGCAAAGAATATCCGTGGTTGAAAACCACGTCGCGTTGCTGTTCTCCACGCATCTTACGCACGTGTCGAAACGATCAACAGTGATCTGTTGAATTGCCGTCCAAAGTTGGAAGGTGCGATTCGCTCTGCCAATCTGTGATCGGCCCGACAGAGATGTACCCGGACGGCACAAAATAGCAAGCGCATAGGATTGAAAATGGTGCCGCACCGGGGCGATCTCGATGGGCGGGCCGGGATCCGTAGAAGGGATCGATGCCGGCTCAATGATCGTCGGCCTCTGTCGCGCGGATGATCGAACTCTGAAAGATCGCATTATGGCAAAACTCTTTTTCATGACGGGCGCGAGGTCGTGATCGTCCAGACGCCACTGGATCGCGCTAACCACGATGACCCGCATGGTTGCGTCCGGCAGGGCCGCGCGTTCCCCGGTGGGGCGGCGCGCTTCGGCGGATGCCGCGGGCCGGGAAGGGGGCTCAGGCCGCCGTCATGGCCTCGAGCGCGGCCTTCCGCCCAGTGACACGCACGCCGCGCCCGTACGGTCCCGGAATGTGGTGTGACGGTTCGACCCTGAAGCGTTCGGGCTCTTTCGCCCAGGCTTGGCAGATGCGTTCGTCGGGTGTCAGAACGAACGAACGCGAACTTGCTGGTGCGGTCGATCGCCACGAGCAGGGACAGCTAGCCCTCTTCGGTGCGGACCTGCGCGATATCGATAGGGAAGCAGCCGATCGGATACTGCTCGAAGCGTTGCTCCTCGGGCTTGTCGCCTTCGACCTCCGGCAGGCGGCTGATGCCGTGCCGCTGCAGGCACCGGTGCAGGCTGGAGCGGGTCAGAGGCGGGATCGTAGGCTGCAAACCATAGAGGCCATCATCCAGCGGCAGCAACGCATGCCGCCGAAAGGCGACGACGATCACCTTCTCCTCCGGTGTCGGCACGGTCGAGCGGGGCTCCTCCGGTCCCATGGCAGCGTCGACCGTCATCTCCCGATCCCGTCGCTTCTGCACGGCGGTCGGGCTGACGCCGCAGCGTTTGGCAGCTGCTCTCACGCCTTCTTGACGTCGCTGTCTCGCGCGACGGACGGCCTCCGTCGTGCGGGCGCTGCCGCGAAGAATTTGCCCGATCGCGTATCCCTCGCAGAAGGGTGGTCGGACGTACCACCGCATTGCGGGATCAAGCATCGCCGTGCCGTGACGGAAATGGTCGTGGGTCTGGGTTTCGGGACGACGTGGCGTGACGGGTCGGCTCGGACGGGTGCGCTCAGAACCTGGATCTGGCATTCCGCATCCTGGGCCTGTCGAAGGATCGTCGAGCGGGAGCACGACGGCATGGCGCGGCCGGTCCAGCAGGTGGCCTCGCCGGGTGGCTCGGAGCAAGTCAGGGCACGCATCTCGGCGACGGTGTCGGTGGAGTGGCTCGCCGGGCGGACGGATCTCGTCGCGCAGCAGACCCTCGATGCCTGCTTGGCATGGCGCCGTTGCCAGCGCCAGACGGCCGGCCGGCCGACGCCGGCCTGTGACGCCGGCGAACGCGCCACGACGCGACCGCAATCAGCCGAAACCTCGGGACGCGGCACCCGGCAGAGGAAATCGGTATTCGATCTGGCATCTGTGAATTATAATTTGCATATTTACTTGATATATTGAAAATATGTTTTTGTATCAATGCGGATTGGATTCGTCTAGAGACGCCATTCGATCATGACATGTAAATACGGCGCCTGGATCTGGCGCATAGAGCAGTGATCTATTGATCATTGCATGCAATCGAATGGATCGCTCGCCACATGATGCTGCGCTGGACAGGTTCTGGTCAATCCAGAACGGATGTGCAATGCTTCGTTCGGAAGCCCAGGGCTGACACGATCGATTGATTTTCGTGCTCGCCCGGAGAAAAGGCGTGCAGCGCAATGACGGAGCGCAAGGGGGAGGAGGCCGATCGACCGGCCTGCATTCGCGATCGGTCGGCCTCGACCGGGGTCACGCGACGAGGCGTCCTGGGCGGCGCCGCCACTCTTGCTGCTGGTCAAGCGTTCGCCGCACCGGCCCCCAAGGCATCTCCGAACTATCGTCTCGTCTATTTGGACGAGCGCATGCGCGATGCGGTCGCCCTCCTCGATGAGGACGGCACGAACCGCATGACATGGCCGGCGCGGGAGTTCGGCGAGAAGGCCTATTTCGAGATCGGGCGGGCAAGCCTGCGCGCACGGCCGGCTTCGCAGGGCGGCGGCGCGGGCGAGGCCTACCGCCCCAAGACGTGGACGCTGACCGTCCGTCGCGCCTCCCTGCCCGCCCCGGAGGCCAAGACCTTCACGATGACCTTCGTCATCGACCGCACGGACGAGCTTGCTCCCTGGACGATCGCCCTGTCGTCGGACGGCTGGTGGGATGGCGGCGACGCAGTCCCGTTCCGCCCGATCCAAGTCGCGAGCTTTCTGGGGCTGGACGGCCTGTCCGAGCAGGCCCTGACCGCGGAGATCGCCGAGCGGCGGGCGGGACGGATCCTCCGGGGCTTCTTCGGACCCCGGATCGAATCCAGCGGGCGATTGCGCCTCATGCTGTCAAAGGATCTTTCCTGGAGGGTGGAGCCTCAGGACGCCCGGACCGGCGCTCTCTACATGCTCCACGTGTTCCTCACCTTCCGGCGCCTGACCGTTCGGCGCATCCTGTCGGAGCCGAGCGCCGCGGCGGACGGCCGCGAGAGAGTGCCGCTGCTGTTCGATGCGGAAGCTCCGGCAGCCTCCCGGCCAGGATCAGCGAAGCGGCGGACGGACGGCCTGTACGGCATCGTGCACGGAATTGCCGCCGACGACGCCTTCCCGGTCCTCGAACGGCCCCCCGGCCGGCCGGCGATCCTCGGGTTCGACCTGGGAACGGCCGGCGACCCGGGCGCGTCGCTGGCCGTGAGCCTCAGGCTGAACGGCTCCGTGCCGGCCATCCTCGCGGGCAAGCTCCAGGCTGCGCTCCGGCACTGGGGCGATCCGCAGGAGACGGTCGCAGGCTGCATCCTCTCCTGCGACGGCAAGGGAATCGGCACCGTCTCGGTCGCGACCAGGGAGAACGGACGCCGGCAGGACGAGGCCACCTTTCCGGTCTCGAGCCTCGAAATCGTGCGTCAGCGCCGATCCGACGCCGCGATCGTCACCCGGTTCCGCTTCCGCCCGGCGACGAAGGAGCATCAGGTCGAGACGCGGCTCGGAGGCTTCATCGTGGCCGCCCTCCCGGCGCTGAGTCCGAGGCCGGGCCGCGCCCCGGAGGTAGCTCCCATCGAGGTCGTGACCCACGACGAGGGCGACGAGCGCCGCCTGAGGGCCTTCGGCGCCCGGCACGCGCTGTACGGTGCCGCCGTTCCGCTCCCCGAGCGCACGGGCGCCGCCGAGCCCGACGGCTCGGACGGCCAAAGCCATACTGCGCGCCTCGACTTCGAGGGCGCGGAGGTGCTCTTCCACGTTCCCCGTCTCGTCTCGCCGCAGCCCGGCTCGGCGGATGCCCTCATACCGATCGGCCTGCCGGGGCGCGAGCCGAGCGCGGGGGAGATCGCGCTCGACCGGGCACGGCTGACCGTGCTGCGCCCCACCGATCTCCTCGCGCTCAAATTCCGTTTCGCCGATCTCGTCCTGACGCTGCCGTGGCGGGGCGGCGCACCCTCCCACCCGACGCTGGCCCCGCCCGGCCGCCGCTCCAGCGCCCGGGCCGTCCAGCCTCACGGCACGACCGGCGAGATCCCGGCGCGGGATGGCCGACCGCTCCTCGTGGTGGAGTTCCCGCCGCAGCACGTGTTCGAGCAGGCCTATTTCCGTCGGCGCGAGGACCCGGTCGAGCTGCCCGAGGTCAAGCCCGCCCCGGGCAACGAGGAGGCGGTCGAGACGGAGACCGCGGTCCTGAACAGGCCCAAGCGCTGGCGAGGGCGGCCGGCGGACGGCACGGTCGCCGGCGACCGGATCAAGGCCCGCGAGCGGATCCAGGCGTTGCGCGCCGACGCGGGCAACGACCTCTCCATCTTCCTGAAGACGTTCGAGGAGCAGGCCGCGGCGCAGCGCCTTCCGAAGGAGCAGCGGCTCTATGTGGGCCCGGACTTCCTCGACCCGGATGCCCGGCGCCTCGCGACGGCGTTGTGGCGGGCCCTCGCCAGGCCCGCGGTGTCTCCCGAGCCGAAGGCCCTGGACGTGATCCTCCCGGTGGATGTCCGGGACGAGATCCTGACGCGGGCCGGGCTCGACCCGGGCGCGATCCGCCG
>NZ_JTHF01000346.1 GCF_001043895.1 Methylobacterium indicum
CTCGACGAGAAGAGCCAGATCCAGACTCTCGAGCGCACCCGCCCGAGCAGGCCTGTCACGCCAGGTCGCCCCGAGACACAGACCCACGACGACGTCCGCCACGGCACCACGACCCTGTTTGCCGCGCTCGACGTGCTGGAGGGCACGGTGATCGGGCGACCCACGGCATCGCCGTCGGCGACGCGTCGAAGATCGCCGACGCCGCACGCCCCACCGGGCCGCCGCCCTTGAGCAACCAACGCCCCCACCGCCCCAGCCGCGTCAGGCTCGGCGAGGACGGCACCGTCGGCGGCGGGCGTGACCAGGTCGGCTCGGCCGTTCCCGCCATCGCCCCGCTCCCTCACGACGACCGGCGCAGGCTGCCCGGCAGCAGGTCGTCGTCCGCCGGTGCCGCACGCGCCCGCTGGTCCTTCACGTAGATCGCTTCCCGCCGTGTTGCGCCGGTTCATCCAGAACCGGTCCAGGTGCCGGGTCATCGCGAGCAGCGGCTCCATCAGGACGGCGGCTCCCGGCCCGGTGCCGCCAACCGTCAGGTTCAGCGATTCGCCGATCTCCTGAGTCTGGTCGCTGTGGAGTGCGGCGGCGTGGCCCGCCCGCGCATGGAGGGTCCTTGTCGCCGTGTCGATCGTGTCATCAGACGTCGCTTCAGATCGGCTCCTCGACCCAGTTGAATTCGCCCGATCCCGCGAAATCAGTTCAATGTGCGCAGGCCGGCAGATCCCTACTCTATTCTCTCGAAGCCCCCCGGATAGCGCTCGCTGTCGAAGTGGAGAATGTCAAACTCCTGCGATTGTGCCAGGAGCGCTAGATGAGCTCTGACATCGGTCACGATGAGGTTGCTATGCTCGGGTTGACCGCCCAGAGCGAAAATCGGTGCAAACGAGAAGATCTGATTCTCGCTTAAGGGCCCAAACTTTTTCACAGCAGCATCATATAGCCCATACTCGTCATAGGTGTCTTTCTCAGCAATAAACGGTGCCAAGAACGATCCTTCATTATTGACGTGATTTTCAACATTTGGATCTTCGAAGCATGTAATACGCCCCCTCTGAAAGTCAAATTTAATTGCTCCAAGGACAGCATTCCACGCATAGACAACACCAAACGCTGAAATTAAGTAAGGCACACAATCACTAGGCCGCAAAAGATTTTTTCCGTCAAGGGCGTCATCCAATGATGGCCAAATCAATTCTGGATCGCATGTTCTGAAAATTCCGTCTAACCAGCTAGACACGCCAACTTTTGATAACATATATATTACCATCTCAGGTAATTTTTTTTCGGCGCGACTATGATCAAAACGACGCAATATCGTAGGATTATACATACCAATCACTTCATCAAAATCTTTTTTAAATTTTTCTTTTAACATCACAACTGCTCCTTTTTGCTATATTTATTTGATTCGCCGCAAGCGTCTTGGCCTTTGACTCTAGCACAGAGTTCTATGCTCATTTTCTCGTCCGGCTTCAGACTTTTTGCATGCCGTTCAAATTCGGCTATTCGGCTCGGCCACCCCCCTCCGATGATACTATTGACCAAGCGGTCGCCCATTCGAGTGATAGTGGACAAATTTCCTCCAATAACCTGATCTGGAACGTGAAGCGGTGCGAGATTTTCTATTTCGTTATTCGCCCGAATCCTTGCCTCTGCAGGCGACATATTATTTTTCTGGATGTAATTTTTGATCAATCTTTGCCTTTCATTATTTCTATAATCTATTTCAGAACCGTCCCTTTTATTATTTTTAAAGTGCTGACGTGCATTTTCCCATTCTTCCCGCGTCATTTTATTGACCGCGGCCTCTTGTTCTCGCAATTGGCGACAGAACTCCTTGATAAACACCTCATCCTTCTTCTTGTCGCCCGTCAAATGCTCATCAAGTTTATAGCACCGGATCCGCGTCTGCGTAACCCGAACCGTACCCGATCGCCGACTCGCCTGCGTTTTGGCCTGGGCGTCCGAATCCGACTTCGCCTTTGTTTTGGCATGCGCCACCCCCTCGCCACGAAACCACTTCAGGATCTCGTCACGGTCGACCCCCTGCGCCTCCAGCTCGCGCGCCTTGGCAAACAGCGCGCGCTCGAAGTCGTCCCGCGGCACCTCGTCGACCCACGGCATCGCCGTCGGCGACGCGTCGAAGATCGCCGACGCCGCACGCCCCACCGGGCCACCGCCCTTGAACAGCCAACGCCCCCACCGCCCCAGCCGCGTCAGGCTCGGCGAGGACGGCACCGCCGGCGGCGGGCGTGACCAGGTCGGCTCGGCCGTTCCCGACATCGCAGCGTGCCCTCAGGACGACCGGCGCAGGCTGCCCGGCAGCGGGTCGTCGTCCGCCGGGGCCGCACGCGCCCGCTGGTCCTTCACGTAGACCGCCTCCCCCACCGTGTTGCGCCGGTTCATCCAGAACCGGTCCAGGTGCCGGATCACCGAGGATCCCTCCGCCCGCACCTGCGGCGCGTGGCCGATCGGCTCCGTCACGTCGCCATGCGTCCCCGACTTCACGCCCCCGCCCGTCCCCGCCTCGTCCCCGTGCACGTGCGTCGTGCGCAAGCGCAGGACCATCGCCTTCTGGCCCGTGAACCGCACCGTGTGCGCGTAGGCCTCGAAGTGGTCGGCGTAGTCGACGATCGGGTAGGGCACCGGCACCAGCGCCGAGCCCCGCGGCGTCAGGCACACGTCCGGCGACAGGCTCACCACCCGCGCCTCGTGGGTCTCCCGCAGGCCCTCCAGCGGGCGTTGCGTCGTCCCGGATCGGGGCTTAGATTGATTTTATTTGCACAATCATTCCGCCATTCTCGAATTGACTGATTGCATGATTAATTTTTCCCACCGTGTATTATATTTAAAGCCTTTTCTTTGTATAAATCAATATCGGAATTTGTGAGTTTTTCATACCGAAGCTTAGGAGAAAGCTCGCGATAATTGCTTGTGAGCGCGGAGACAAGCGCGTCATGTGCAGCGTTCTTAAGAGATTTACGATCATGCTCAAGAAATTTGAGAATTAACTCTAGTATATGTAGATTTTTACTGCTTCGATATGCATCACCGGAGACACTAAGGGCGGCAAGTTGCAGCGTATATAGTGCATATTGATCATCTTCAAGATTCAATAATTTTATCACATGGTCTTGATATTTATTGCCCAAATCTAGATCTCGCACCAAAAAACGCAACACTTCTGATTGCAAGATAGGATTATTGATAGATAGTTCACGACTCACGATTTGTTCCCGCGCCGGCGATGCCTCTTTTCTTATTATTATAATGCATTTTGTCTTAATATCTTTGTCGCATGTATTTGCAAAAATCTCACACACTTCGTCGTATTCTTTTTTAGAGAGTCCGACTTGACGTTCTTTTTCGATAAGATAGCTAAGTCTGTTCATAAAACATCACCTTAGGCAAGAAATCGGCGGGTCTCGTCGAGAATTTCTCTAGCTTCTAGCAATATATATTTTGTAGTATTCACTTCGCTAAGCACTAGATCCAAATATTAAAGTCGGTTTTTATCAGATTTCATGATATGAAGCATCCTATTTTAATTATAAATTATTTCCTGTAGGTGATTTTAATTTTCGTTATACGAATAATTTTAAATTTCTGCTATTTAATTATAGTGATTCGGGGTATAGCGCGGGCGATCTTTAATTAATGATAATATTAACATGTCGTTAAGTACGAATTTTTATCGCCCTAATGTAAAATATTTTTCGATCGACTCGGATATATATTTTTTGTCCATCGCTGTAAAATAAGGCTCTCTGGAAAATGAAGTCGCCACTTGTCGCAGTTTTTTTGTGTTTATTGCTCTATTTTTTTTTAAAAACGTTTTACGCGCAAAAACTATATAAAATTTATGCTCTGAGGGTAGCCACATTACGGCATTTTCATGTTGAAATATTATATTTACGAAGACTTCTTCATAGCTATGATCAAAAAATCCTTGAAATAAGTCATCCCTGTTATCGATTTGACTGTATGAAAGATCGCCATCAAACTGGCAGTGCGCTAATTCAAAGCCCATTGGCTTTTCACAAAAACTATTGACAATTTCATCGAATTCGTCCTTTCCAGGTGATTCGATCAATAAAACCCCGTCAAAATCGTTCGCTGATATCCACTCCATTTTTGGCGACATATCCTCGTCGAGATTGGATTTTTGAATGAATTTGTTCATGGCCCAAACCTGATTTCTGTATTCCGTCCGTTCGATCTTTGTATGTCCAGACTGGGTTCTTTAGGATTGCCGCTATTCCCCGGTCTAACGACCACCCTGTCCTGTCCAGTTCCAGAGCTGCTATCTATAAGTCCGGTTCTCCCAGGTCCATATTGCGTATTTATTGGTTTTACATCCCTTGGTTTCAGTTGGTCGAATTCTCTATCTGCATCTGTCATTGTTCCAGGCAGGCGACCATGTTTTGTCTTACCTTTTGTCTCCTGTTTGACTTTGGCTTTTTTCTCAAGATCATCGGAAGCTTCGCTCGCCAAGCATTGACCGCTGCAAAGCGCCTGATCATCTCCAATCCCTTTGTCTGCCTCATCTTGGCCCTTGACCATGGCGTTCAGCTTCTTGCCGAACCAGGTGTCGTCCACCGCTCGGCCGTAGCCACCGCCAATCGCCGATCCAGGACCGTATCCGTCACGGTAGCCCTGGGAGAAGCCCGGTGCAAAGCCGGCACCCGCCCCCACCGCGCTCCCGATCACCGCGCCGCCCGCAAGACCGCCCGCTC
>NZ_JTHF01000347.1 GCF_001043895.1 Methylobacterium indicum
CGGCGGTGGCGGCGTCGAGGCGATGCTGCGCGAATACTCGCTCTCGACCAAGGAGGGGCTGGCCCTGATGGTGCTGGCCGAGGCCCTGCTGCGGGTGCCCGACGCCGCCACCGCCGACCGGCTGATCGAGGACAAGCTGCGCTTCGGCGGGTTCGAGCAGCACGCCACCCGCTCGGAGGCCCTGCTGGTGCGCTCCTCCGCCTGGGCGCTCGGCCTCTCGGCCCGGATCATCCAGCCCGGCGACACGCCAGAGGGCATCCTGGCCGGCCTCGCCAAGCGCCTGGGGCTTCCGGCCGTGCGCCAGGCCGCCCGCCAGGCGATGCGGGTGATGGGCGGGCATTTCGTCCTCGGCGAGACGATCGAGGCGGCGCTCAAGCGCTCGGCGAGCGGACAGGGCCGGCTCTACCGCTACTCCTTCGACATGCTGGGCGAGGGCGCCCGCACCGCCGAGGATGCCCGGGCCTACAAGGAGTCCTACGCCGCCGCCATCGAGGCGATCGGGCGGGCCGCCGGCAACCGGGCGCTGCCCGACCGGCCGGGCATCTCGGTCAAGCTCTCGGCGCTCCATCCGCGCTACGAGGCGGTGGGCCGCGACCGGGTGATGGCGGAACTGGTGCCGGTCCTCCTCGACCTCGCCAAGGCGGCCAAGAGCTACGACCTCAACTTCACGGTCGATGCCGAGGAGGCCGACCGGCTCGAACTTTCCCTCGACGTGATCGCGGCGGTCCTGGGCGATGCCTCGCTCGCCGGCTGGGACGGGTTCGGCCTCGCGGTCCAGGCCTACCAGAAGCGCTGCCTGCAGGTGATCGACCACGTCGCCGACCTCGCCGCCCGCCTCGACCGGCGGCTGATGGTGCGGCTCGTCAAGGGCGCGTACTGGGACACCGAGGTGAAGCGGGCGCAGGAACGGGGCCTGCCCGACTACCCCGTCTTCACCCGCAAGAGCATGACGGATCTCAGCTACCTGGCGGCGGCCGAGCGGATGCTGGCCCATCGGCCGCGGCTCTTCCCACAATTCGCCACCCACAACGCGCTGACCGTCGCGGCCATCGTCGAGCGTGCGGGTCCGGAGGCCGGCACCTACGAGTTCCAGCGCCTGCACGGCATGGGCGAGGCGCTCTACGCCCGGCTGCTCGCCACCGTGCCGGGGGCGGCCTGCCGCACCTACGCGCCGGTCGGCGGTCACCGCGACCTGCTGGCCTACCTGGTGCGCCGCCTGCTCGAGAACGGCGCCAACTCGTCCTTCGTCTCGCAGGCCGCCGACCCGGCGGTGCCGGTCGAGACCCTGCTGCGCCGCCCGGCCGAGAGCGTCGGCAACCCGGACAGGGCCCGCCACGCGAAGCTACGGCGCCCGGCCGCGCTATTCGCGCCGGAGCGTGTCAACTCCGCCGGATTCGAGCTCGGCGACCGGGCGAGCCTGGAGCGCCTGACGGACGCGGTCGCCGCCGCCCGCGGAACCGCCGAGGCGGCACCGGTGATCGACGGCGCGACGCAACCCGGCACGATGCGCGACGTGGTGAGCCCGAGCGATGCCCGCACGGTCGTCGGCCGCGTCGCCGAGGGCTCGCCCGAGACCGCGGCCGCCGCGATGCAGGCCGCCCGCAAGGGCGCGGCCGCCTGGGGCCGGGTCCCGGCCGAGCGGCGCGCCGCGGCCCTGGAGCGGGCCGCCGACGCGATGGAGGCCGCGACCGGCCGGCTGATCCACCTGCTCCAGGCCGAGGCCGGCAAGACCCTCGACGACGCCGTGGCGGAGCTGCGCGAGGCGGTCGATTTCTGCCGCTACTACGCCGCACAGGGGCGAACGCTCTTCGGGGCGCCGCAGGCCCTGCCGGGCCCGACCGGCGAGAGCAACCGGCTGACCTTGCGCGGCCGCGGCGTGTTCGTGGCGATCTCGCCGTGGAATTTTCCGCTCGCGATCTTCGTCGGCCAGGTCGCGGCGGCCCTGATGGCCGGCAACGCCGTGGTGGCGAAACCCGCCGAGCAGACGCCGCTGGTGGCCGCGGAGGCCGTGCGCCTGCTGCACCGGGCCGGCATCGCGGCAAGCGCCCTCCACCTCGTGCCGGGCGACGGCGCGGTCGGGGCGGCGCTCGTGGCGCATCGCGACGCGGCCGGCGTGGTCTTCACCGGCTCGACCGAGGTCGCGCGCCACATCAACCGGGCGCTCGCCGCCAAGGACGGGCCGATCGTGCCGCTGATCGCCGAGACCGGCGGCATCAACGCGATGCTGGTCGACGCCACCGCGCTGCCCGAGCAGGTCGCCGACGACGTGGTGACCTCCGCCTTCCGCTCCGCCGGCCAGCGCTGCTCGGCGCTCCGCCTGCTGCTGGTGCAGGAGGACGTGGCCGACAAGGTGATCGGCATGGTGGCGGGCGCCGCGCGCGAATTGCGCCTCGGCGATCCGCGCGACCCCGCGACCCATGTCGGCCCGGTCATCGACGCGGAGGCCCGCGCCCGCCTCGACCGCCACGGCGCCGCGATGCGCCGCGCGGCCCGGGCCCATTACGTCGGCGAGGTGCCGGGCGAGGGCCATTTCGTGGCGCCGCAGATCTACGAGATCGCCGGTCCGGAGGCGCTGGCGGAGGAGGTGTTCGGGCCGATCCTGCACGTCGCCCGCTACAAGGCGGCCGATCTCGACCGGGTGCTCGATGCGATCGAGGCCAGCGGCTACGGCCTGACGCTCGGCGTGCATTCGCGCATCGACGCCACGGTGGAGCGGGTGGTGTCGCGGCTCTCCACCGGCAACGTCTACGTCAACCGCAACATGATCGGCGCGGTGGTCGGCGTGCAGCCCTTCGGCGGCCACGGCCTGTCGGGCACCGGCCCGAAGGCCGGCGGTCCGCATTATCTCTTGCGCTTCGCCACCGAGCAGACCGTGACGATCAACACCGCGGCGGCCGGCGGCGACGCGGCACTGATCGCCATGGAAGGCTGAGCGCCGCGGGGGCTCAGCCGTAGCGCCGGGCCGCCTCGACCGTCAGCCCGAGGCCGACCGAGCCGAAGGTGTCGCCCTCGACCACCCGGGCCCCGGGCGCCGCCGCCAGGATCGCGGCGCGGACGGGGGCGAGGCGGGTCGAGCCGCCGGTCAGGAACAGGGCGTCGATGGCGGACGGCTCCACCCCGGCATCGCGCAGGCAGCGGGTGATGCAGGCGCCGATGCGCCGGGCGAGGTCGGCGGAGTGGCGCGCGAGGTCGGGGCGGCCGATCTCGGCGACGAGGCCGGGCTCGACCCAGCCGAGGGGCAGCGCGACCTCGTCGATCTCCGACAGGGCGATCTTGGCGTCCTCGATCTCCATCGCCAGGGTGTGGCCGCGCTCGGCCTCGATCACCGCGGCGAGACGGTCGAGCAGGTCCGGCCGGGCGACGTCGCGGCGCAGCGAGCGCAGCTCGCGCAGGGTCTTGCCGTCGTAGAGCCGGTTGATCTGCGACCAGGTGGCGAGATCGTGGAAATAGGACGAGGGCACGTCGAGGCCCGGGCGCCGCATCGGGCTCCCGAGGCCCAGCAGCGGCATCACCTCGCCGACGCTGAGGGTGCGGTCGAAATCGGTGCCGCCGATCCGCACGCCGTCATTGGCCAGGATGTCGCCGGCCCGCTCCACCGCCCGGTGCCGCTCGGGGCTCAAGCGCACCACCGAGAAGTCCGAGGTGCCGCCGCCGATATCGGCGATCAGCGCCACCTCCTCCCGGTCGAGGCCGCGCTCGTAATCGAGCGCCGCGGCGATCGGCTCGTACTGGAACGACACCTCGGTGAAGCCGACCTCCCGGGCGATGCCGGCGAGCGCGTCCTCGGCCCGGCGGTCGCCCTCCGGGTCGCCGTCGACGAAGTGGACCGGCCGGCCGTGCACCACTTGGCAGAGGGCCTCGCCGGCCTCGGCTTCCGCCCGCGCCTTCACGGCGGCGAGGTAGCGGGCGATCACCGCCCGGAACGACAGCCGGCGGCGGCCGACCAGGGTGGTCTCCTCCAGGAGCGAGGAGCCGAGCACCGACTTGAGGCTGCGCATCAGCCGTCCGGGCGTCCCTTCGACATAGGCCGTCATCGCGGCCCGGCCGATCGCCTCCTCGCCGGCGGGCGGGAAGAAGATCGCGCTCGGGATCGTGACCGCCTCGCCCTCCAGCCGCGCGAGCGCCAGCCCGTCGTTACCGGCGGAGCCGGGGGCGACGAGGCCGAGCGTGGTGTTCGAGGTGCCGAAATCGAGGCCGCAGGCCTTCATGCCGAATCTCTGACGGTGCCGGGAGGGAGGGCGCGCGACCTAGCGGGTTCCACCGCCGCGGTCCAGCCCGGGCGGCGCGCGGTCGTCCTGTCGCAGCGGAACAATGCGTGGGCTCGGCGGTTCATCAGGCCTGAGCAGTCGACGAACTGCACGAACCGAGGAGCTTCCCATGAGCAGCACCACCGACAAGATCAAGGGTCTCGCCAACGAGGCGGTCGGCAACGTGAAGCAGGGCATCGGCAACATGACCGGCAACGAGAAGCTGCAGGCCGAGGGCAAGGCCCAGGAGCTGAAGGGCGAGGCCCAGAAGACCACCGGCGACGTCAAGGACGGCATCAAGAATGCCGCCGACACGGTGAAGAGCAAGCTCTGATCCGCGCGAGGGCCGGCATCGCGCCGGCCCGACCGCAGCGGACGTTCGGGCCGGCCCCTCGCAGCTCAGGCGGGAGGCCGGCCTTTTCTTTTCCCGCGTCCGTTTCCCGTGCTCGAACCCGATGGAGACCGTGATGAACAGGGACCAGATCGAAGGCGGCCTGCGCCACCTCAAGGGGCGCGGCCAGACCGCCCTCGGCGCCGTCGCCGGCCGCGCCAGGCCGCAGGCGGAAGGGGCGTTCAACCAGGTGGTGGGCGGCGCCCAATACGCCTATGGCCGCGGCCGCCGGGTCGCCGAGGAACTGACGCATGACGGCGCGGCGCTCGCCGGAGAGATCGAGAAGCGCGGGCGCGACGCCTATGCCCGCGGCGTCTCGGCCTATGGCGAGGCCCGTCATCGCGGCCGCACCGCCCTGCGCCGGGCCGAGTCGCACCCGACCGAGACGCTGCTCGCGGTCGCCGGCCTCGCCTTCGTCGCCGGCTGGCTGCTGAAGGGCCGCCGCTGACCCCGGACGTTCTTCGGAAGAGGTTCTCCGGGAGACGTTCTTCGGATTGGTCCCTCCGGCGTGCCGCCGCTGCAACGCGGCGGTGCTTCGGTTGCATCGCACCGCGGCAGGGCCGCTTCGCCCTCGCCTCCCGGGTGCTTATGCTCTAGCTTGGCGTGATCCCCGCGCCAGCCGAAGACCCGATGACCCAGAGCACGCCCCCCGGTCCGCCCACGATCGTCGCGGCCGATGCCGCCCAGAACACGAACCGAGAGACGATCGAGGCCCCGATCCGGGGCGCGGCGCCCGTCCTGCCCGCATCGGTTCAGGAGCATCTGGGCGAGCGGCTGCGCGCGCATTACGCGGCCGTCGAGGTCGAGGCGGCGCCTGCCGCCTTCGCCGACCTGCTCGGGCGCCTGGAGTTGGCGCTCGCCGCCCTCGGGGCGCCGAAGAAGGACCGGTTCCGCGAGGATCTGCTCGCGGCGACGCCCTCCCTGCGCCGCTTCGCCCTCACGCTCACCGCCAATCCGGCGAGGGCCGACGACCTCGTCCAGGACACGATGCTGAAGGCCTGGCAGAACCGCGACCGGTTCGAGGCCGGCACCAACCTCAGCGCCTGGCTGTTCACGATCATGCGCAACGCCTTCTACTCGGAGCACCGCAAGCGCTCGCGCGAGGTGGAGGACAGCGAGGGCGCCTATTCGGCGCGCCTGACCTCGGCGCCCAACCAGGGCGACCGCCTCGACGTGCAGGACCTCCAGGCCGCCCTCAACAAGCTGGTCGCCGAGCAGCGCGAGGCCCTGATGCTGGTCGCGGTCGGCGACCTCTCCTACGAGGATGCGGCCGCGCTGATGCAGTGCAAGGTCGGCACGGTGAAGAGCCGGGTCTGCCGCGCCCGCGACAAGCTCGCGGAGCTGCTGGGCTATTCCGGCGGCGAGCTCGGGGCGGACCGGCTCACCCGCTCGGTGATGGGGCATGCCGGCGCGGTCGCGCTCGACAGCTGAGCGCCCGCGACCCGCCGCAAGCCGCATTTCGAACGTCGCCCCGCTGCCGGATGCCGCCGGGGCGACGTCACGCCGCGCGCCCGGTCGCCGAACGCCCCTGCACGCCTCGATCGGGCACGGCCCCGAACCTCAGGCTAATTCCACCGCCCTGGGCAAGGTCGGGTGGGATGTTTCAGCGACAAAGTCGAGAGAGCGCCGGGACCTGACGCAGGGGCGACCGTCATCGAACGATTGCTTTGGCAACCCGCGCAACCCGCAGTCATGCCGCGTCATCGCCATGAATCCTCGATCGATGCGCCATTTTCCGCCCAAAACCGTATGCCAGACTGTCGTTTAAATGTCTCAAGATGATATTACTAAAGAAAATACCTTCTTTATAATGCGTGGGATGAGTCGATTAGTTCTTTAAATTTGTAATATATATAATATATTTTCTGTATTATCATAGAACATAATAGTGACGATTGTCGCCTAATGCTTTTTCAATGAACTTAAAAATAGTGTACCACAGTATGTCTTGGCTGCTGAACTCACACGCTCGGCTATCCGAGATAGGCCGGAATCGGTCTGGAAGCGTTCGAAATACGACAGACAAGATGCTGTCCTGGCGTTAGTTTATGGATGGTCTCGCTTCGGTCGCGGGGATGCGCGATGCGCGAGCGCAGGGCAACGGTCGCTGTTTTTTCGGCGATCCAACATCCTCCGGCCGGCCCGCGAGGCGGGTGCCTGATTTCCGGAGACGACGACGTTGAATGCGCCGGATGACTCACGAGCCCTCGTGGCCGGTCTCTTCGAGGGCAATCTGCTGCTGGAAGCCCTCGACACGGCGGATCGCGCCCTGCTGGCGCCCTATCTCGAGCGCGGACATCGCGGCCGTGGGGCCGTGCTGTTTCGCGCCGGGGAGGATGTCTCGCACGTCACCTTCCCGCTGAACCAGACGACCGTGACGCTGGTCTCGCGCATGAGCGACGGCCGCATGATCGAGACCGCGACGGTGGGCCACGAAGGGGCGGTCGGCGGCGTCGTCAGCAACGGCTACCTGCCGGCTTTCAGCGAGGCCATCGTGCAGGTCGCGGGCGACGTGATGCGCCTCGACGCCGAGCGGCTGACCCGGGCCAGGGCCTCGTCCCCGGTCCTGCGCGACCTGTTCGTCCGCTACGCCGATTGTCTGCTCGCCCAGGTGCTGCAATCGGTGGCCTGCAACGCCGTGCACCCGATCGAGGAGCGCTGCCTGCGCTGGCTCCTGACTTTCCAGGACCGGCTCGGGACGCCGGTCCTGCCGGTGACGCAGGAGATGCTGGCCGAGATGCTCGGCGTGCGCCGCACCTATCTCACCGGGGTGATCGGGGCACTGCAGCGCCGCGGCCTGATCTCGGTGCGCCGCGGCCAGATCACCATCCTGGACCGCGCCCAGGCGGAGCATGCGGCCTGCGAATGCTACGGCCGGGTGCGGAACCATTTCCGCACCGTCCTCGGGGCGGTCTACGCCGAGGGCCGCGGCATCGTGGCGGTCGACCCGACGGCCCGGGAGAAATAGCGCCGGACCGGCGCGCTCCGGTTTCAACGACCTCAGGCGGCGGGATCGACCCCGGGAATGCCCGGCCGGCGGCGCGGGATGGGCACGCGCGCGGCCGTGCTATGGCGCGGGCGGCCGCGGGTGCTATGAGACCCGCCGCCGAGGGTCGCGGAAGGAGGCGACGGAGCCAGTGACTGACCGCCGCGAAACCGACCGCATCGACGCCGAGATCGGCCGGTCGGCCCCGAGCCACGATCCGTTCGCCGCCGCCGTGCGCGCGACGCGGATGCCGATGCTGATCACCGATCCGCACCAGCCCGACAACCCGATCATCTTCGTCAACGCCGCCTTCTCCAAGCTGACCGGGTACGGCCGCGACGAGATCCTCGGGCGCAACTGCCGCTTCCTGCAGGGGCCGGAGACCGACCGCGCCGACGTCGAGAAGATTCGCGATGCCGTCGAGCGCCGCGTGGCGATCGAGATCGATCTCCTGAACCACAAGAAGAACGGCGAGCGGTTCTGGAACCGCCTCCTGATCTCGCCGGTCTTCGGCCCGGACGGCGAGCTGACCTACTTCTTCGCCTCGCAATTCGACGTCACGCTGGAGCGCGAGCACCTGCACAACCTCGGCGAGGCCCTGCGCCGGCGCGAGCAGATGCTGGATGCCCTGGTGCGCTCCTCGTCCGAGGTCCGCTACCGGATCAGCGCCGACTGGAGCCGGCTGTTCCAGCTCTCGGGCGGGGACTTCCTGTCCGACACGACCTCGGCGAGCACCGACTGGATCGAGACCTACATCCCGCCCGAGGACCGAGAGGCGGTGCGCGCCGAGATCGAGCGCGCGATCCGCACCAAGACCTCCTACAGCCTGGAGCACCGGGTCCATCTCGCCGACGGCTCGGTCGGCTGGGCCTCGTCGCGCGCCGTGCCCGTGCTGGACGCCGACGGCCGGATCACCGAGTGGTACGGCGCGGCCACCGACATCACCGAGCGCAAGCGGCAGGAGGCTGCCTCGCGCGACCTCACCGCGTCCCTCGGCCGCCAGGTCGCCGACCGGACGGCGGAGCTACGGCTCTACGGCGACATCATCCAGTCGAGCGCCGCACCGATCTGCGCCTTCGACACGAGCTACCGGCTGATCGCTTTCAACCAGGCCCATAGCGACGAGTTCCACCGGATCTTCGGCATCCGCGTGCGGATCGGCGACGTGTTTCCCGACCTGTTTCCGCCGGACCAGGCCCCGGTGATGCGCGGCCTGATGACCCGGGCGCTCGCCGGCGAGAGCTACACGGTGACCGAGGAGTTCGGCGATCCGGGCCTCGCCAAGCCGGCCTGGGAGGTCACCTACTCGCCCCTGCGCGACGGCGAAGGACGGGTGATCGGCGCCTTCCACCATGCCCGCGACATCTCCGACCGGCTGCGGGCCGAATCCGAGCTGGCGGCGACCCAGGAGGCGCTGCGCCAGTCGCAGAAGATGGAGGCGGTGGGCCAGCTCACCGGCGGCCTCGCCCACGACTTCAACAACCTGCTCGCCGGCATCTCGGGCTCCCTCGAACTGATGCAGACGCGCCTGCAGCAGGGTCGGTTCAAGGATGTCGAGCGCTACATGGCGGCGGCGCAAGGGGCGGCCAAGCGCGCCGCGGCGCTGACCCACCGGCTCCTCGCCTTCTCGCGGCGCCAGACGCTCGACCCGCGCCCGACCGACGTCAACCGCCTCGTCGCCGGCATGGAGGAGCTGATCCGCCGCACCGTCGGCCCGAGCATCGCCCTCGACGTGGCGGCGCGCGGCGACTGGCCGGCGCTGGTCGATCCCTCGCAGCTCGAGAACGCGCTCCTCAACCTCTGCCTCAACGCCCGCGACGCGATGCCGGACGGCGGCCGGATCACGGTCGAGACCGGCAACCGGGTGATGGACGCGCAGGCGGCGCGCCGGCACGACCTCCCGGAGGGCGAGTACCTGGCCCTTTCCGTCACCGATACCGGCACCGGCATGGCGCCGGAGGTGATCGCCCGGGTGTTCGAGCCGTTCTTCACCACGAAGCCGATCGGCGAGGGGACGGGCCTCGGCCTGTCGATGATCTACGGATTCGCCCAGCAATCGGGCGGGCAGGTCCGCATCGCCTCCACGGTCGGCGAAGGCACGACCGTGAGCCTGTACCTGCCGCGCCACGACGGCCCGGCCCCGAGCGAGGCCGAGACGGCGGCTTCGGCGGAGCTGCCCCGGGCGGCCGAGGGCGAGACCGTGCTCGTCGTCGACGACGAGCCGACGGTGCGGATGCTGGTCACCGACATCCTGGAGGATCTCGGCTACACGGCGATCGAGGCGGCCGACAGCGCGGCCGGCCTCAAGGTCCTGCGCTCGGACGTGCGCATCGACCTGCTCGTCACCGATGTCGGCCTGCCCGGCGGCATGAACGGCCGCCAGATGGCGGAAGCCGCGCGGGAGACCCGGCCGGACCTGACGGTGCTGCTGATCACCGGCTACGCCGAGACCGCCATCCTCGGCACCGGGACGCTCGCCCCCGGCATGAGCGTGCTGACCAAGCCCTTCGCCGTGGAGGTGATGGCCGCCCGCATCCGCTCGATCATCGAGGCCGGACGGGAGCGGGCGCGGCGCGCGGAGGGCTGACGCGCCCTCACCCGGTGCGGCGGGCGGTCCAGCGTCCCGCGCACGGGCTGATCCCCGCGAGGCTCCAGCGCCCCTGGCCGGCGGCGCCGCGCAGGCGGCCGGTGACCGAGACGGTGGCGAGCCCGCTGCGGATCGTGCCGGTGATGCGGCCGTCGGCGCCGGCCCGCCCGGAGGCGTTGACCCCGTTGCCCCCGGCATCGTCGACGACGCCGTCCCGGATGACGATCGGGTAGCGGTAGGGACCGGTGCAGGTCCCCGTCTCGGCGGTGGCGACGACGGACCAGGCGCCGTCGAAGCGGTTCGCCGACGGAGCGGCCGAGGCCGGGCCGGCGAGGACGAGGCACACGGCGGGCAGAAGAATCGGAAAGCGGGATGAGGTCATGGTCTCCTCTTGGGGCCGGTGCCCGGATGCAGGCGGCCTCGGGGATGGGCCGCGGGTCGAACCGGATGCCCCGGGAAGCGAGGTGGGACGGCAGGAACGCCCGAAGTCGGTGCGGGTTGGGGCATTCCATCGGGCCTTGCCCCTACCGGTGGCCGGCATCTGGATGCTGGCCGAGATTCTGTCCGGGACCCTGGCTGGGACCCTGGCCGAGATCCCGCGCGAGCCGGTCGCGGGCACGGCTGACGCGGCTCTTCACGGTACCGGCGGGACAGCCGAGGACCACGGCAGCGGCCTCGTAGGTCAAACCCTCGACCCCGACGAGGAGCAGCGCCTCGCGATGGCCCGGCTCGAGACGGTCGAGGGCGTCCTGCAGGTCGCGCAGGGAGGCCCGGTGCTCCTGCACCGCCTCGCTGACGAGGGCGGCGGCGTGGATTCCATCGGGATCGGCCACTTCGCGGCGGTGCCGCCGGCGGCCGTTGAAGAAGCCGTTGCGCAGGATCGTGAACAGCCAGGCCGGCATGCTGGTGCCGGGGACGAACTGGCGCCGGTGCTCCCAGGCCTTGAGCAGGGTCTGCTGCACGAGGTCGTCCGCATCGGCCCCGCGCGGGGCGAGCGAAAGGGCGTAGCGCCGCAGCCGCGGCACCGCGCCGAGGAGTTCCGCCCCGAACGAGGCCGGCACCTCGCGTCCGGCTTCGGCCCTCGCGAGAGCGAGCGTCAGACGTGCCAGGACCTCGCCGAGGCGCGATCCCCCGCTGATCTCGACGACCTCCGGGTAGTACTGCCGCAGCTGTCGGCCCAGGTGCGACTGCATCAGGGCGATGGTGCCGTCCGGCGTCCCGTCCGGTTCGCGCGTCACGTCGTCTGTTCCCACCGTCGAGATCCCGTCGAACGCTCGTCTCGCCGGACTAGACCACTCGACCCAACGGTCTAGTCCCGTGGGGCAGTGCGGGGTGCAGGCGATGACAGGATTTATTTCTGGTCGCCGGCAATTACGTCAATGATACGAATCTACCGGTGAAACCCGTGCCTGCCCGGGAACCCGATGGCGCGCGATCCGTTTGTGCTCCGCTGCCCGAGAGGCGAGCGAGAGGACCGCCGAGGGGCGGTCCGACGGCACGAAAGGACCGCACGAGCCGTGACCCCAGGCGTCGACAGGCACGAACTCCGGCAGATCATCGCCGGCCTCAGCGAGGGAGTGATCCTGGTCGAGCCCGACCAGACCATCGCCTACGCCAACGAGGCCGCGCTGGCGATGCACGGCGCCGAGAGCCTGGACGAGATCGGCCCGACGGTCGACGCCTACCGCGAGCGCTTCGCCCTGCGCTACCGCAACAACCGCGCGCCGGAGAACTACCCGATCGAGCGGGTCGTGGCCGGCGAGCGCTTCCACGACGTCGTGGTGGAGGTGACGCGCACCGACAGGCCCGATGTCGGCTTCGTGCATTCCCTGCGCAGCCTCGTCGCCACCGACCGGGAGGGCAAGCCGAGCTGCCTGGCCCTGATCCTCAAGGACGTCTCGGACCAGTTCGAGGCCGAGGAGCGCTTCGAGCGCACCTTCAACGCCAATCCGGCCCCGGCCGTGATCACGCGGCTCTCGGACCTGCGCCACGTCAAGGTCAATGCCGGCTTCCTGGAGATGACCGGCTACACCCGCGACGCCGTGATCGGCCGCAGCGTCTACGAGGTCGACGTGCTGGCCAATGCCCGCAACCGCGATCTCGCGGTGTCGCGGCTGAACCAGGGCGGCACGATCCCGCAGATGGAGGCGCGACTGGAGCTGCCCGACGGTGGCGGCCGCTTCGTCATCGTCGCCGGCCAGCCGATGGAGATGGGCGACGAGCCCTGCATGCTGTTCACCTTCGCCGACCTCGAATTGCGGCGGAAGGCCGAGACGGCCCTGCGTCAGAGCGAGGAGCGCTTCGCCAAGGCCTTTCGCCTCACTCCCGTCCCGACGCTGCTCGCCCGCGCCGCGGCGTTCCAGATCACCAGCATCAACGAGGCCTTCGGGCGGGTGTTCGGCTTCGGCGAGGACAGGGTGGTGGGGCGGGCCCCGGGCGAGTTCGGGCTCTGGGTCTCGGACGAGCAGCGCCGCCGCTTCGAGGACGTGCTCGCCCGCACCGGCTACGTGCTCGGCCTCGAGGTCTGCCTGCGCCACGAGAGCGGGACCGACCTCGACTGCCTGGTCTCGGCCGAACGCGTCGTCATCGGCGACGAGGAATTCGTCCTGATGGTCCTGCAGGACATCACCGAGCGCAAGCACACCGAGCGCGAACTGTTCGACGCGATCGAGACGGTGATGGCGGACACCTCGTGGTTCAGCCGCGGCCTGATCGAGAAGCTGGCGAACCTGCGCCGGCCGGGGCGCGAGGCCCCCGGGGCCGCGGTGCCGGACCTGACCCTTCGCGAGCGGCAGATCCTCAACCTGATCTGCTCGGGCCTCGACGACGACGCCATCGCCCGCAAGCTCGGCCTGTCGCGCAACACCGTGCGCAACCACGGTGCCGCGCTCTACCGCAAGCTCGGCGTGCACCGGCGCACCGAGGTGATCCTGTGGGGCCGCGCGCACGGCTTCCCGCTCCAGGCCTCTGGTAGCTGATGCTCAACATACCAGTATTTTTCTACCATTGAACGCGCGCCGGGAGGGCACATCTGCAAGCCGGTCGGAGTTTTCTCTCAGTCGTCACGGAGTTGCTCATGACCAAGCGCGCGACACCCACTTCCACCGAGCAGGTCAAGGGCTCGGTGAAGGAGGCCATCGGCAAGATCACCGGCGACGTCCGGGTCGAGACCGAGGGCCGACGTCAGAAGGACGACGGACGCTCCCCCGGGGAGACCGCACCGCGCCGCGACTGACGACACGAGGTCATCCGGCGGCCCCGATCGGGTCGCCGTCCCTTTCACCCCGTTACCAGGAGAATCCAGATGGTTGACACGGATCGCATCACCGGCGCCGCCCGCGAGCTCGGCGGCAAGATCCAGGGCGCCGTCGGCGACCTGACCGGCTCGCACCGCGACTCGGCCGAGGGCCGGTTCCGCGAGGCGCAGGGCGCGGCCGAGAACGCCTACGGCCAGGCCAAGGACGGCGTGCGCCAGGCCGCCGACCGGGCGCAGGACTATGCCCAGGACTTCGCCCACGACGCCCGCGGCTATGCCGACGAGGCCCGCGACTACGCCGAGGACGCCTACGAGCGCGGCAGCCAGGCCCTGCGCCGCGGCACCCGCCAGGTCGGCCATCAGGTCGCCGAATACCCGGTCGCCTCGCTGGTGATCGCCGGCCTCGTCGGCTTCGGCCTCGGCCTCCTCGTGAGCGCCAACCGCGACTGATCGCGCGACCGACCGCGTCGCGGCCGGACATCGACGACCTCGGGAACCCGGCGCGGGAGAGCGCCGCGGCCCCGGGGCCGCCCCGACCCATCGATGCATGAACGACCCGGAGTAACCACGTGACCATCCAGACCCCCGTTTCCCCCCTCGCGACCGCCGCCCAGGCCGATACCCGCGCGGTCCTGCTCAACCAGGTGTCGTGGGGCGCCATCTTCGCCGGCGCCGTCACCGCGCTCGTGACGCAGGTGATCCTGAACCTCGTCGGCGTCGGCATCGGCCTGTCGTCGGTGGGCGTGAACGCCAGCGACAACCCGGCCGCCTCGACCCTGTCGACCGGCGCGGGCCTGTGGTTCGTGGTGTCGGGCATCGTCGCCTCGCTCGTCGGCGGCGCGATCGCGGGCCGGCTCTCCGGCAAGCCGCTGCCGGGCGCGGCCGCCCTGCACGGCCTCGTCTCCTGGGCGGTGACGACCCTGGTGGTGATCTATCTCGTGACCTCGGCGGCCAGCGGCCTCGTCGGCGGCACGCTCAGCACGGTCTCGAGCGCGCTCGGCGGCGCCGGCAACCTCGTGGGCGGCACGGTGCAGACCGCCGCCCAGGCCGCGGCCCCGTCGCTGTCGAAGATCCAGAACCCGCTCGAGGGCATCGAGGACAAGGTGCGCCAGCAGGCCGCCGGCCAGGACCCGCAGGCCGCCCGTGACGCCGCCGTCGCGGCGGTGCGCGCCCTGATCACCGGCGACGCCTCGCAGAAGCAGCAGGCCGAGACCCGCGCCGCGGACGCCCTCGCCAAGGCGCAGAACATCCCGGTCGACCAGGCCCGCCAGCAGGTCCAGGACTACGAGAAGCAGTACGACCAGGCGGTCGCCACCGCCAAGCAGAAGGCCGAGGCCGCGGCCGTGACCGCGAAGTCGGCCGCCACCCAGGGCGCCTTCTACGCCGCCATCGCGCTGCTGCTCGGCGCCGCCGCCGCCTTCTTCGGCGGCCGCCTCGGCGCCCCGAAGCTGGTCGGCGCCTACGACACCACCCGCCGCGTCTGACGCCGGCGTCGGCTCCCGCCCCCGCGGCGGGAGCCCTCCATCCCCCTCATGACGGAGAGAGTTCGATGAGCAGCACCACCGACAAGCTCAAGGGCCTGGCCAACGAGGCCGTCGGCAACGTCAAGCAAGGTGTCGGCAAGGTGACCGGCAACGACAACCTCGTGGTCGAGGGCAAGGCCCAGGAGCTCAAGGGCGAGGCCCAGCGCACCGTCGGCGAGGCCAAGGACGGCGTGAAGCACGCCGCCGACAGCCTGCTCGGCCGCAAGTAACGCCGCAGGTAACACCGAGACGTAACCCTCCGCGGCGGGCCCGGCCCGTCGCGATCCATCTTTCCGAGACTCAGGAGGACAGCATGAACCGCGATCAGATCCGTGGCGCGTCCCGTCACCTGAAGGGCCGCGCCCAGACCGCCCTCGGCGGCCTCACGGGCGACCCGGCCCAGCAGGTCCGCGGCGCCGCCAACCAGGTGGCCGGCGGCGCGCAATACGCCTATGGCCGCGCCCGCGACCGGGCCGAGGACCTCATCGACGACGGTCGCCATCTCGCCGAGGCCGCCCGCGACCGGGCCGAGCATCTGGCCGGCACGACCCGAGACTACGCCGAGGATGTCGCCGACACGGCCCGGGACTTCACCGATTCCGCCCGCGGACACGCCGACCGCGTGATCAACGATGGGCGCCACGCCGCCCGGGAGGCGCGCCGCCGCGGCGAGACCTACGGCCGCCAGGCCCTCGCCTACGCGGACGGGCACCGCACCAACACGGTGCTGGGCATCGCCGCCCTCGCCTTCGCGGCGGGCTGGCTGATCCGCCGCAAGCATTGAGGCCCCGGGCGACACGCGCCCGACAGTATCCTCGCCGGTGCGCCCTCACCCCGGCGAGGACAGGAACACGAACGCGATCGCCAGTTCAGTCCAACACCACGCGGCGATTATTTCAGGATCTTTTCCCGACGACAAACGTTTGACGACATCGAAGCACCCTTGCAACAAGGAAGTCAGTCATGCTCCGCAAGATCTTCATGCTGTTCGTCCTGCCGAAGCTGATCGCCCACTTCAACCGCCGTAGCGCCCGCCCTCGGCACGGCCGGACGTACTGAGACGGTCGCATCGATCGATTGGGAAACGGCACGATCACGACAGGGAATTCGGCAGGCCCATGACGCGTCTCCTCGTTGCCGCCGCGACCCTCGCGGCCCTCCTCGTCGGCGGCCCCGTCTCGGCAGAGCCCGTCTCGGCAGAGTCGGCTGGGTCCGGTGCCGCCGCCGCGGCCCTCGCCCGCAGCGAGCTTCCGACGGAGTTCTCGCAGTACCGCCGCTTCGGCCGGCACCACGGCTACCGCCGGGGCTACGGTGTTCGTCGCGGCTACGGCTACCGCCGCGGCCCGGGCGTCGGCGCGGCGGTCGGGGCCGGTGTCGCGGGCCTCGCCGCCGGGGCGATCATCGG
>NZ_JTHF01000348.1 GCF_001043895.1 Methylobacterium indicum
GACCACGGCGACGACGGGCGAACTGGAGGCCCGGGCCGAGGAAGCGGCGGTGGTGCTGCGTCGCGCGGCCGAGACGGCGACGGGCGCGGTGGGCGCGCGGACGGCGGAGAGCGTGGAGGCGTTCCGCCTCGGGGCCGAGGAGGCGTCGGGCGCGCTGCAGGCACGTCTGGCGGATGCGGCCTCGTCCTTCGCCCGTGTGGCGGAAGAGGCGGCGAGCCTGATCGGGACGCGGGCCGGCGAGGCGGATGCGGCGCTGCACGGCGTCGTGGTGGGTCTGGCGGGCCGGGCCGAGGAAGCCGCGTTGGCGATCGCGGCGGCGGCGGAGCGGACGACGGGGGCGCTCGACGCGCGGACGCTGGCCGCGACGGCGGCGTTCGCCGCGGCGGCGGACGAGGCCGGGCGCCTCGTCGCCGAGCGGGCCGATACGACCGGGGCGACCCTGCGGGCGGCGGTCGAGCACCTGACGCGCCAAGCCGAGGATGTCTCGGCGGCGCTGGCGCTGGCTGCCGAGAGCGCCGCGGGCGACCTCGACACCCGCCTCGCCGAGGTCGGTGCGGCCTTCGACGGCCATGGCCGCGCGCTGACCGACATGATCGGCCAGCATGCCGACGAGGCGCAGACCCGCCTGGCGGCGGTCGGCCGCGACATCGTCGTGGCGGTGGCGGGCCAGGGCGCGCGCGTCAACGACGCGCTGGAGAAGACCGGCACGGCGCTGGCGAGCGCCGCCGAGACCGGCGGCCGCGCGGTCGACGAGGTGCTGACGACCCGCCTCGCGGCGCTCCAGGACGCGATCGCCCGCGGCGACATCCTGGCCGACCGCATCTCCCGCGACACCCACGACCTGACCGAGAGCGTCTCCGGGCGCCTGGAGGAGATGGACCGCCTCATCACGGTCCAGGGCCGTGCCGTCGCCGAGACGATCGCCGAGCGCACCCGCGAGGCCCGCGAGGCCGTGGAGGCCCAGCTCGGCGCCCTCGAAGACCGCTCGGCGAAGCGCACCGCCGAGATCGGCGCCACCTTCAGCACCATGGTGGCGCATGTCGACCAGCATATCGGCGCCCGCGCCACGGCACTGAACGAGGCCCTGATCGTGCGGGCCGGCGAGATGGCCCGGGTGATGGCCGAGGGCGGCCGCGAGGTCGCCCAGGCGCTGGACGGCCGCGCCGACGAGCTGGCCCGCGCCATCACGGCCCGCAGCCAGGCGATGAGCGACGCCCTGACCGCCCGTGTCGGCGAGATCGGCGACGAGCTCGGCCGCCGGACCGAGGAGCTGACCCGCTCGCTCGATGCCGGCGCCGCCCGCTTCGACGACCGCGTCATCGCCCGCCTCGAAGGGCTGGCCCAGACCCTCGACGAGCGCGGCCGCATCGTCGACGAGACCTTCGGCGTGAAGGCCGAGGAGGCCCTGCGCCTGATCGAGGCCCGCACCCGCGGCCTCGACGAGGAGCTCGGCGCCCGCACCCGCGAGCTGGTCACCTTCGTGGAGAGCCACAGCGGCGAGGCGAGCCGCGACCTCGCGGCCCAGGCCGACGCGATCCGCGCCGCCTTCGACGGCCGCACCGAGACCCTGGCGGCCCTCGTCGACGAGCGCATCGCCGCGATGGCCCAGGAGATCGACGAGCGCGGCCGGGCGATGTTCGGCACGCTGGCCAACCGCATGACCGAGCTGGCGCGGCTGTTCGACCGCGGCGGCCTCGCCCTGTCCGACCTCATCGGCAAGCGCGGCGAGACCGTGCTGGCCGCCCTGCAGGGTACCGTGGAGGAGGCCGACCGGGTGCTCGCCGAGGGCTCCGGCCGCCTCGAGACGGCACTCGGCGACCGCTCGACCGCGCTGGCGACCCTGCTGGACGAGCGCGAGGCCGTGGTCGAGCGCCTGTTCGGCGAGCGGCTGCGGGCGCTCGGCCACCTTATCGACGAGCAGGCGGCGACGATGCGCAGCCTCCTCGACGGACGGTCGGAGGCGCTGCATGCCGGGCTCGACGACCGGATCCGCGCCCTGCACGACGCGCTCGAGGAGCGGGCCGGCGCGGTCCGCCACCTGCTCGACGAGCGCGCCAGTGCGATCGGCGCCGTGCTCGACGACCGGGTCGGCACCCTGCGCGGCGTCCTCGCCGAGGGCGGCGACACCCTGGCCTCGACCCTCGAGGAGCGGGTCGGCCGGGCGGTCGGCACCCTCGATTCCCGCACCCGCGCCCTGTCCAGCCTGTTCGACGACCGGCTCGCCGCCCTCGACCACCTGGTGGAGAGCCGCGGCGCGGCCTTCGCCGAGGCGGTGGAGGCCCGCGCCCAGGCGCTGGCCGGGCTCATCGACGCCCGCACCGATGCCTTCGCGGCGGCGGCGGAATCTGGCGGCACCCACCTGTCGGGCCGGGTCGACGCGGCGCTCGCCGACCTCGACGCGCTGATCGAGATGCGCGCTCAGGCCGTCGAGACCGCCCTGGAGCGCCGCGGCGAGACCCTGGCCGGCACGATCGCCGCCCGGGGCGAGGAGGTCGCCGGCCTGCTCGACTCCCGCGTCGCGACCCTGGAGGACGCCGTGTCCCGCGGCACGCAGGCCGTCACCGGCCTGCTGGCCGAGCGCGAGGCGGGCCTCGGCGACGCCCTCGACGGGCACCGCGACGCCTTCGCCCGGACCCTGGGCGAGCGCATCGAGGCCATGGCGGCCCTGCTCGCCGAGCGCGAGGCGGCCATCGCCGGCACGATCGAGCAGGGCGGCGGCAACCTCGCGCGCCTGATCGACGGCCGCCAGCGGGCGCTCGCCGAGCTGACCGGCGCCGGGGACGTGCTGGCCCGGCGGGTCCAGGAGCGCATCGACGTGCTCGCCACCACGATCCGCAGCGGCGGCGATGCGCTCGCCGGCCTGCTGGATTCGCGCAACGCCGACCTCGCCGAGACCTTCGAGGGTCGCAGCGCGGCGCTCGCCGCCCTGCTCGACGACCGGGTGGCGGAACTGTCCTCCGCCCTGGAGCGCAGCCGCGCCGCCCTCGACGCCGTGCTCGGCGGGCAGGTGGAGGCCCTGTCCCGCCAGCTCGAAGCCGGCGGCGAGGCGGTGTCCGACCGCCTGCAGACCGGGCTCGCGCTCCTCGGCGGCACCGTCGAGGAGAGGGCCGAGGCCTTCGGTGCCCTGGTCGACGCCAAGGCGACGGAACTCGCTGGCCTGATGCAGGCCAGGACCGAGGCCCTGTCGGGCAGCGTCGACGAGCGCTCGGCCGCCTTCACGGCCCGCATCGACGGGCGGATGCGCGCCTTCGCGGCCCTGGTCGCGTCCCGCGGCGAGGCCCTGGCCGACGCCTTCGACGACCGCAGCGACGCCTACGCGGCCCTGGTCGATGCCCGCACGGCGGCGCTTACCGCCGCCCTCGACGAGCGGGTGGCGAACCTGCACGGCGCCATGGACGAGCGCTCCGCGGCCTTCGCCGCGGCGGTGGAGGAGCGCGCGGCGGCCCTCGCGGCGGCGGTGGACGAGCGCAGCACGCAGCTGAGCACGGGCTTCGACCGCCGCGCCGCCGCCTTCGCGGCGCTGGTCGACCAGCGCGGCACCACCCTGACCCGGACGCTCGCCGAGACCGCCCGGGAGCTGGCCGAGGCGATCGACGGCCGCGGCGGCGCGCTCAACCGTGACCTCGCCGAGCGGGTCGAGGCCCTGCGGCAGATCGTGGACGAGCGCGGCGGCGCGCTCGGCCAGCGCCTCGAGGCGACGACCGCCTCGCTGCACCGGACCATCGACCAGCGCGGCAACGCCCTGGTGGCGGCCTTGGCGGCGAGCGGCGAGACGGTCGACGGGCTCGACCGCCAGGTGGCGCAGCTGCGCGGCCTGGTCGAGGGCCCCGGCAGCGAGCTGGTCTCGGTCCTGGCCGAGCGCAGCGAGGCGCTGGAGCGGGCGGTGACCGAGGGGATGGGCGGCGCGGCCGTTCTGCTCGCCGAGCGGGCCGAGGCCCTGGCGGCCCTCTCCCGCGAGGCGGCCGAGACCCTGCGCCGGTCGGCCGACGAGGGCGCGACCCGGGCGGTGGAGGCCCTCACCCGGGTCAACCAGCGCCTGGGCGGCGAGCTCGGCGGCCTGGTCGGCCGCATCGAGACCGCCTGCGGCGCCCTGCAGGAGCTGATCGGGCGCTCCGGCGAGAGCTTCTCGGCAATCGAGGGCGGCCTGTCGGGCCGGGTCGAGGAGATCCAGGCGGCCCTGGCCGAGATCGCGGCCGAGACCGGTCGTGCCTCCGACCGGGTCGCCGAGCAGGTCGGCGCGCTCCAGGGCGCGGCGACCGGGGCGCTTCGCCAGGCCGCGGGCCTCGCCGCGACGCTGGACGCCCGCGGCAAGGCGCTGACCGAGACCGCCCGCCAGCATATCGGCGACCTCACCGCCGCCACCGGCGCCCTGGAGGGTGCCGAGGGCCGGGTGAGCGCCG
>NZ_JTHF01000349.1 GCF_001043895.1 Methylobacterium indicum
GCTGGAGGCCCGGGCCGAGGAGGCGGCGATGGTGCTGCGTCGCGCGGCCGAGACGGCGACGGGCGCGGTCGGCGCGCGGACGGCGGAGAGCGTGGAAGCATTTCGCCTCGGGGCCGAGGAGGCGTCGGGCGCGCTGCAGGCGCGTCTGGCGGATGCGGCGTCGTCCTTCGCCCGTGTGGCGGAGGAGGCGGCGAGCCTGATCGGGACGCGGGCCGGCGAGGCGGATGCGGCTTTGCACGGCGTCGTGGTGGGTCTGGCGGGCCGGGCCGAGGAAGCGGCTCTGGCGATCGCGGCGGCGGCGGAGCGGACGACGGGGGCGCTCGACGCGCGGACCTTGGCCGCGACGGCGGCGTTCGCCGCGGCGGCGGACGAGGCCGGTCGCCTCGTCGCCGAGCGGGCGGGCGCGGCGGACGCGACCCTGCGCGGTACGATCGACGGCCTGGCCGAGCGGGCCGAGGACGTCGTGGCGGCGATCAATGCCGCGACCGAGCGGACGGCGGGCGCGGTGGACGCGACCCTGCGCGGCACCCTCCATGGCGTGACCGAGCGGGCCGAGGCGGTTGCCGCGGC
>NZ_JTHF01000035.1 GCF_001043895.1 Methylobacterium indicum
GTCCTCGCCCGCCGGATGGAGCCCCGCGCCCCGCATCCCGAGAAGCGCCTCGCGAGCGCGGGCCAGCACCGCCTCGATCTCGTGGTCGTTGAGGCCCGGGATCAGCGGCGCCACCAGTGCCATCGTGGGCACGCCCGCCTCCGCCAGTCTCCGGATCGCCGCGAGGCGCTTCTCGGGATGCGGGGCGCGGGGCTCCATCCGGCGGGCGAGGACCGGATCGAGGGTGGTGACGGAGAGGGCGACCTTCACCAGCCCGTCGCGCGCCATCTCGCCGAGGATGTCGAGGTCGCGCAGCACGAGGTCCGACTTGGTGACGAGGCCGACCGGGTGCCGGAAGCGCGCCAGCACCTCCAGGATCTGCCGCGTCAGGCGGTAGCGCCGCTCGATCGGCTGGTAGGGGTCGGTGGCGGTGCCGAGCGCGATGGTGCGGGGCACGTAGCCCCGGGCCGAGAGTTCCTCCTCGAGGAGCGCCGCCGCATCCGGCTTGGCGAAGAGCTTGGTCTCGAAGTCGAGCCCCGGCGAGAGTCCTGCATAGGCGTGGTTCGGCCGGGCGAAGCAGTAGACGCATCCGTGCTCGCAACCGCGATACGGGTTGATCGAGCGATCGAAGCCGATATCGGGCGACGTGTTGCGGGTGATGATGCTGCGCGCCCGTTCCAGCGTCACCTCGGTGCGCAGGGGCGGCAGCTCCTCCTCCCGGTCCCAGCCATCCGCGAAGGCCTCGCGGGCGCCCGGTTCGAACCGCCCGGTCGGGTTGGCGGTGGCGCCGCGCCCGCGGCGGGTCTCCGCCGCCGGGGTCGATCCCTGGAGGCGGCGCGCCTCCCGTCCGCAGCCCGCTTCCATCGACATCTCCACCGTCGCCGCGGCGGAAAATCGAACATAACAAGAACGAGCGCAAGAGCCGGATCGAGATTCCCCGCAAGTGCCGACGATCGAGGCAGGACGCGCCGCGTCCCATCCGCTATGGCGCGATCATGTTCACGGCAGTCATCCATCTCCCCGGCGCGATCACGCCCGAGCGCATCGACGCCCTCGCCGATACCCTGGCGGCCCTGGTGGCCGGCGTCGCGGCGGGCGTGGTGGGCGACGCGGTGATCGCGGCGGCGCATCCCGAGGACCCGGACGTCGCCACCATGGCGGAGAGCACCGGGGCGGCCCTGGTGGCGCGGGGGCACAACCCCTGGGCGGCGGCGGCCGGGCCGGCGCGCCGGCCCTGGCTGCTGTGCCTGGAGGCCGGCGACGTGCCGGCGGAAGGCTGGATCCGCACCCTCGACCGGTTCGCCGCCACGACGAGCCCGGAGGCGGTCGGCCGGCTGCGGCGCCCGCATGCGCCCCTCTTCGAGCGGATCGCCGGACGGCGCGAGGCCCTGACCGGCACGCGGCAGATCCGGGCCGGCGACCTCGTGAGGGCCGAGGCCCTGCGGGCGGGCCTGCCGCTCAAGGTCCGCCTGCCCGTCAGGCCCCTGCGGGCGGCGCTGCTGCGGGGATGAGGCCGCGCGCGTCGCGGACGCATCGATAACCGCCGCGATTTCGCTGTTCGAGGGCGACCACGCCTCCCCGTGGTACCGGCGAGTCTGAGCGACGCCGTGCGGACGACATCGCGCGTTAAAAACTCTTAATGCTTAAGACCGTCGTTTCCGGCCGGATCCCGGCAACCCGGGCGATCTTCGGCGATTAACTCAGTGCAGCAACGGTCATCCTGCTGCATGACCCAAAGGAAAGCATCCGAGCTGGGAGCTGATCCGATGACGAACCCTGGGGATTTCCGTGAGGCCATTCTGGCCCTCATCGTTCTTGGCGGCAGCGCCTTCACGGTCGAGAACTACGTCCGGCATCGCGTGTGGCCGCGGTCGGACACCAAGCGTGCCGACGGCGATGCCTGCACCGGCTGAGCGGATCGCGGCGGGTCTCCCCGGGGCAGCCTCACGACGGCCCCGGGGAATGCCGTCACGACCCTCGCCGACATGGGACGCACCCGTCATGACGATTGCGCGCCGCGATCGCGTCACGGGCTCGGCGGCGCCCCGCGCTTCAGGTGCTCGTCGAGTCGGGGCATGATCTCGACGAAGTTGCAGGGCCGGTGCCGGTAATCGAGCTGGGCGGCCAGGATGCCGTCCCAGGCGTCCCGGCAGGCCCCGGGCGAGCCGGGCAGCACGAACACGTAGGTGGCGTTCACCACTCCGGCGGTCGCCCGCGACTGCAGCGTCGAGGTGCCGATCTTGTCGTAGGAGATGCGGTGGAAGATGGCCGAGAACCCGTCCATCCGCTTCTCGAACAGGGGCTCGAGGGCTTCCGGGGTCACGTCGCGGCCGGTGAAGCCCGTGCCGCCGGTGGTGATCACCGCATCCACCGCCGGATCCGCCGCCCAGGCCTTCACCTGAGAGCGGATCGCCTCGACCTCGTCCGGCACGATCGCCCGGTCGGCGAGCCGATGGCCCGCTTGCCCCAGCCGCTCGGCGAGGGTGTCGCCCGAGCGGTCGTCGGCCAGCGTACGGGTGTCCGAGACGGTGAGCACCGCGATGCCGAGCGGCACGAAGGCCCGGGACGCGTCGAGGCGGGCCGTCACAGCTGCGAGGCCCGGAACGTGTCGCAGGACTGGGTCTGGCCGCTGCGATAGCCGGTCTGGAACCAGCGCATGCGCTGGGCCGAGGAGCCGTGGGTGAAGGAATCCGGCACCACGTAGCCCTGGCTCTGCTTCTGGAGCTTGTCGTCGCCGATGGCGCTCGCCGCCTGCATCGCCTCCTCGATGTCGCCGGGCTCCAGCGAATTGAAGCGGTCGTTCGAGTTCTTGGCCCAGACGCCGGCGAGGCAATCGGCCATCAGCTCGACGCGGACCGAGAGGGCGTTCGATTCGCGCTCGCCGACCTGCTGCTGCTTCTGCTGCACCTTGGGCAGGATGCCGAGCACGTCCTGGACGTGGTGGCCGACCTCGTGGGCGATCACGTAGGCATAGGCGAAGTCGCCCTTGACGTGGAACTTCTGCTCCATCTCCTTGAAGAAGGTGGTGTCGAGATAGACCTTCTTGTCGAGCGGGCAGTAGAACGGACCCATGGCGGCCCGGGCCTGGCCGCAGCCGCTGCGGGTGCCGCCGGTGTAGAGCACCATCGTGGTAGGGGTATACTGCTTCCCGGTCTGGTTCGGCAGCACCGTCTTCCACACGTCCTCGGTGTTGCCGAGGATCGCGGCGGCGAACTTGCCGGACTGGTCGGTCGGCGCGCCGGTGCGCCGGTCGGGCTGCGGCTGGCCCTGCTGTTCCTGCGGCGCACGCGGGCGCGTCATCTGCTCGGCGCCGCCGATCAGGATCGCCGGGTTGATGCCGGTGACCCAGCCGATGATGCACAGGATGACGACGGTGCCGATGCCCAGGCCCCCGGCGCCACCGCCCGGAAAACCGAATCCGCCGCCGCCGCCACCCTCGCCGCGGCGGTCTTCGACGTTGTCGGAGGTGCGAAAATCTTCCCAGCGCATGGTAGCGTCCCGTCGGCCCGTGAACCTTGGCCGCGACGGCTACGCGGCGCAGGCGAAAGGCTCAAGGGTAATCGACGGGAGCCGGCACGGTTCCGCTTGCCCGCATGCGCCGGCTCTCAGCGCCCGCCCTCGTCGAGGGCCGCCCGCAGGGCCCGGAAGTCGCGCCAAGCGAGGCGCTTCTGCAACGGCTGGCGCAGCAGGTAGGCCGGGTGCAGGGTCGCGAGCAGCCGGATCTCGCGCTTGTCGGTGCGGTAGGGGAACCAGCGGCCGCGGGACTTCAGGATGCCGTCCTTGGTGCCGGCCAGCGCCTGGGTGGCGACGCCGCCGAGGCAGACCAGGATGTCGGGATCGGCGAGCGCGATCTGCCGCTCGATGAACGGCTTGCAGGTCGCGAGCTCCTGCGGGGTCGGGTTGCGGTTCCCCGGCGGGCGCCAGGGTACGACGTTGCCGACATAGGCGTTGGTGCGGTCGAGCCCGACCGCCGCCATCATCCGGTCGAGGAGCTGGCCCGAGCGGCCCATGAACGGCTTGCCGATCCGGTCCTCGTCGGCGCCCGGCGCCTCGCCGACGAACATCACCTTCGCCTGCGGGTTGCCGTCGGCGAAGACGAGGTTCTTGGCGGTGAAGCGCAACGCGCAGCTCTCGAACCGGGCGAGCAGGGCTTCCAGCTCCTCCAGGCTCGCCGCGGTGGCGGCGAGTTCCCGGGCATCGCCCGCCGCCTCGCCCGGAGCCGCGGCGGCGGAGCGGCCGTAGGTGTTCGGCGGCTCGGCGCGCGGGGCGTCCTGTCGGGGCGGCTCCTGCCGAACCGGCTCCTGACGGGGAGCGTCCTGGCGGACAGATTCATGGCGGAAAGACTCATGGCGCGGCGCCTCGTGCCGCTCCATGTCCCGCTGGACCGGGGCCTCGGCCTCCGTCCGGGCGGCGCGGCGCGGCGCTTCCGGCTCGGCGAAGCGGTCGTGCGGCGTCTCGTCCAGCGCGACGTCGACGCCGGCCTCGACGTGGAAGTCGAGGAAGGAGAGCAGGTCGCGGCTGTCGGGAGCATCGGGCGTCATGGAGTGAGATGTGGCGTGCCGCGCGGCTGTGGACAACCGGCGCGACATGACGCGCACAGGCATTCTCGCCGGTGCCGTCGGGGTCGGACGCTTGCACCCGGGGACATGCCGTCGCACGGTCCGGCCGACGGAACCGCTTGAGGCGGCCCGAGATCGTTTATATGTGAACTATCAGGACAGAAGGGAGAGACGGGATGGAGCTGCCGGAACGCGAGGCGATGGACTTCGACGTGGTGATCGTCGGAGCGGGCCCGGCCGGGCTGGCTGCCGCCATCCAGCTGAAGCAGCTCGCCGTTGAGGCCGGCACCGAGGTGTCGGTGGTGGTGGTCGAGAAGGGCAGCGAGGTCGGCGCCCATATCCTGTCGGGCGCGGTGGTCGATCCGAGCGGCCTCGACTCCCTCGTGCCGGGCTGGCGCGAGGACCCGGACCGCCCCCTCAAGACCGAGGTGGTCAAGGACGAGTTCATGTTCCTCGGGCCGGCGGGCGGCCTCTCGCTGCCGAACATCGCCTTCCCGAAGCTGATGAGCAACCACGGCAACTTCGTCGGCTCGCTCTCGAACGTCACCAAGTATCTCGGCCGCAAGGCGGAGGAGCTCGGTGTCGAGATCTATCCGGGCTTCCCGGCCGCCGAGATCCTGTACGACGACGCGGGAGCCGTGGTCGGCATCGCCACCGGCGACCTCGGCATCGCCCGCTCGGGCGAGGCGCGGGACGACTTCACCCGCGGCATGGAGCTGCGCGCCAAGTACACGGTGTTCGGCGAGGGCGCCCGCGGCTCGCTGACCAAGAAGCTGATCGACCGCTACCGCCTCAACCAGCATTCCGACCACCAGAAGTACGGGCTCGGCGTGAAGGAGCTGTGGCAGGTCAAGCCGGAGAAATTCCGGCCCGGACTGGTGCAGCACTCGATGGGCTGGCCGCTGCCGAACAAGGCCGGCGGCGGGTCCTGGCTCTACCACTTCGACGACCATCTGGTCTCGGTCGGGTTCGTCACGCACCTGAACTACGAGAACCCGACCCTGTCGCCGTTCGAGGAGTTCCAGCGCTTCAAGACCCACCCGATGATCCGGGACGTGTTCGAGGGTGCCAAGCGCATCGGCTACGGCGCCCGGGCCATCATGGAAGGCGGCTGGCAATCGGTGCCGAAGCTCGTCTTCCCGGGCGGCTGCCTCGTCGGCGACTCGGCCGGCTTCGTCAACGTGCCGCGGATCAAGGGCTCGCACAACGCGGTTTTGTCGGGCATGCAGGCCGCGGGGGCGATCCACGAGGCGCTGGCCGCCGGCCGGGCCCAGGACGAGCTGACCTCCTACGAGGAGGGCTGGCGCGCGAGCCCGATCGGCTACGACCTGAAGCGCGTGCGCAACGTCAAGCCGCTCTGGTCCAAGTACGGCACGGTCGTCGGCGTGGGCCTCGGCGGCCTCGACATGTGGCTCAACGAGCTCGCCGGCCTGTCGCTGTTCGGCACGCTCAGCCACGGCAAGCCGGACTATGCCTGCACCAAGCCGATCAAGGACGTGAAGCCGATCAAGTACCCCCGGCCGGACGGGGTGCTGACCTTCGATCGCCTGTCGTCGGTCTACCTGTCGAACACCAATCACGAGGAGGACCAGCCGGTCCACCTCCAAGTCAAGGATATGGGCCTGCAAAAATCCTCCGAGCACGACGTGTTCGGCGGGCCGTCCGGCCGCTACTGCCCGGCCGGCGTCTACGAGTGGATCGAGGAGGGCGGTGCGCCGCGCTACCAGATCAACGCGCAGAACTGCGTCCACTGCAAGACTTGCGACATCAAGGATCCGAACCAGAACATCAACTGGGTCACCCCGGAAGGTCCTGGCGGTCCGAACTACGTGAATATGTAGGATCGATTAGGTTTTGCCGGCTCTGCAGAATGGAGCGCATCTCCCCTCTCCCACACGGGAGAGGGGCCTGGGGATCGAAGATCCCGCGTGAGGGTGCTACGGTCTTGGGTTTGGCTCAAACCGTTCCGTTGCCAGCACCACGCTGAGTGCTTCACGCTGAAACGTGTCACCCTCGCGCGATCTTCGATCGCCCCTCCCCCTCTCCCACACGGGAGAGGGCATCCCGCGACGTCTCGTGACCGGCGGAGAAGCGGGTTTCACGCCGCCCGGATGGTGGTGAGGAACCGCCCCACCTCCCCGCGCAGGTGCTCGGACTGGCGCGCCAGTTCTCTGACGGCGGACAGGACCTGCGTGGCCGCCGCGCCGGTCTCGTCGGCGGCACCCGCCACCTGGACGACGCCGCCCGTGACCTCCCCCGTGCCCTTGGCGGCCTCGCCGATGTTGCGCACGATCTCCCGGGTCGCCGCGCCCTGCTCCTCCACCGCCGCCGCGACGGCGGTCGAGGCGTCGCTGATCTCGCCGATCCGGCCGGCGATCCCGCCGATCGCCGTCACCGCCTTCTCGGTCGAGCCCTGGATGCGGGCGATCTGCTCGGCGATCTCCGCGGTGGCGCGGCCGGTCTGGCCGGCGAGCGCCTTGACCTCGGCGGCCACCACCGCGAAGCCGCGACCGGCCGCACCGGCGCGGGCCGCCTCGATGGTGGCGTTGAGGGCGAGCAGGTTGGTCTGATCGGCGATCGACGAGATCAGCCCGAGCACGTCGCCGATCCTCGCCGCGCCCTGCTGCAGGTCGTGGACGAGGCGCGCCGTCTCCCCGGCCGCGTCGGAGGCGGTGCGGGCCATCTCGGCCGAGGCGCCGATCCGGCGCCCGATCTCGTCCACCGAGGCGCCGAGCTGGCCCGCCGCCGCCGCCACGGTGGCGACGTTGGACGAGGCCTCCTCGGCGGCGGCCGCGACGCCGGTGCTCTGGTCTGCCGTGCGCCCGGCGATCTCGGTCATGCCGCGGGCGGTCGCCTCCATCTCCGAGGCGGCGGCCGTGACGGCGACGAGGACGCCGCCGACGGCCGTCTCGAACCGGTCGGCGAGGTCGCGCAGGGCCGCGCGGCGCTGCGCTTCCGCCCCGGCGCGGGCCAGGGCCGCCTCCTGCTCCAGGGACGCGGCCCGGGCGAGGCCGTCGCGCAACTGCACCATCGCGGCGGCCATCGCGCCGATCTCGCTGCGGGACGACGCCGTCGGCACCGCTACCGTGAGATCGCCCGCGGTGAGGCGGCGCATTGCCTCGATCATCCGGGCAAGCGGGCCGGTCACGCCACGCACCAGCAGCAGGGCCCCGCCGCCGACCGTCGCGACCGCGACGGCGAGGATCGCCAACGCGGTCACGAACCAGCGTTCGCTCGCGTGGATCTCCCCGGTCACGAAGGTGTCGAGGGCCGTGGTGGCGGCGGTCCGGGCCTCGCCGATGCCGGCGATCACCTCGGTCGCCTGGCGGAACCAGTCCTCGGCGGCGACCGGATAGGGCTCGCGAGCGGCGCCGGCACGGAACACCGCCGCGCGCGTCGCCTCGAACGCCTCGATCCGGCGCGTGGTACCGGCGAGCGCGTCCTTGAATGCCGGTCCGAGGGCCGCCTCGGAGGCGCGGGCCGCGGCGAGCGCGCCCTCGATCCGGCCGGCGGAGGCGGCGAGGCCGCGGATCTGGTCGATGCTCAACGGCTGGCGCCCGGCGATCACGCCGTTGAGGCGCCCGCGCTCGCGGCCGGCATATTCGCCGGCCTCCCAGAGCGCGCGCTTCACGTCGAGACCGTGATGGATCGTCCCGGGCATCGATCCGGTGACCCCGGCCCGCACCGCGTCGAACAGCGCCAACTCGCGGGAGATCACTCCGGTGGCGGCAGGAAACCAGGCGGCGGCGAGATCGGCATCGGGCGTGCCGGCCAGCACGCGGTCGACACGCTGGCGCAGGGCGGCGAGGTCGCGGCGCGCCTCGCACAGGGCGGCGGCGGCGGCCTGGGACGCGGTGTCGTCCCGGCGCAGACCCTCCAGGGCACCGGCGAGCCGGCGGTCCCCGTCTTCCCGCAAGCGGGTGAGGGCGGGGTGCTCCGAGGATGGCGGCGGCTTGGCGAGCCAGCCGGTGGCGAGTCCGCGCTCGGCCGCGAGCGACGCCGCGGCGGCGGCGAGACCATCGGTGACCCGGTTCGCGTCCGCCGCGCGCCGCATCACCTCCGCCTGATGCCAGGCTTCGGAGACCTGATAACCAGCAAGCCAAACCAGCAGGCAGCCGACCGCGCCCAAGATGGCAAAAATTTGTGAACGTAATGACATATTCGGCGGCTCGGTTCAGGTAGTATCGACCAGTATCCGACCTCTGTATCGCGGCGAATGCTTAAAATTTACGTTACAGGTTGTATTGCAACCGGGATCACGGTTATGCCGCGAGGCGACGCGCGAGCCGGCACGGTGCAGCCCCCCCGACACATCGCCGCCGCCGTTTGGTCTTGCCGCTGCCCCGCGCAAGGTCCAATGTCGCGCCGATTTCGCGTGCCGGCGCCGCGGCCGGCGCGACCACGGAGCCACGAGTTTGGTGCTCAAGACCCGAATCCCCGCCCCCCGCCGCGGACGTGCGCTCGCCGCGCTGGCTCTCCTTCTCACCGTCTCGACGGCGCCGGCCCTCGCCGCGCGGCTGCCGGTGCGGGAGGTGGCGCCACCGCAATCCTACGAGCCGGCCGATTCGCTGGAGGGCAACTTCCTCGCGGCCTACATCGCCGGGGCCTCGCGCGACACCGCCGCCGCCGCGACCTACTATCGGGAGGCCGTGAAGGGCGACCCGCGCAACGCGGAACTCCTCGAGCGCTCCTTCGTGGCCCTCCTCGCGGACGGCTCCCTGCCGGAGGCGTTCCGCGCCGCCGAGAAGCTGACGCAGCGGGACGGGGCCAACGGCCTCGCCCAGCTCGCGCTGGGCGTGCAGAAGATCAAGGCCAAGCAATACGGCGCGGCGCGGCAGAACCTGCAGCGCGGCGGCAAGGGCGCGGCGGCCGACCTGACCTCGACGCTGCTCACCGCCTGGTCCTATGCCGGGGCCGGCGACGGCAAGAAGGCCCTCGAGACGATCAACAAGCTCAAGGGCGAGCGCTACTACAACGTCTTCCGCGACTATCATGCCGGCCTCATCGCCGCCCTCGTCGGTGACAAGGTCGAGGCGGAGCGCCGGCTGAAATCGGCCTACGATTCCGACCGCAACACCCTGCGCATCGTCGATGCCTATGGCCGCTTCGAGGCCGAGTCGGGCCGGCCCGACCTCGCGGTGGCGGCCTACCAGGAATTCGACAACGTCCTGCCGCGCCACCCGATCGTGCGCGACGCCCTGGACAAGCTGAAGGCCGGCAAACCGCTGACGCCGCTGATCAACTCGGCCCAGGAAGGTGCCGCGGAGGTGCTCTACGGCCTCGGCTCGGCCGGGACCTCGCAGGGCGACGAGCTGCCGGCGGTGGTCTACCTGCGCCTCGCCCTCTACCTCGCCCCCGAGCATTCGCTGGCGCTGCTCACCCTCGCCGACACCCTGGAGCGGATGAAGGCACCGGACCGGGCGAACGAGGTTTTCGCCCGCATGCCGGCGAGCTCGCCGCTCAAGCTCAACGCCGACATCCAGATCGGCCTCAACCTGGAGCAGATGGGCAAGGGCGAGGAGGCGATCACCCACCTCGACCAGGTCGCCAAGACCTATCCCAACGACATCGACGTGATCTCGGCGCTCGGCAACGTCCAGCGCTCGCGCAAGAAATACGCCGAGTCGGCCCAGACCTACACCAAGGCGATCGACCTGATCGGCGACCAGCCGGCGCGCAACTACTGGACCCTGTACTACTTCCGCGGCACGTCCTACGAGCGCGCCAAGGAATGGCCGAAGGCCGAGGCCGACCTGAAGAAGGCGCTCGAACTGGTGCCGACGACGCAGCCCAACGGCCGCGCCCAGGTGCTGAACTACCTCGCCTATTCCTGGGTCGACCAGAACCAGAACATCGACGAAGCCTTCCGCATGCTCAAGCAGGCGGTCGACCTGCAGCCGCGCGACGGCATGATCATCGACAGCCTGGGCTGGGCCTATTACCGCCTCGGCCGCTGGGACGACGCGGTGCGCGAACTGGAGAAGGCGATCGAGCTGAAGCCCGGCGATCCGACGATCAACGACCACCTCGGCGATGCCTACTGGCGCGCCGGCCGGCGGCTCGAGGGCAAGTTCCAGTGGCAGCACGCCAAGGACCTGAACCCCGAGCCGGAGGATCTGGCGAAGATCGAGGCCAAGCTGAAGGACGGCCTGCCGGAGCTTGAGAAGCCGGCCGCCACCGCCGACAGCCAGCCGGCGCCGCAGCCCGAGATGCCGAAGGGCGCCCCGGCCCCGACCGAGCCGCCGGCCATGGGCACGGAGACGAAGAGCGGGGGCTGAAGCTCCCTCCTCCGCCCCCATCGAGATGCGGATCGCGGGCGCGGTGCCGGACAGGCACCGCGCCCCTTCGCCGTTGAAGACCTGCCGTTGAAGAGACGTCGTCCGTGCCAGCCCTCGCCACCCGCGCGCCCGCCAAGATCAACCTGACGCTGCACGTCCTCGGCCGGCGCCCCGGCGACGGCTACCACGCCCTGGAGAGCCTGGTGGTCTTCGCCGGCTCGTCCGCCGGCGACCTGCTGACCCTGGAGCCGGGACCGGCGCTCGATCTCGTCGTCACCGGTCCGACCGCGGGCCCCGCCGGTCCGCTCGACGACAACCTGGTGATGCGGGCCGCCCGCCATCTCGCCGCCGAGGTGCCCGGGCTGGCGGTCGGGCGCTTCCGCCTCGTCAAGCGGCTGCCGGTCGCGGCGGGGATCGGCGGTGGTTCGTCGGACGCGGCAGGCGCCCTGCGGCTGCTGGGCCGCCTCAACGGCCTGTCCCCCGACCATCCCACCCTGATGGCGGCGGCGCGCCGCACCGGCGCCGACGTGCCGGTCTGCCTCGATCCGCGGGCCCGGATGATGCGGGGCGCCGGCGAGGCGGTGGGCCCCGCCCTCCCCCTGCCGCCGATGCCGGCGGTGCTGATCAATCCGGGCGTCCCGGTCGAGACGGCGCCGGTCTTCCGCGCCCTCGGGCTCAAGGTCGGCGAGGCGCATCCCCTGGCCGCCGAGACCCATCCGGCGGTCGACGGGCTGTCTGGTCTCGACGCCCTGTTCGCCCGGATCGCGCCGGCCCGCAACGACCTCGAAGCCCCGGCCCTGACGGTCGCCCCGGTGATCGGCGACACGCTCGCGGCCCTGCGCGATCAGGCGGATTGTCGGCTCGCCCGGATGTCGGGTTCGGGGGCGACGGTGTTCGGGTTGTTCGGCCACCGCTCGGCGGCGGTCCGGGCGGCGCGCACCATCGCGGCGGCGCAGCCGGGCTGGTGGGTGCGGGCGACCTTGTTACGCTGAACCAGGGAGGCGCGGGCTTCCCCCAGGCCGGTCGGCGCGCGTGGATACAAGCATCGACCGGCTGCACCTGCCTCTCTCGCGCGTCCCCGAAGCCACGGGACGCGCCGTCCGGAATGAGGCGGAAGAGGATGGCCTCGGGTGCCGGGTCGTTCCCGTGCACCGATCGCCCAGGCCTTGTCGAACAGGTATTCGAACAGGCCTTGGGGCGGGCGCTTCAGCGCGCCCGCGCGATGCAGAAATCCACGGCTTCGAGCAGCGCCCGCTTCATCGGCCCGTCCGGGAAGAGCGCCAGCGCATCCTTGGCCATGGCGCCGTAATGGCGCGCGCGCTCGATCGTGTCCTCGAGGGCGCGGTGGCGGCGCATGATCGCGATCGCCTCGTCGAGGTCGCGCGATTCGTCGATCTCCTGGCGCTCCAGGGTGCGGCGCCAGAACGTCCGCTCCTCGTCGTTGCCGCGGCGGAACGACAGCACCACCGGCAGGGTGATCTTGCCCTCGCGAAAGTCGTCGCCGACGTTCTTGCCGAGATCGGCGCTGGTGCCGCCGTAATCGAGGGCGTCGTCGACGAGCTGGAAGGCGATACCGAGATTCATGCCGTAGCTGCGGCAGGCGGCGATCTCGGCCGCCGGACGCTCGGCGATGACCGGCCCGACCTCGCAGGCGGCGGCGAACAGCTCGGCGGTCTTCGCCCGGATCACCGCCAGATACTCGTCCTCGGTGGTCTCGGTCGAGCGGGCGGCGGTGAGCTGCATCACCTCGCCCTCGGCGATCACCGAGGCGGCGGAGGACAGGATGTCGAGGGCGCGCAGCGAGCCGACCTCGACCATCATCTTGAAGGCCTGGCCGAGCAGGAAGTCGCCGACGAGGACGCTCGCCTCGTTGCCCCACTTGATCCGGGCCGCCACCTTGCCGCGGCGCATGTCGCTCTCGTCGACCACGTCGTCGTGGAGCAGCGTCGCGGTGTGCATGAACTCGACGCTGGCGGCGAGCTTGACGTCGCCGTCGCGTGCCGGGTCGTAGTTGCTGAGCGCGGCGGTCGCCAGGGTCAGGATCGGACGCAGGCGCTTGCCGCCCGAGGAGATCAGGTGGTTGGCGACCTCCGGGATCATCGTCACGTCGGAGCCGGTGCGCGACAGGATCATCGCGTTGACGCGCTCCATCCCGCCCGCCACCTGCCCGACCAGGGCGTCGAGGCTGGCCTCCGGATCGGAGGGTCTCTCGTGAAGGGGAAGTACGACGCCCACGCCCGCGCGATCTCCTGAGAGCCGCCCCCCAAGACGGGGCACCTCGATCAATTCCCGCCCCCTTTGGCACGCGAGCGCCCCCGGCGGCAACACGCAAGCTGCCGCAAGGCCCGGAACCGGCGTGGCGGGCTGGGGATGCGACGCAACCGGACACGAGGTGTGGTATGGCCGCCGCGATCCGAGAAGGACCCCGCCCCTCACCATGATCGAGCTTCTCCGCACCAACGACCTCGTCCTGATCGGCTTCGCGGAATCGCTCCTGACGGGCGCCGATATTCCGGTTCTCGTCGCCGACAACCATATCAGCGTGATGGAGGGGATGATCGGCGCCTTCCCGCGCCGGCTGCTGGTGCCGGAGGACCATGCCCGCCAGGCCCGCCGCCTCCTGGTCGATGCCGGCCTGTCGCACGAGTTGCGCGATGCCCCCCGTCCCTGACCAGGAGTCTCGCCCGGATTCCTGCCCGGATTCCTGCCCGGACTCTTGGCTCGGCGGCCGGCTCTCCCTGCGCCAGCCGGCGCGCGGCGGCCACCGGGCCGGAACCGACGCGGTGTTGCTCGCCGCGATGGCCGGCGCGCGGCCGGGCGAGACCGTGTGCGACCTCGGCGCCGGCACCGGCGCGGTCGGGCTCGCGGTCGCCCTCGCCTGCCCCGAGACGCGGGTGATGCTGGTCGAGCGCGACGAGCAAGCCGCGAGCCTTGCCCGGATCAACGCCGAGGCGAACGGGCTCGCCGACCGGGTCGAGGTGATCGAGGCCGATGTGACGGCGCCGGGCCGCTCGCGGCGGGCAGCCGGTCTCCTGCCCGACACGGTCGACCTGCTCCTCACCAACCCGCCCTTCTTCGAGCCCGGCCGGCACCGCACCTCGCCGGTCGCCGCCAAGGCCTCGGCCCACGGCTTCTCGGAGCCCGACGGGCTGGAGGCATGGCTGCGCACCTGTGCCGACCTGATCCGTCCCGGCGGCCGGCTGGTGCTGATTCACCGTGCCGACGCGCTTCCCGCCTGCCTCGACGCGATGGCGGGGCGGTTCGGCGGCATCAGCGTCACGCCGGTCCAGCCGCGGGCGGGGACGGCGGCGATTCGGGTGCTGGTGGCGGGCATGCGCGGCAGCCGGGCGCCGTTCGCCCTGGCGCCGGCCCTGGTGCTGCACGGGCCGGACGGGCGGTTCACGCCCGAGGTCGCGGCGATGCACCGGGGTGAAACAATATCGTAGTGTTCCCGCGAAACCAGGAAGTCGCGGGGGCCCCTCTCCCGTGTGGGAGAGGGGTTAGGGGTGAGGGTGACACGCTTCAGTGTCAATCGCTGAGCGTGGTGCTGGTAGCAGGACGGTCGGAGTCTGACTCAGGACCGTAGCACCCTCACCCCTAGCCCCTCTCCCACACGGGAGAGGGGAAGCGCATTATTCTGAAGCGCCAATGCAATTTCTGGCGTGATCGCACCCGCGCCTCTCACCGCAGCGACACCGTCCCGCCCGGATGCCGCCAGATCTTCCCGTCGAGCTCCAGTTCCATGAGCAGGCCCTGCACCACCCGGGCCGATAGCCCGGCCTGCCGCGCCAGGGCATCGACCGGCACCGGGGACGGGCCGAGGAGTTCGAGCAGGATCGCCCGGTCGTCCTGGCGCGCCAGCGGCCGCGGGGCTTCGTCCAGGGGGCGTTGCGCCGGCTCGGCCGCCATGGCGGTGACCGGCTCGGCGGAGAAGTCGATCTCGTCCCAGTAGAGCGCGGGCTCCAGCCGGTCCGCCGCGTCTTCGGCGCCCGCCTCCGGCGTCGGCCCGCCGATCAGCGGCGTCAGCACCGCCATGACGTGCTCGGGGGCGGCGCACAGCGTGGCGCCGTCGCGGATCAGGTCGTTGGTACCCTCGGCCCGGGGATCGAGGGGCGAGCCCGGCACGGCGAAGACCTCGCGGCCCTGCTCCAGGGCGAAGCGGGCGGTGATGAGCGAGCCGGAGCGGCGCGCCGCCTCGACCACGACCGTGCCGAGGGACAGCCCCGAGATGATGCGGTTGCGGCGCGGGAAGTCGCGGCCCCGCGGCTCCCAGCCCATCGGCATCTCGGCGACGAGGGCGCCGCCATTGTCGAGGATGCGGGCGACCAGCTCCTCGTGCTCGGACGGGTAGATCCGGTCGTGCCCGCCGGCGAGCACCGCGACGGTGCCGCTCTGGAGCGCCGCCTTGTGGGCGCGGGCATCGACGCCGCGGGCCAGCCCTGAGACGATCACCAGCCCCTCGGCGCCGAGCGCGTGCGACAGCCGCTCGGTGAAGGTGAGGCCGGCGGCGGACGCGTTGCGCGAGCCGACGATGGCGACGGCGGGCCGCTTGAGGCAGGCGGCGTCGCCGCGCAGGCAGACGAGCGGTGGCGCGTCCGCCGTGGCCTGGAGCGGCAGGGGGTAATCCGGCTCGCCCATCGCCACGAACCGGGCGCCGAGGCGCGCGGCCGCCGCGATCTCGCGCTCGGCCTCGGCCTTGGTGGCGACCCGGATCGGCTTGCCCCGCGCCTTGGCGAGGTCCGGCAGGGCCTTGAGCGCGGCACCCGCCCCGCCGAAGCGGTTGACCAGGCCTCGGAAGGTGCGCGGGCCGATGCCCTCGGAGCGGATCAGCCGGAGCCAGTCGAGGCGCTGCGCATCGCTTAACTGCAAGACCCATCCCCCCTCGAAGGTCCGTCGAACCTTGGGTGAGGGTCGATGTCAGACCTTCAGCCCTTTTGGCCGATACGCCCCTCCGTGCCCGCGGCGAGGCGGCGGATATTGGGTGCGTGCTTCCACCATAGCAGCAGGGCGAGCACGCAGAACAGCACCGCGAGGCGCCCCTGCCCGAACGCCCACAGGGCGACGGGCGTGGCGGCCGAGGCCGCGAGCGCCGAGGCCGAGGAGTAGCGCAGCAGGACGGCGAGGCCGAGCCAGATGACGGCGAAGACCAGGACCCCGAGGGGAAACAGCCCGAGCAGCACGCCGATGAAGGTGGCCACACCCTTGCCGCCCTTGAAGCCGAGCCAGACCGGGAAGAGGTGGCCGAGGAAGGCGCCGAGCCCCGCGGCGAGCGCCGCGTCCGATCCGCCGAACCGCGACGCGAGCAGCACCGCGACGGTGCCCTTGAGCGCGTCGCCGAGCAAGGTCGCGGCCGCCAACCCCTTGCGGCCGGTGCGCAGCACGTTGGTGGCGCCGATATTGCCCGATCCGATCGCCCGCACGTCGCCGAGGCCGGCGAAGCGCGTGAGGATCAGCCCGAAGGGAATCGCACCGAACAGGTAGCCGATGACGAGCCAGAGGGCGATTTGCGTCCAGTCCGGCGCCATCAACGCGTCTCCCCGTGACGGTGGACGATGCGGCCGGCGACCATGGTGAGCGAGGCCTGTCCTTGCAGCCGCGCCTCGTCGAAGGGCGAGTTCTTCGAGCGCGACTTCAGCTGGCGCTTGTCGAGCACGTAGGGCGCGTCCGGGTCGATCAGCACGAGGTCGGCGGGGGCGCCGGGGCTGAGGCGCCCCGTCTCGCGGCCGAGCACCCGCGAGGGCGCGGCCGAGAGGGCGGCGAGCAGCCGCGGCAGCGAGACGTCGCCGGCATGGACCAGGCGGAGGGCGGCGGCGAGCAGGGTCTCGATGCCGAGCGCCCCGTCGGCGGCCTCGGCGAAGGGCAGGCGCTTGGTCTCGACGTCCTGCGGGTTGTGATCGGACACGATCACGTCGATCACGCCCTCGTTCAGCGCTGCCACCACGGCCTGGCGGTCGGCCTCGGTGCGCAAGGGAGGCGAAAGCTTGCAGAAGGTGCGGTAGTGGCCGATGTCGTTCTCGTTCAGCACCAGGTTGTTGATCGAGACGCCGCAGGTCACCGGCAGCCCGGCCTCCTTGGCGCGGCGCACGATCTCGACCGAATCGGCGCAGGAGATCATCGCGGCGTGGTAGCGCCCGCCGGTCAGGCGCACGAGGCGGATGTCGCGCTCGAGCAGGATCGTCTCGGCCTCCCGCGGGATGCCGTGGAGCCCGAGTCGCGAGGCCATCTCGCCCTCGTTCATCACCCCGTCGCCGACCAGCGTCGGCTCCTCGACGTGCTGCATCAGCAGAACGCCGAAATCGCGGGCATAGGTCAGGGCGCGGCGCATCACCTGGGCGTTGGTGACCGCCTTGAGCCCGTCCGTGAAGGCGACGGCGCCGGCCTCGGTCAGGAGCCCGAACTCGGTCATCACCTGGCCGGCGAGGCCCTTGGTGATGGCGGCCGCCGGCAGGACGTGGATGCTGGCGGTGTCGCGGGCGCGCCGCAGGACGAAGTCGACGATCGCCGGCTCGTCGATCGGCGGATTGGTGTCGGGCATGCACACCAGCGTGGTCACGCCGCCGGCCGCAGCCGCCGCGCTCGCGCTGGCAAGCGTCTCGCGGTGCTCGGCGCCCGGCTCGCCCACGAAGGCGCGCAGATCCACGAGGCCGGCGGTGAGCACCTGCCCCCCGCACTCGATCACCTCGGCGCCCTCGGGCACGGAGGCGGGTCTGCCCCAATGGATGTCGGCGATCACCCGGTCACGGACGAGGACCGCGCCCGGGCCCTCGCGGCCGGTGGCGGGGTCGATCAGGTGGGCGTTGGTGAGGAGGAGTGTGGTCATGCGATGCGGTCTGTGGTCGGCTGAGGGGAGCCACATCGTTCAACGTCGCGCCGCCCCTCTCCCGGCTCGCTCCGCTCGCCACCCTCCCCCGCGGAGGGGGGAGGGTTGGCCGTCGTGCCAGTCACGCGTTCGGCAGGTGCGTCGCCAGCGCTTCCAGCACCGCCATCCGCACCGCGACGCCCATCTCGACCTGTTCCTTGATCAGCGACTGCGCGCCGTCGGCCACCTCGGACGAGATCTCGACGCCGCGATTCATCGGGCCCGGATGCATCACGAGCGCGTCGGCCTTGGCGTGGCTCAGCTTGTCGCCGTCGAGGCCGAAATAGCGGAAATACTCCTTCACCGAGGGCACGAAGGAGCCGTTCATCCGCTCGCGCTGGAGGCGCAGCATCATGACGATGTCGACGTCTTTCAGCCCCTTGCGCATGTCGGTGAAGACCTCGACGCCGAAGCGGGCGAGCCCCGGCGGCAGCAGGGTCGAGGGGCCGATCACCCGCACCCGGGCGCCGAGCGCCATGAGCAGGATGATGTTCGAGCGCGCCACCCGCGAATGCAGGACGTCGCCGCAGATCGCGACGGTGAGCCCCTCGATCCGGCCCTTGTTGCGCCGGATGGTGAGGGCATCGAGCAGCGCCTGGGTCGGGTGCTCGTGAGCGCCGTCGCCGGCATTCACCACCGCGCAATCGACCTTGCGGGCGAGGAGATGCACCGCCCCGGCCTGGTGGTGGCGCACCACGATGATGTCGGGGCGCATCGCGTTCAGGGTCGCGGCGGTGTCGATCAGGGTCTCGCCCTTCTTCACCGACGAGGAGGCGACCGACATGTTCATCACGTCGGCGCCGAGGCGCTTGCCGGCGAGCTCGAACGAGGACTGGGTCCGCGTCGAGGGCTCGAAGAACAGGTTGATCTGGGTACGCCCGCGCAACGTGGTGCGCTTCTTCTCGACCTGGCGGCTGATCTCGACGGCCTCGTCGGCACGGTCGAGGAGCGCCACGATGTCGAGGGGCGACAGGCCCTCGATGCCGAGGAGGTGGCGGTGCGGGAAGCCGGGGGGTGCCTGGGTGCTCATCCTGAGCGAAGGGCTATAGGAGCGGCGGCAGCCCGCCGCAAGGAGCGTCGTCGGACCATTGGCGGTATTTGACAACCGCCGCGTCATCACCCACTTGTCCGCTTCGCCGCGCTAAAACCCGTGCCGGCCGCCCCGCACAAGTTGAAGCCCGATCTGCCGCGGTGTGCTCTTCGAAGAGGCAGCCCGTCCATGAAAGTCGTCGTCGTCGAGTCGCCGGCCAAAGCCAAAACGATCAATAAGTATCTCGGCAGCGACTACGAGGTGCTGGCCTCGTTCGGGCATATCCGGGATCTTCCGGCGAAAGACGGCTCGGTCGATCCCGAGCAGGACTTCCATATGCTGTGGGAGCTGGAGGATCGCGGGGCGAAACGCGTCGCCGAGATCGCCAAGGCGGTGAAGGGCGCCGACACGCTGATCCTCGCGACCGACCCGGATCGGGAGGGCGAGGCGATCTCCTGGCACGTCCTCGAAGCGCTCCAGGCCAAGAAGGTGCTCAAGGACGTCGCGGTCGAGCGCGTGACGTTCAACGCCATCACCAAGGACGCGGTGGCGACCGCGATGGCCCAGCCGCGGGCGATCGACCAGGCTCTCGTCGACGCCTACCTGGCGCGCCGCGCGCTCGATTATCTCGTCGGCTTCAACCTCTCGCCGGTGCTGTGGCGCAAGCTCCCGGGCGCCCGTTCGGCCGGCCGGGTTCAGTCGGTGGCGCTCCGCCTCGTCTGCGACCGCGAGCGCGAGATCGAGACCTTCAAGCCGCGCGAATACTGGTCGATCGTCGCGACGCTGAAGACCGAGAGCGGTGCGGTGTTCGAGGCCCGGCTGGTGGGCGCCGACGGCAAGCGCATCCAGCGCCTCGACGTCGGCACGGCGGAGGAGGCCGAGGCGTTCCGGCGCGACCTGGAGCTTGCCACCTTCACGGTCGCCTCGGTCGAGGCCAAGCCCGCCAAGCGCCACCCGCAGCCGCCCTTCACCACCTCCACCCTGCAGCAGGAGGCCTCGCGCAAGCTCGGCCTCGCCCCGGCCCAGACCATGCGGGTGGCGCAGCGGCTCTACGAGGGCATCGAGATCGGCGGCGAGACCGTCGGCCTCATCACCTACATGCGGACCGACGGCGTCGACATGGCTCCCGAGGCGGTGGCCCAGGCGCGCCAGGTGATCGGCACCGAGTACGGCGACGCCTACGTGCCCGGCGCGCCCCGCAAGTACAGCGTCAAGGCCAAGAACGCCCAGGAAGCCCACGAGGCGGTGCGCCCCACCGACCTCGCCCGGCTGCCGAAGGACGTGGCGCGGTTCCTGGAGCCCGAGCAGGCCAAGCTCTACGAGCTGATCTGGACCCGCACGGTGGCGAGCCAGATGGAATCGGCGGAGCTGGAGCGCACCACGGTCGAGATCTCGGCCCAGGTCGGCCCGCGCCGCATCGATCTGCGCGCCACCGGCCAGGTGGTGAAGTTCGACGGCTTCCTCACCCTCTACCAGGAGGGCAAGGACGACGAGGAGGACGAGGAATCCCGCCGCCTGCCGCCGATGAAGGCCGGGGACGGGCTCGCCCGCGAGCGCATCGCCGCGACCCAGCACTTCACCGAGCCGCCGCCGCGCTATTCCGAGGCGAGCCTGGTCAAGCGGATGGAGGAGCTCGGCATCGGCCGGCCCTCGACCTACGCTGCCGTGCTTCAGGTTCTGCGCGACCGCGAATACGTCAAGATCGACAAGAAGCGTCTGGTGCCGGAGGACAAGGGCCGGATCGTCACCGGCTTCCTGGAGAGCTTCTTCCGCCGCTACGTCGAGTACGATTTCACCGCCGACCTGGAGACGCAGCTCGACCGGGTCTCGAACGCCGAGATCGACTGGCGGTCGGTGCTCCGCGACTTCTGGCGCGACTTTTCCGCGGCGATCGCCGGCACCAAGGAGCTGCGCACCACGGAAGTGCTGGAAGCGCTGAACGGGCTTCTCGCCGAGCACATTTTTCCGGCCAAGGCCGATGGGGGCAATCCCCGTGCCTGCCCGAACTGCGCCAGCGGCCAGCTCTCGCTCAAGCTCGGCAAGTTCGGCGCCTTCGTCGGCTGCTCGAACTACCCGGAGTGCAAGTACACCCGCCAGCTCAACGCGACCGGCCTCGACGGCGACGGCGAGGGTTCCGGGGAGGGCGGCCAGCCCGGCGTGCGGGTGCTCGGCGACGATCCCGAGACCGGACTGCCGGTGACGCTCCGCGACGGCCGCTTCGGCCCCTTCGTGCAGCTCGGCGAGGCCTCGACCGAGAAGGGAGCCGAGAAGCCCAAACGCTCCTCCCTGCCCCGCGGTCTCACGCCGTCGGCGGTGGATCTCGAGAAGGCGTTGAAGCTCCTCTCGCTGCCGCGCGAGGTGGCGCGTCACCCGGAGACCGGCGAGCCGATCCTCGCCAATATCGGCCGCTACGGACCCTACGTTCAGCACGGCAAGACCTACGCCAATCTCGGCAAGGACGACGACGTGCTGGAGGTCGGCGCCAACCGCGCCATCGACCTGATCGTCCAGAAGGAGCAGGGCGGCGGGCGCCCGGCGCAGGATCCCGGCCGCCTGATCGGCACCGCGCCGGACAGCGGCAAGCCGGTCACCGTCAAGGCCGGCCGCTACGGCGCGTACGTCACCGACGGCGAAATCAACGCCACGCTGCCCAAGGGCGCCTCGGCCGAGGCGGTGACCCTCGAGGAGGCGTTGCGCCTGATCGCGGCCCGCCGCGAGGCCGGCGGCGGGACGAAGAAGAAGGCGAGCGCCCGCAAGGCGCCGGCCAAGGCGTCGGCGAAGGCGGCCGGCAAAACGGCAACCAAGGCGAGCGGGAAGTCCGCCAAGGCGGCCGGGAACGACTCGGCGGAGGTCGCGGCTGCGGAGGACGGCGACGCGAAGGCCAAGCCCGCCGCCCGCAAGACGGCGACCAAAGGTACGGCCACCAAGGCAGCGGCGACCAAGCCGGCCGCGGCCAAGACGGCCGCGGCCAAGAAGCCCGCGGCGAAGGCGGCCAAAAGCGCCGCCGGGGAGTAGCGCGGCCGGCGGGGAACTGCCCCGCTCGAACCACGTTTCCCTCCCGAAGGCGGGTTCCCCAATCGCCGACGACGGTTCGCCCGCCGAGGTCCTAACCCTCCGGCGGGCGTGCTTTTTCCGGCGATATCGATGGGCTTTGCGCCGCCCGGCATGACTTCGCCTCGCGGGAGGCGTCGCTTCCGCCTTGCTCTCCATCCACATTCATACAGCCGAGAACCGGGCTTTCGCGTCGCAGGCGAATTCAGCTTGATCGTGGCGTCGAGTCCTCACTCCTGCCTTGATTGCGGCGCCTCCTGCCCATCGACCCGGCCGCGGATCCGACCCGGCCTCAAGCCAGCTCAGCGAGGCAGCAGCGTGCGGTTCATCGGTATCTTCGGAGCGCTCCTCTCCGTCGCCCTCGTGCTCACGGTCGGCGCACTGTGCACTCTCGTCGCGGCGCCGTTCCGTGCTGCCCTGGCGTTCCGGCGCGCCTGACGGACGACCGATCCCGGCGGCACTCCGTCGGGATCTCGCAGCTTGCCGCGACGCACCGGCGCGTCGCGGCCCTTGATGCCGTCGCTCTCCTCAGGCCGCGGCCCTGACGAGCCAGATCGCGGCCGAGAGCCCGACCCCCGCGACGCCGATGAAGCCGACATACAGAGCGAGCGTCGGGTCGGTGCGGTCATGGGCGTAGCCCGGCTTGCGCGGCGACAGGCGCCAGCGCTCCTTGATCTCGGCGAAGCGCGCGCGGGCGATGTCCTTCGGCGACAGGGCGTTGCCGCCCGCCTCCTCGCAGGTCCCGAGCATCGCCATGCCGGGATCGAACACCTCGACCTTGTCGCCGCTGCGACCCGAATCGATGTCGCCCTTCAGCATGGCCGTGTTCGGCTTGTCGGCGTCGACGGGCGCCGGTGGGTCGGCGCGCTGCGCCGAGAGGTGGGGCGGGATATCGGTGTCGTAGGCCATCGTTCTGTCTCCCGACGTTTCAGCGAGGCCGGTCGGTTCGGCGCCTCGCGATGATCCGGGGGACTACGTTCGGCGCGTTGCGAAGTTCGCCGGTCGACGTGTCCTGCGGCATGGCGGCAGGCCCGTAAGGCTATCCGGAGCGAGGTTCGCGCCCTCGCGGATCCGGGTCGGGGCCGCCGTCGGGAAGATCGCCGCCGAGCCGA
>NZ_JTHF01000350.1 GCF_001043895.1 Methylobacterium indicum
CCTCCCCCCCGCCCGAGAACCACGTTTCGCTCGAGGGCGCCCTGGACCGCCTCGTCGCGGCTAGTGCTGCCCTGGGGAAGGTTCAGGCCATCGCTCGGGAAATGGCCGATCCCTATGTGATCAGCCGCATTCTCAAGCGCCAGGAGGCGGTGAGTTCGTCCTCCATCGAGGGGACGAACAGCACACTCGACGAACTCCTTGCTGGTGAGGATGCGAACGAGGACGGCCGGTCTGAAGTGCGGCAGGTCCGCGACTATGCGCAGCTCCTGGACCTCCTGCTGCCGCAGGCGATGGAACGGGGCTACAAGGTCTTCGACCTCGACTTGGTCCGCCGGCTGCACTCCGAGGTGATGAAATCTGATCCGGACTACAAGGACCAGCTCGGCGAGCTCTGCGACAGCGTGGTCTGGATCGGAGGCAAGGGCCAGATCGCCTACTCCGTCTGGAATCCCTCGCCGCCGGTCCAGGTCCGCGCCTGCCTTATCGAAACCATAGACTACCTGCGGAACGAGGGCATGCAGTTCATGATGCAGAACCTCGTGGTCCGCATGACGGTGGCGCACGCGCACTTTGAGGCGGTGCACCCTTTCAAGGACGGCAACGGCCGCGTCGGCCGCCTGCTGCTGCCGCTGATGATGGCCGCGGAGGAGCAGATATCGATCTACCTTTCGCCCTACATCGACGCGCACAAGGAGGGCTATTACGCGGTCCTGAGACGCGCGCAGCAGCGGCTCGAATGGGAGGCTGTCGTCGGCTTCGTCTCCGACGCTGTGGTTGCCACGGTGGACGAGCTGCTGGTCACGCGCGCGGCACTCGCCACGC
>NZ_JTHF01000351.1 GCF_001043895.1 Methylobacterium indicum
CCAGAGGCTCGATCCTGACCTACCGAGAAACGAAAAGCAGCGCCGGGTTGCCCTGGCCCTTACTTACCCGTCTCTAAGGAGGTTCGTCGGGGCGGGCCGTTCGGCCCGGCGCCCCGTCGGTGAGCGGCTGTCTAAGGCGAGCCGGCTCACCTGTCAACTCGGGCGAGCCGACGAGCGTGGCCCGCGCCCGCGCTGCCCCAACCACCCCGCGGACACGCGAGCGTCGCTTTGGTTCCACCGATCGGGCGCAATCCCGCGGATGCCGCGCGTCGCCGACGCGGACGATCGAGAAGACCTGAGCCCCCGCATCTCCTACAATGTCGGCAGACAGGCAGGAGACCGACGGCGAATGCGCAACGCCCTTCCGCCCATCGCGGTGATCGGGGCCGGGTTCAGCGGAACCATGGCCGCCCTTCACCTGAGCCGTCTGATGCCGGCGCGCCCGGTCCTGCTCTGTGAGAAGTCGGGCGCTTTCGCCCGCGGCCTCGCCTACGCGACGGGGTGCACCGATCATCTGCTGAACGTGCGCGCCACCAACATGAGCGCCTTCCCGGACCGGCCCGACCATTTCTCCCTCTGGCTCGAGAGCTGCCCGCTCGACGGAATCGCCTGGACGCGGTCGACGCCGGCCGGCCTGTTCGCGGCCCGCGGCCTCTATGGGCGTTACCTCACCGAATTGCTGCTCGCGGCTCTCGCCGAGCCGGGCTCGGCGCCGCACCTGATGCTGGAGAACGACGAGGTCGTCGACCTCGCACCAGAAGAGGAGGGGTTCTGCCTCACGCTGGCGGCGGGGCGCCGCCGCCACGTGGCGGGCGCGATCCTGGCCTGCGGCAACCTGCGGGCCCCGGGCGGTCCGGGGAGCCGATACGCGGTCGATCCGTGGGATGGGGCACCCCTCGACGACCTGCGGCCGGACCTGCCACTGCTCATCATCGGCACCGGGCTGACCATGGTCGATGCGGTCGCGGCCCTGCGCCAGCGCGGGTTCGGCGGTCCGATCCTGGCGGCGTCGCGCCGCGGCTTGCTGCCTCAGGTCCACGCGCCGACCGCCCCGTGGCCGGCGCCGGACATACCCGCGGCGGCACGGCGCTCGCTCGTGGCGCTCCTGCGCTGCGTGCGGGAGGAGGTCGGCCGGGCGGCGGCAGCCGGAACCGACTGGCGCAGCGTGATCGATTCCCTGCGCGGCGCCAGCATCGGGCTGTGGCGTGGCCTGCCGCTCGCCGAGCAAAGCCGATTCCTGCGCCATCTGCGCGCCTTCTGGGACGTGCATCGTCACCGCATGGCGCCGCCCGCCGCCGAGATCGTCGCACGCGAGCGGGCCACCGGCGGGCTGACCGTGCTCCGGGCCCGGGTAATCGGCATCGAGGACCAGGCGGGATATGCCCGAGTCACGCTGCGCGAGCGCGGCGCGGCCGCGCCGCGGGTCGTCGAGGTTCAGCGGATCATCGATGCCTCGGGAGTCGGGCGCGTCGCCGACACCGACGACCTGCTCCTGCGCCGTCTGCTGGCCAGGGGCCTGATCCGCCCGGACGCGCTCGGCCTCGGCCTTGCGGTCGCCGACGATCTCGCGGTCCTCGACCAGCGCGGCGACGCCGGCCGGCCTTTGTGGACGCTCGGGCCGCTGTTGCGCGGCACGCTTTGGGAATGCACGGCGGTGCCCGACATCCGCGGCCAGGCGGCGGAGCTCGCCCGCACGGTAACGGCACGGCTGCAGGAGAATGCGGCCGGCCCGGCGCGGGAGACGGCGTGATCGCGCGTGACAAGCTTGAGGGACTTCAAGTACTTGCCGAATACGACGGCGGCACCGGCGGTGGTTCCATAACCTACCTTATGCGAATCGGATGGCGGGGCCGGGATCGGTCCGGGTAACGAATCCCCTTCCGCGACGGACAGCCGTCGCGAACGGCGCGTCGCGCGCGGACTCTCTTCCCCGCATCGCGACCCGGGGTCATGACAACGCCCGAGGAGTCTGACATGGTAGCATGCCCTCGGCCAGAGGCGCCGCATGATCCTGTCTCGCGCCCGCCGTCGCGACCTCGGCGTCCTCCCCGGCGAGACCGCTCCGCGGGGCCGGAATCGGGAAGTCCCTTCGTGAACCAGCAGACGACCAGGCTCGACCGGATCGACATGAAGATCCTGATCGAGCTGCAGAGGAACGGTCGCATGACCAACGTGACCCTGGCCGAGGCCGTCGGCCTGTCGGCGAGCCCGTGCCTGCTCAGGGTCAAGCGCATGGAGCAGGCCGGCTACATCACCGGCTATGGCGCCCACATCGCCCTGCCGAAGCTCGGCGAGACCGTGACGGTGTTCACCGAGATCACGCTGAACGGCCATACGCCGGAATATTTTCAGCGCTTCGAGCAGGCCCTGCGCAAGGTCGAGGAGGCGATGGAAGGCCACCTGGTCAGCGGCGGCTACGACTACTTGGTGAAGTTCGTCACCCGCGGCCTGTCGCACTACCAGGACGTGATCGAGGCGCTGCTCGAGCGCAACGTTGGGATCGCCAAGTATTTCAGCTACATCGTGCTGCGCACGCCGATCGTGAAGACCGAGCTGCCGCTCGCCACGCTGTTCGGCGAGGAGCGCTGACGCGGGCGCGCTGCCGGATGAGGGCGAGGCCCGACCGGGGGCCGATCGGGTGTCGCTCGCGGTTTTCGGTCGTGCAGCGTTCTCCGACGAACCGGCACCCTCCTGGTCGGAAACGTACTCTAGCCGAGGGCCTGGTTGGTGATGGTGAAGACCTTGGCCGGGCCGGTCTTTGGCGGCGTGCCGCGGGTCATTTGCACCACCCGGTCGACGTTGCCGAGGCCGCTGGCCTCCGCGAAGGCGACGAGCGGCCCGTCGCGCTCCGGCGTGTCGAGGCGCAGGAACTGGCCCGCATGGGCGCGAACGTGCGGGCTCGCCAGCGCCACCGCCTGGTCGGCGTCGCCAGCGACGAGCGGGCCGACGACGTGGCCGCGGCCGAAGGGCCGGCAGACCGAGAAGCCGGCGATCCGGCCCCCCTCCTCCAGGACGTAGGTCCGCCCGACCCGACGCAAAGCTCCCAGCATCCGGCTCCGGTCGCCGCCGGAGGCCTCGCGGTCGAGGGCGACGATCGCCGGCCAGTCGTCGTCCTGTGCCGCACGCACCCGGTCGTCGGAGACCGAGGCGGTCGCATCGGCCGTGCCCTGGTACTGCGCGATGGTGCAGGTGGCCCGGAACCCTTCGGATTCATAGAGACGCTGCCCGGCGGCCGTCGCGACGAGGCGGATGGTGCGCCCGCCCGCGGCGGAAAAGATCTCCCGCATCATCCGCCGGCCGGTGCCCTTGGCCTGCATCCGCGGCGAGACGATTACCATGCCGATCGTCGCCAGCGCCTCGCCGAAGGGCCACCACATCGCCGAGCCCATCACCCGGCCGGCATCGTCGCAGGCGACGACGCCGTGGCCGAGCTCCAGCACCAGGCGCCAGTCATCCGGCCGGTGCGGCCAGCGCACCTCGACCGAGAGACCGTGCACCGCCTCGATGTCGGCCTCGGTCATGGGGCGGATCGTCGTCAGGGCGATCGTGGCCGAGTTCGTCATCGGGGCTCTCCGTGCTGCGGGCCGGTCAAACAGAGGGGCGCCCCGGTTCGTACCGGAGCGCCCATGGTGGCGACGGTCAGAGACCGCCCATGTGGAGCGACTTCAGCTCCAGGTACTCGTCGATGCCGTAGGCCGAACCCTCGCGGCCGAGCCCCGACTGCTTGACGCCGCCGAAGGGCGCCGCCTCCATCGAGACCGTGCCGGTATTGAGCCCGACCATACCGAATTCCAGCGCCTCGCCGACCCGCCAGGCCCGGCGGATGTCCGAGGTGAAGAAATAGGAGGCGAGGCCGAACGGCGTCGCGTTGGCGATGGCGATGGCGTCCTCCTCGCGGGAGAAGCGCATCAGCGGCGCGAGCGGCCCGAAGGTTTCCTCGACGGCGAGCCGCATCCCGGTCTCGGCCCCGGTCAGCACCAGCGGCGGCACGAAGCGGCCGCGCACGGCGTCCGGATCGCCGGCGACCAGCCGGGCGCCGCGGGCGAGCGCGTCGTCGAGATGGGCCACGACCTTGGCGGCGGCGGCGTCGTTGATCAGCGGGCCGAGATGGACGCCCGGCTCGAAGCCGTTGCCGAGCCGGAGCGCACCCGCGGCCTCGGCGAGGCGGGCGACGAAGCGGTCATGGATGCCGTCCTGGACGAGGATGCGGTTGGCGCAGACGCAGGTCTGGCCGGCATTGCGGAACTTCGAGGCCATCACGCCGGTGACCGCGAGGTCGAGGTCGGCGTCGTCGAACACGATGAACGGCGCGTTGCCGCCGAGCTCGAGGCTGAGCCGCTTGATGGTCGGCGCCGACTGCGCCATCAGCAGCCGCCCCACCCCGGTCGAGCCGGTGAAGGACAGCTTGCGCACGGTCTCGCTGCCGGTCATCTCGGCGCCGATCGGGGCGGCCTGGCCGGTGACGACGCTGAACACGCCCTTCGGCACCCCGGCCCGCTCGGCCAGGACCGCGAGCGCGAGGGCCGAGAACGGCGTCAGATCGGCGGGCTTGACCACGATCGGGCAGCCGGCGGCGAAGGCCGGCGCCACCTTGCGGGTGATCATCGCGATCGGAAAATTCCACGGCGTGATCGCCGCGCAGACGCCGACCGGCTCCTTGAGCACCAGCACCCGGCGGTCGCCGACCGGCGCGGTGAAGACGTCGCCGGTGATGCGGCGGGCCTCTTCCGCGAACCACTTCACGAAGCTCGCGCCGTAGGCGACCTCGCCCCGGGCCTCCGCCAGCGGCTTGCCCTGCTCGGCGGTCATGATCGCCGCGAGGTCCTCGGCATGGTCGAGGATCAGGGCGTTCCAGCGCTCCAGGATCGCGGCGCGCTCGGCCGGCGCGGTGCGGCGCCAGGCCGGGAAGGCCGCCTCGGCGGCGGCGATCGCCGCGCGGGTCTCGGCCGCGCCGCAATCCGGCACCGTGCCGAGGGTCTCGCCCGTCGCGGGGTCGGAGACCGGCAGGGTGCCGCCGGATTCGGCGTCGCGCCATTCGCCGGCGACGAAGGCCTGGAAGCGCAGGAGCGCGGGATCGCGCAGGCGGTCCTTGGTGAACATGACGGTCTCTCCAAAGCAGGTTTTGGTCGCGGGCGGGAGCCGGTCCGCCTGCCCGCTCGGACCGCGATCGCCACGCTCCTGGGGCGCCGGCTCGCCGCAAAGGCCCGGCGGCCGGCAGATCCGAGCCGGTCTCGATGCGGTCGCCGACGACGGGGTCGCTCGGGACGCGGATCCCGGCGGGATCGGGGGACGCGTGTCGCGATCCGGCCTGCGGGGCTTTCCACCCGCGAGCCCGGTCGGGAGGCCCCGGGCGGCGCGCAGGGCCGCCCGGGTGCGGGTCAGGCCGGCCGGTGGATGGCGTAGACCTTGGCGACGTCCTCGCGGCTCTCCCACGAGCAGGAGGCGCCGGCCTCGACGAGGAAGATGTCGCCCTTCGCGAAGGTGGCGGTGCGGCCGGCCTCGTCGACGAAGGTCACCGAGCCGGCGAGCAGGTGCATCAGCTCGTGGTGGCGGTAGCGCATCGGCCGGCGGTGATAGGGAGTCGAGTCCCACACCCCGCACAGGTAGGTGCCGTCCGCCGAGGTGAAGTCGGTGTGGTTGCGGCAGGACGGGGTCTCGCCGACGAGAAGGTCCGCCGCCGGCGGGTTCGAGCGGACGAGGTCCGCCTCGCGGTCGATCCGCACCGGGCCGCGCCCGGTCCCCTCCTGGGCCGCATAAGCCATCACCACGACCCGCGCGCCGTCCGCGCTGGACCAGGAGAAGCCGGCGCCCATCGGCAGCACGAGGCTGTCGTCGTTGCCGTAGGTCTCGGTCGCGCCGTCGGCACCCGTGATCGCGAGGTCGCCCGCGACGACGATGGCGAAGGTGTCGGCAGGCACGGCGGTGACCGCGCCGGTCCCGGCCGGCACGGTGACGGCGGCGAGCCGCAAGCGCGGATCGCCGAGGGGCATGGCGTGGCCGCCCGCGAGCCAGTCCCCGCCGGAGGCCGGGACGGCGTCCCGCGCGAAGACCCTGAGGTCGTGGAAGCTGCGCACGGTCGCGGCGGGAGCGGGCATCGGAGAGGTCGCGCTCACAGGCCGAGCAGCCCCGGCAGGCCACGGATGTCCTTGATCTCGTGGTAGCCGTAATAGGGGTTCGCCGGCTCGTGGCCGCGGTTGACGAAGACCTTGTTGGTGATCCGCATGTCGTGCGCGGTCATCAGGTCGTAGCGGAAGCTCGAGGAGCAGTGCAGCACGTCCTCGGGGCCGCACCCGAGCTGGTCGAGCATGTACTCGAAGGCCTGCATCCGCGGCTTGTAGGCCTGGGCCTCCTCGGCGGTGTAGGCGGCATGGAACGGGGCGCCGAGCTTGGCGACCGAGTGCGGGATCAGGTCCTTCATCGAGTTCGACAGGATGACCAGCGGGAATTCCTTGGCGACCTTCGCCAGGCCCTCGACCGTATCCGGGTGCGGGCCCCAGGTCGGCACGGCGGCGTAGACCGCATCGGCGTCGCTGTCGCGATACTCCACGCCGTTGCGCTTGCAGGTGCGGGTCAGCGCGTTAGCGACCACGTCCTTGTAGGGCTTCCACGCGCCCAGCACCTCGTCGAGGCGGTAGGCGGAAAAGTCCTCCACGAAGGCGTCCATCCGCTCGGCCGGTACCCGGTCGGCATAGAGCCGGCGGGCGACGGGCGCCATCTCGAAGTAGATCAGCGTGCCGTAGCAGTCGAAGGTGATGTACTTGGGCGCGAGGCGGGCCATCGGGGTCTCCCTGCGGTGTTCAACCGTGGGGCAACCCTACGGCCCGCCGGCGACCGCAGGACGCCGTTGTGCCGGCCCCGGAGACCGCGATCCTGCGCTTTCGCCGCCGCCGCACGGCAGGTCCTGCCGGGGTCGCGGCGGCGCGCGGCGGGGAGGTTCCGCGCGGCAGCGTCCGGTGCCGGATCCCCGAGGCCGGGCCGGGGCACCCGCCTTCGGCAGCCTGTGCCGCCACGGCGCCGTCCGTCGCGGCGATGGTGCCGGCGGTCCGGTCCGGTTCGGTGTCTCCGTCCGGGCGGCGCTCGCTATCCTGCCGGCACCGGTCGCAGCGCCCCAGCACCGCCCCACGCCATCCATGCTGCGGCACCGCACGCTTCGAGGCCCGCCATGACCACGCCCGACACGATGCCGTCTGCCGAGACAACCCTCGTCGCCTACAAGTCGGACCCGGTCCGGGGCGCCGTCTGGCACGAGATCTTCTCCCGGGAGGCCCCAGATCTGCGTCTTGTCGACTGGGCGCCGGAGGGAGAGGCAGCGGACGCCCGCTTCCTGGTCGCCTGGACGCCGCCGGACGACTTGCCGCGGGCGATGCCGCGGCTCGAAGCCCTCTTTTGCATCGGGGCCGGAATCGACCACCTCCCCGTCGCCGCGCTGCCCCCCGCCGTGCAGGTCGTGCGGATGGTCGATCCGAACCTCACCGCGTCCATGGTCGAATACGTGGTCATGGCCGTGCTGGCGCTGCACCGCGACATGCCGTTCTACCGCAGCGAGCAGGCCGCCGGCCGCTGGACGCCGCGTCCGGTACGTCCGGCAGCGACGCGCCGGGTCGGCATCATGGGCCTCGGCGTCCTCGGCCAGGCGGCGGCGCGGGCGGTGGCCGGCTTCGGCTTCCCGGTCCGCGGCTGGAGCGCGACGCCCAAATCCCTCGACGGGATCGAGACTTTCGCGGGCGATGCCGCCCTCGGCGATTTTCTCGCCGGCACTGACATCCTGGTCTGCCTGCTGCCGCTCACCCCGGCGACGCGGGGCCTCCTCGACCGCCGCCTGTTCGATCGCCTGCCGGAGGGCGCCGGCCTCGTGAACAGCGGCCGCGGTGGCCACGTCGTCGAGGCGGACCTCCTCGCCGCCCTCGAGACCGGCCGGCTCGGCGCCGCCATCCTCGACGTCCTGGACAGGGAGCCGCCGTCCGCCGACCATCCGCTCCTGTCGCATCCGCGCGTGATGGTGACCCCGCACGTCGCGAGCGCTACCCAGCCCGAGGGCGCCGCCCGACAGGTGATCGCGGGTGTTCGCGCGCATCTGCGCGGCGAGCCGATCCCCCACGCGATCGATCGGCGGCAGGGATATTAGTGCAGGCCGCCGACCGAGGGGCGATCCCGATTGCTCGCCCGGCGACCCAGGTGAAGGGCATCACGGCAGCCCCCTGCCCCGGACCCGACCGGATCGGCGCCATCCCCCGATCGCGCCCGAGTTGACAGGTGAGCCGGCTCGCCTTAGACAGCCGCTCACCGACGGGGCGCCGGGCCGAACGGCCCGCCCCGACGAACCTCCTCAGAGACGGGTAAGCAAGGGCCAGGGCAACCCGGCGCTGCTTTTCGTTTCTCGGACGGTTGAGATCCGGCTTCGACCGGATCGGC
>NZ_JTHF01000352.1 GCF_001043895.1 Methylobacterium indicum
GAGGAGGGCGAGCGCCGCGGCGCCGAGCCAAGGGCGCAGGTCGAGGAGGACGGGCCGCGGCCGCGTCGTCGCCACCGCCGTGAGGGCGGCGGCCAGCCCCGCGGGATCGTCGAGCGGCACGTAGGCGAGGCCGGTCTCGGCGGCGAGGCCGCGCAGGTAGGTCTCGCGCACGCTCGAGAGGTGCTCGGTGCCCCGGGGCGCCACGCCGCCGAAGGGGGCGTTGCGCGGGTTGTAGCCCTCGCGCGTCTCGGCGCCCGGGGGCGGCGGACCGAACCGGTTCTCGTGCGGCACGTCCTCGGGGCCGTAGAACCCGATCTCCCGGCCGCGGTCGTCGTAGCGGGGGATCGGCGCCAGGGCGTGGCCGCCCGCGCCGACGATCAGCCCGCGCACCGCGCCGGGCTTGCCCTCGAAGGCGGGCCCGCCGCGAGCCGGCAGCGGCGGCGCCTCGTGGCCGTCGGTGACGAAGACGAGGTCGCTGCCGAGTTCGCCCGCGAGCGCGATGGCCCGGAAGAGCCCGGCGGCGATCCGGCTGTCCCCCTCCCAGCCCATGCGCCAGTCGAGGCCGGCGATCGCCCCGTCGAGGGCCGCGAAGTCGGCGCAGGTGTCGATCGGCTCGAACAGCAGGAAGGTGCGCCGCTCGGCGAACAGGCCGAGCCCGAGGCGGGAGCCGCAGGGCAGGTCGGCGGCGAGCGCCCGCAGGGCGGCCTTGGTCTTGTCGAGCCGGCTCACCGGCTTGCCGTCGAGATGCTCGTCGCGGGTGTTCATGCTGCCGGTGATGTCGACCACCACCACCGCCTCGACGCGCTGCCCCGTCACCGGCAGCCGCGGCGCCGCGAGGGTGAGGAGCGTGAGGCCGAGCGCGCCCGCGAGCAGCCGCCCGCGGGCATCGCCGAGAAGGCGCCGCACGGCATCGGGAAACAGTCCCGAGACGGTCACGGCAGGCCCCGCGGCTGGCCCGGGATGTCGGTCCAGATCTTCTTCGGGTCGGCGGGCATCTCCTCGCCGTGCTCGCGGCCCCGCTCGGGGAAATCGCGCACCAGCCGCGAGGCGACGTCGAGGTTGAACTTCGCGTCCCAGGCTTCCGGCCGCAGGGTGAGCGCCCGGCGATAGGCCTGGCGGGCGAGACCCACCAGGGGGGCGGCCGGGTCGAGCTCCCCGGCCTCCAGCTTGGCGAAGGCCTGCCGCAGCCGCGCATTGGCGAGGGAGATTTGGGCGCGGCCGCGCAGGTCCGCCGATCCGGTGCGGTCGAGGGCGGCGAGAAGCGGCTCGGCCGCCTCGAACCGCTCCCGGGCGACGAGGAAGCGGATGCGGGCGAGCAGGAGTTCGGGCGGCGCGTCGACGCTCACCGGACGGTCGGTGCCGGCCTCGAGCGCCGCGATGGCCCGGTTGGCGCTCACGTCGCGCCAGGCGAGACCCGCGCACAGGATCGCCCCGGCCGCGCCGACGAGCGGCACCGCCACGAGGAGGCCGGTGCGGACGGGCCCCCGGGCCCGGTGCAGGAGAGCGGCGATGGACGGGGGCCTGCCGAGCAGGGACAGGGGCTTGGCACTCATGCGGCGCGCCGGGTGGGTTGAGACGCGGGATCCTCGGACGGGCGGACCGACCGTCGGGCCTCGGCCTTCCATCCCGCGAGGTCGGTCTCGGCGAGCTTGCCGGCGAGGAGGAGCCCGAGCGCGAAGGCGGCGAGGCCGTAGGCGAGGCCGGCGAGGTCGTGCTGCGGCCGGCGCTCGACATAGGTGATCGGCTTGCGCTCGAGCCGGTCGATCTCGCGGACCGCCTGCTCCACCGCCTCCGGGCTCTCGGCCTCGAAGGCGCGATAGGGCACGCCGAGGCTCTTGAAGAACAGGTCGAGATGGCGCTCCGGCGCGGCCTGCGGCGTGTCCTCGCCCGCCGGCCTGTCGGCGAGGCCGGGCGAGCCGGCCGTGCGCAGGAAGAGCCAGTAGAGGGTCGGGTGGATCTTCGCGAATTCCTCGCGCAGGAGCGGTTGCACCCGCCGGTCGATGACCGCGGCGCCGTCGGAGACGAGGAGCAGGACGCGGGAGGCCTGCGGCGCGCCGGGCCCGAACTGCGACAGGGCCAGGCCGAGGCCGCGGGCGACGTTGGTCGCCTCCAGCCCGGGCCGATCGATGGCGCGGATCGCCGCCCGCACGGCGTCGTGGCGGTCGGTCATCGGCAGCACCGCCATCGGCGAGGTCGAGAAGGCCGAGACCGCCACGAGGTCGTGGGCGCGGCGCCCGACGAAGCCTTCGAGGATGCGCCGGGAGGCGGCGGCCTTCGATTCCTCGGCCCCCGAGGGCTGCCGTCCGGCGAAGGTCTCGTTCATGCTGCCGCTGCGATCGATGAGCAGCGAGACCTGAGCCCCCTCCCCCGTCCGCACGACGCTCTCGCCGGCCAGCCGCGGCCCGGCCAGCGCCAGGACCAGGAAGCCGATCCCCGCGACGCTGGCGAGGGTCAGCACGGCATCGACGAGGCGCGACAGCCCGTCCGCCGGCACCATGGCGAGCGCGGGCACCGGCACGCGACGCTGCGCCGTGGCGGCGAGCGGCAGAAGGGCGAGCGGCAGGAGCCACAGCCAGCCCGGCGCCGTCACCCCGAAGCGGCTCAAGAGGCTCACGGCGTGCCCCCGTTTCCGGCCGGGGGTCCCGCACGCTCCGCCGCGGCGAGGCGGCGGGCGGTGGCGACGAGGTCCGGGAAGGGCCAGGCGCGCCGCGCCGCCGCGGGGTCGCGGCCGAAGAAGGCGGCGCGGGAGGCCGCGAAGAACCGGCCGAGGGGCTGGGCGAGGGCGCCGTAGGCCGGGTGGCGGCCGAGGAAGTCGGCGAGGTCCTCGCCCATCACCCGCCGCCCGTCGGTGCGGTCGAGGCCGCGATGGAGCGCCAGCAGCGCCGCGCGGTAGGCAGCCTCGTCCTCCGGCCGGGCGGCGAGGCGGCGCACCTGCCGCGCCGCCGCCGCGAAGGCCCGGGCCGGGCGGCGATGGAGCGGCCACCAGGCCCGGTCGCGGGCGAGGAGCGCGAGGCCGGCGAGGCCGAGCGCCGCGAAGGCCCAGGCGAGGGCCCGGGCGGGACCCGGATCCCGGCGCGGCACCGGGCTCTCGGGCCGCAGGTAGTCGACCGGGTCGGCGACCGGCGGCGGCTGGATCTCGCGCAGGGGGGAGACGAGGATCGGCCAGGTCGGCACCTCGGCGGTCGCGCTCGTCGTCGCCCGGGCGGAATCGCTGGCGAAGGTCACGGTGAAGGCCGGGATGTCGAGGCGGCGCACGTCGAGGGCGGCGTAGAAGGTCTGGTAGGCGAGCGACAGGCGCCACAGCCGGTTGCCGTTCGGCAGCAGAGGACCGGCCGCGACGGAGAGGCCGGTCAGGTCGAGCCAGTAGGTCAGCGGCCCGGCCTTCGGCAGCGAGGCCGCCTGCGGCACGAACCCGTCCGCGGCCTCGATCTCGACGGTCGCGCCGAAGCGGTCACCGAGGAACAGCCCGAACGGCCGCGGGCTGCGCACCGTCACGGTACCGATCTGGGCGGCGGCAGGCAGAGCCGGGAGCAGGCACGCCGCGAGGGCCGCCAAAGTCAGGAGGGCACGCAACCTCATGCGGCGGTCCCGAGCAGGTGGCGGGAGAAGTCGTCGCCGTCGAACCGATCGGCGAGGCGGTAGGGCGGCCGGCCGTACCGCAGGGCGAGGCGGCGCAGGGCCTCGCGCCTGTCCGCCTCGCGGGAGAGCCAACGCGCCCGCAGGGACGGCCGCATGAGCACCCGGCGGCGCCCGCCGCCCTCCAGATCCTCCAGCTCGATCAGCCCGAAAGCCGGCAGGCCCTCGTCGAAGGCGCCGTCCTCGACCGCGACCGGCACCACGTCGTGGCCCTGGAGCCGCTCGAACAGGGCCGCGAGCACGGGCCCGGGCAGGCGGAAATCCGAGATCGCCACAACGAGCTTGCGCCGGCCGGCGAGGCTCGCCCCCGCCTCCGCCAGCCCGGCGGCGCTCGCGCCCCGGGGCTCGATCGCCGCGAGCGCATCCGCCACCGCCTCGGCGGTACCGCGGCGGCGCGAGGCCGGGACGACCGTCTCGGCCCGCGCGCCGCAGGCCATCACCCCGAAGGCGTCGCCGATCCGGGTGGCCGAGCGGGCGAGCGCGGTGCATAGCTCCGTCACCAGCGCCCAGGTCTCGCCCCGGCCCCGGAAGCGCATCGAGGCCGAGGCGTCGACGAGCGCCCAGACCTCCAGGGCCCGGCGTTGCTCGAACCGCCGCACGACCGTGCCCTCGAAGGGATCGCGCAGGGTCGCCCGCAGGTCGATGCGGCGAGCGTCCGGGTGGCGCCAGAACGGCACCTGATCGCGAAAGACCCCGAGCCCGCCGGTGTCGCGGGCGCGGTGCGCACCGGGGGCCGGCCCGGCGGCGGGGCCGCGCAGGCGGTAGAGGATGTCGGTGCTCACGGCGCCGGCACCGTGGCGAGCACGGCGCGGCAGAACTCGGGCACGATCCGCTCGCGGCGCATCTCATAGACCGGTTCGAGGAAGATCCGGTGCGCCATGGTCTCGTGGAAGACAGCGCGCAGGTCCTCGGGCAGCAGGACGTCGCGGCCCTCCAGCCAGGCCCGCACCCGGGCAGCGCGGATCAGGAAGGCGATGCCGCGCGGGCTCGCCCCGCCCTGGACCAGGGACTCCATGGCGACGTCCGGCAGGCTGATCCCGGCTTTCGCCGGCTCGCGCACCGCCGACCACAGCCGGACGACGTAGTCCTCGAGGGCGGGGCTGGCGTGGATGCCGTGCTGGAGCGCCGCCGCGATGCCCGCGACCGCGCCCTGGTCGATCACGTCCGCGGCGACCTCGGCGACGAGGGTGTCGGTGTCGTGGAAGCGCGGATCGAAGGCGAGGCTGCGGCGCAGGGCCGGATCGGTCGGCGCCTCCATGCCGATCTCCATCAGGAACCGGTCGCGGGCCGCCGCCGGCAACTCGAAGGTTTCCTCACGCTCGACCCGGTTGCGGTCGGCGAAGACCTGGAGATGGGGGAACCGGTACTCGCGGTCGAAGGCCTGGACGCTGCGCTCGGCCATCAGGCGCAGGAGCAGGGAATGGACCTGCGGCCGCGCCCGGTTGATCTCGTTGAAGAAGAACACCGAGAGGTCCTGCGACCGGCGCAGCACCGGGCCGGGCTCGATCCGCGGGCGCCCGTCCTCGGCGAGGTAGGTGTGGTAGATCAGGTCGGCCGGCATCATGTCGACCGTGCCCTCGACGCGCTCGTAGGCGCCGCCGAGGGCCCGGGCGACCGCCCGCAGCAGGGTGGTCTTGCCGACGCCGACATCGCCCTCGAGCAGGACGTGCCCGCGGGCGAAGATCGCGATGGTGACGAGGCGGATCGCCCGCTCCTGGCCCACCACCGCCTTGGCGATCTCCGCCTCGAAGCGCAGGGCGGCCTGGCGCCAGTCGGTCAGGGCCGCGTCGGCCGGCCGGATCTGGTTCATGCGGATCGACAACTCCGGGACGGATGCATCGCAATCGCGGGGGCGCGGCGCGATCGGCGCCACGCCCGGCACGCGCCATATCCTCGTGCCTTGGCATCGACGCGTCGACGCCAAGGCGTCCGGCGCATCAGCGCCGACACCCAGTCGGGCTTGCCTTGCGCCTTCGAGCAGATCCGCTCGAAAGCGCTGCGGGATTACTGGGCGGCGATCTTGCTGACGTCGTATTCGAATTTGCCGGTCTTCTTGAAGTTGTCGACCCGCTTCTTGTTGCGCTCCTCCATCGCCTTGATCGAATCGGCCTGCTTGTTCAGCTCCTTGGGATCGTGCTTGGGATCGTACTTCGTCCCCGCGACCTTCTCGGGGAAGCCGGGCTTGGGCTCCCAGCAATTGCCGGGGGCCTTACACTTGGTGCCGTCGTAGGCGAGCGCCGGCAGGGCCGAGCCGGCGACGAGGGCGATGACGGCGAGGGTCAGGCGCATGGTGTTCCTCCTGTCGAATTATGGTTCGGGGCGTGCGGGTCGGGAGACGGAGCGAAGACCGGCTCCGGCCCCGTCAGCCCGGGTCGTGCGGCGACCCGGGATCGGTCGCCGTCAGGACTTGCCGGTCTTGGCGCACATCCCGGGCGGGTTGTCGGGGAAGGTCTCGCCGAGCTTGTAGGGCTTGTAGGCCTTCTTCTGCTCGTCGTTCAGCCACTCGGCATCGGCCACCGGGCCGCTGTAGAGATGGCGGACCCAGGCGGTGACCTGCAGCATGTCGTCGAGGGTCAGGCTCTCGTTGTGCGGGCCCATCTGGCCGTTGGCGCCGCCGAACACCGTCGAGAACAGGCCGGCATCGGTCGTGTTCTGGGGGTAGGTCCAGTAATTGTCGGCGAGGCCGGGGCCGATCTTGCCCTCGCCGATATGGCCGTGGCAGCCCGAGCAGGCGGCGAGGAAGGTCTGCTCGCCCTTCTTCAGGCAGCTCGCATCGGTGATGTAGGGGTTGTGGCCGGTGGCGAGGAACTGCTTCACCCCCGGCGTGTCCTTGCCCTCCGGCAGCACGTCAGAGAAGTCGAGCTTCTCGCCGGTGACGACGTTGCGCAGGTCCACGGCGCTGCTCTGGGCCGTGGTGGGCCGCGGCAGGGCGCCGAGGCTGGCGATGACGATGACGAGCCCGAGGCTGGCACCGAGGGCGGTCCTACGCTGGATCATGAAGTGACGCTCTGTTGCAGGAAGGGGCCACCTCCGGCGGCCCGCGGGACGAGGGGATGAAGCGGGGAATCAGGACCCGGTCGGCACCGTCGGGACGCCCTCGTCCTTCAGGATCGCGTCGATCGCCGGACGGGCCTTGACGAGGGCCGTGTCGAGGGCGGCGAGCAGCGCGTCGTCGCCGCGGCGCACGCCCATCGACTGGTCGAAGCGCATGGCGACCTTCTGGCCGTCGGCGCGGGTGGCGTCGTCCTTCACCAGGGTCATGCGCAGGGGCACGGACGAGGCCTTGACGAAGCGGGCGACGTCGGGAGCGAAGGGCACCGCGACGTCGGCCTTGCCGCTCGCGACCTCGCCGACGAGGCGGGCCGGATCGATCTGGGTGTACTGGTTGCGCGGCGAGCGGAAGTTCACCAGCGAGTAGAGGTAGGCCATGTCCTCCTCGTAGCGGCCGATGTTCTTCAGCATCGTCTCGCTCGGCGAGCCGAACGGCACCGCGACGTGGCCGACCTGCTTGAGCCGCGGATCGGACCAGGAGGTCACGTCGGGCCCGTCCTTGGCCCGGGTCACGAAGACGTAGCCGCTGCGGTAATACGGCTTCGTCGTCAGCACCCGCGGGTCGCCGGTATCGAGCCCGGCGACGACGTCGCACAGCTTCTTGTCGAGGAAGTCGCGCACCAGGTAGATCGCGGGCTTCTCCGACCAGACGAACTGAACCTTGCGCCCCATCGCCTCGGCCACCGCCGCGGCGATGCGGTTCTCCAGCCCGGTGCCGTCCTTCAGCGACAGCGGCGGCTGGTTCGCCGCGGCGCAGACCCGCAGCACGCCGTCATCCTGGGGCGCGGCGGCCTCGGCCGAGGGCTGGGTGTGGGGCTGGGCTTGGACCAGCGCGCTCTGCGCGGGCTTTGCCTGGGCCAGGGCCGCGGTGGCGAAGGCCGGAGCGGTGAAGGCGGCGGCGAGCGC
>NZ_JTHF01000353.1 GCF_001043895.1 Methylobacterium indicum
CTTCAAGGCCTCGTGCCGTTCACCGAATGGGGCAAGCGCAGCCCGGCCCAGAAGGCCCTGCTCTCCCCTCACCCGGCCTATGTCGAGCCGGATTACGTGCAGACCGTGAACGGGGTGGCCAAGCCCCGGCACGAGGCCTTGAAGGTCTACGTCGCCGAGGCGCGGTTCATCGTGCCGCGCCCGGCCGACCGGATCGACCTCAAGCGCTTCGCCACGATCCCGTTCGTGTCGCGGATGGACCCGGCGATCAAGCACAAGCCCCTGAGCCCCGCGGACGCCACCCCGACCAAGGACCCGGCCGCCGCCTTCGCCCGCCGGCCCGACCGGCCGTGGTGCGAGGCGCCCGACACGACCTGCATCGAGTCGCGCTACGATCTCGAGGGCAAGCTGCCGCTCGGCGTGAAGCTCGCCAACAAGCTCGAGGACGGCGCCAAGAAGATCGCGGAGTTCGTCTCGTTCCAGAGCGAGCTGCGGGTCCTCCCGCCCGACGAGGCCGCCAAGCTCGTCCAGCTCACCAAGATCGAGGCGCCGGTGGCCGGCGCGATGGAGCAGAACATCTTTTGGGTCAACCAGATCCTGCGGTTCGGCAAGTTCCTGGCGGTACTCCAGCCGGTGGCGAACGACCCGAACAGGACGGTGGTCACCGCCTACATGACGCTCGGCATCAAGGCGGACGTGCTCGACCGCAAGAAGGAGTACGAACGGGTCCCTGTGCTGCGCAACCTGCTGCCGGCCCAGGTGCTGATGGGCAATTCCTCGTTCAACACCGGCACTTCGATCAGCGCCGGCCTGCCGACCTACGCCCGCAACCGCATCGCCGCCTTCGCGGACGCGCTGGCGAAGGAGTGAGGCGGGGGGCGCCGGTAGGGTGGCCGGTCCGGTAACGGCCGCGACCTCGGGCTGAATTCTCCCAGCCTCCGACGGATCGGGCGCCTCCGGGGCGGTCCCGGCATCGCCGGGCCGCCGCATCCGACGGCGAACGCGCATCACTGTCGCGTTCGCCGGACCCGGTGATGCCCGAATCGTCGGACGGCGGTCCGCGAGCGGCTCCTCCGACGGGATCGCGCGGGAACGCAGCTTTCCCGTCCCGCCGGGTGCGATGCGTCGACGGGCCAAGGGGCGACGCCCCGACGGGCAACAGCGCCAATCGGCCATCGGCCTACCACTTACGGCTTGTCTGCGTTGGCGACGGGCCAAATCGTACGTCTTTTGATATTACTTGACTGTTAAATCCTGATATTTCGCCCGCTATTCACCGTCTTTGCAAGGCTTTAACCAAAAATTAACTAATTTGGGCAATAGATCGAGTCGGGTAGGAGACTAATATCGTGACGAACATGCTTGCCGTTCATGCGTGCGCTACGAGGGATCAGGCTTTCATGAGCCCGATGGACCACTGCACCGTTTCCCGCTTTTTCCTCGATCTGGAAGGAAAGGATACGACCATCTCCGACGAGGATGGTGTCGAAGCACAAGATGTCGATTATGTCGTCGCGGAAATCCAGGCAGTGATTGGCGAGAAGGATAGCGTATCCTTTATCGACCCCCGAGAGTGCTGGAACATTGCGATCCGTAACGAGAGTGGGATAATCGTCAAGCGTATTCCGATCATAAAATAGTTCAATATAACATACATATGAAAGATTTTATTAAACAATACAATAATTACCATGATCTTCTATCGACATAGCTCGTCGTTGCGTCGCGCCAGTCCCGTATCCGCGGTGCGATACGGGCAACGATCGTCGCGATGACATGGCGATCCACGGACGGACACGGCGGCGGCCTGCCGACGAAGATCTGGTCTGTCCACCGGCTTGCAGCATCAACCTCAGGCAGGCCGGCTCGTGCGGGCGGAGGGATGCGGTGCCGCGAGGGGAGCGGGCTCCGATTTGAAGAGACCGGCAGGCCGGATCGATCATGCCGGATCGATCTCCCTGGCGCCGCGGCCACCGACGAGGTGTCGCCCGATGCAGGATTCGGACGGGTCCGCCGCTGGGCCCGGCCCTTTCAGCCTGCCTGGACGGAGCCGGACGATCGTCAGGGGCGGCTGGACGGTTCGTTGGATCGGTGCCCCGGTGACGGGCCGGGCGGATATCCTCGACGCGCGATGTCGCGCGATACCCCGTCGGGTGATCGTGAGGAAGCGGGCTGTGCGCGTTCCGCTTCAGCCCGTCGCCGCCATCTCGGTCGCCTTGAAGGCGAGCTCGGTGCGATTGCGGGCATTGAGCTTCTTCATGACGTTGCGGATGTGCACCTTCACGGTGCTTTCGCACATGTTGAGTTCGTAGGCGATGATCTTGTTGGGCTTGCCCATTCGGATCCCCTCGATGACGGCGACCTGCTTGGCCGTGAAGTTGTCCTGCCAGCAGGCATCCGGGGGGCGCGCGATCTCGGGATCCTTGGCGCCGAACAGGCAGTTGGGCGGAATGTACACTTCTCCCGACAGGACCAGCCGCATCGCCGCGACGACCTGGCTCACGGTCGAGGCGGTCGGGACGTAGCCGCGGGCGCCGTGCTCGATCGTCGCCATCATCGACTTCAGGCTGCCGACCGGCGAGATCACGATGACCTGCGTCGCCCCGACTTGGTGGAGGCCGTCGAGCATGCGGCGCCGTTCCTCGATCGTCCGGTCGCAGTACAGCAGGACCAGGGCCACGGCCGGCCGATCCTCGGTCTGGCGCCAGGCTTCGACACTGGAGAGACAGATCACGCGAAATCCCGCCATCGCCAGACGAAGTGCAAGGCATTCCCGCTCGAGTGCCCGTCCGTCGATCAGCAGGATTGGCGTCCCGGCGCCCGGGTCGCCGGCGCTGAAAGTGCCCTCGGGGGAGTTCCAGGCAACTCCGTGGGCGGCTCCATCAGCCATTTCCGCTCTCCATGCGACTAGACTGTTCGGATTATGCGGTACGATCCTGCTGCCGTGAAGTGGTAATTTTCCGACATAGACTGCTGAGGCAGCTTGATCTGGATTTATCCAGGACCGAGTGAGAGCGGTGATTAAGTCAAACTAACTCATGATCCGCAATTCCTAGATACGATACTTGTCAGAATTGATGCGAATCGGCACGCTGACGTCACGTATCGCGCCAGCATGTATGTAACGATCCAGAAACATTGGGAAAAAAGACTGCATTTATTAGTTCGAAATTTACATTCTGGTCCGGACGCCTCGGTCGAGCATCCCTATCTACACTCAAGAAGATCTACGGGGAAAATAAAAGGCACCTCCATATTTGGTAAAATTGTATCATGGATAGGAAATACTGACCCTATTCATGTAAATATGGCATCAATTATTTTGATAATCAGATGTCGAAGCGGCATAAGGCCACCCTGAAAAGACAGGAAAATCTTCTTCATAAGTCAATCGAAGAATACATAGGTGCAAGTTTATCCCGGCACCGTCCGGTCTATCGCCCGTCGTCGCATCAGTCGCGAGTGCATGCGACCATGCGACGCAAGTCGTGGAAGCGCAGTCCTGTACCAGCATGACGTGCCGAAGTGGTCGAAAGTTCCCGCTCCACTCCGTCCACGGGGGCATCGGCGGACGGTTTTCACAACCAGTGTTTTTATATGTTTCGTATAATGGTTGCATGATTGCTCGGGGTGGGCGTGCTGGTCCGTCCCGCGCGATCCTTCACTGGGACGTTCGGCCGGGGATCGTGGCGGTCTCCCCGTTCACCTGGGGCAAATCCCGCGATCGTTCGGGCCGTCGTCTCTACGACCGCTGTGTCGGTGCTGCGCGCATCTGCGGGTTACCCTCGAGCCGCGCGGTCTCAAGCCACGCGGTCTCTCGGGGCCGCAATGCCCTGGTCGCCGATGCGCGGGTCGGGTTGCATCGATCGCGGATGGCGCTGGTGCCGATCGCACCGGCGGCGCTCCTGATGTCCGGCCAGGGAGGCGCGCCGGCTCGACAGACATGGCGCCTCGCGGCAAGGCTTCGTCGCAGCGCCGCTCCTCGGGGACCGGCAAAGCCGAGCCGAGTTCGGGTTTCGCAGCCGTCGCCAACTCGCCGGAGACACCGAGAGTCTCGGGCCGCCCGGACGATCGCTCCTGGACCCGTGCCCGATCGCGTTGCAACGGGCGCTGAGGTCTAGAGCGCTTCACGATCGCGTTGCCATCGCGAAGCTCTCTAAGTCTTTGTTTTGCCACATTTTCTTCGACGAACTGGCGTCCACTTCGTCGGAAAATGCTCTAGATCTCCAAATCAGACGGAAATTTCCCCGACGAAGCGGTCCCCGCTCGGTCGGACAAGGCCCTAGACGACGAGGATGTCGGACGCCGCGAGGGTCGTCGCCTTGGCGAAGGCGGTGATCTCGACCGCCCCCGTGCTTCCGGTGCCGTCCGCGTCCCAGGACAGGATCCGGGTCGTCGCGTCGTAGAGGAACTGCCCGTGATCTCCGGTGGTCGCCACTTTGCCGGAGACCAGCCAGTCCGCCGCCAGGGCGCCGGGAGCCACGCCGCCGAATCCGGAGCCCGTGATCCCGATCTTGTCGCCCTGGCTGCGGGCGAAGTCGGTGATCAGGTCGGCGCCCTCGCCGGGGGCGGAGAACAGAAAAAGGTCGGCCCCCTGCCCGCCCGTGAGCGTGTCGCGGCCGAGTCCGCCCGACAGGGTGTCGTTGCCGGCGCCGGTGACCAGGACGTTGTCGAGCCCGTTGCCCGTCGCCCGGAACGCCGCCGTGCCCGAATAGGTGAGCTTCTCGACGAACGGGGCCGCGGCGAGGTCGTAGGCGGTCAGGCCCGTCTTGATCTGGATCGTGTCGATGCCGCCGGCATCGCCGCTCGTCGGATCGCCCGGGATGCGGAATTCCGAGACGGTGTCGCCGGACGCGTCGAGGATGTAGGTGTCGTTGCCGGCCCCGCCCACCAAGAGGTCGTTGCCGGTGCCGCCGTCGAGAGTGTCGTCGCCGGTGCCGCCGACGATCAGGTTGTTCGAGGCGTTGCCCGTCCCCTTGAAGGCGCCGGTCCCGGTGAAGATCAGGTCCTCGACCTCCGTCGCGAGCTTGTAGGTCGCGAGCGCCGTCTGCACCGTGTCGTGGCCACCCCCCGCGGCCTCCGTCACGGTGTCGCCGATCCGCACCACGTAGACGTCGTCGCCCGCCCCGCCGCGCAGGGAATCCTTCACGAGGTCGTCGCCCCCGTCGAGCCGGTCGGCCCCGGCGCCCCCCGTGATGGTGTTGGCCAGCTCGTTGCCGGTGCCGGTGAACGCGCCGGTGCCGGTATAGGTCAGGTTCTCGACGTTGCTGCCGGTCAACAGGACGTAGCTCGCCAGGGCGGTCTTGATCGTGTCGGTGCCCGCATCGGCCTCCTCGATCACGACGTCGCCCGCATCGTCGACGAGATAGGTGTCGTTGCCGAGGCCCCCCCGCATCGTGTCGTGGCCGAGGCCGCCGTCGAGGATGTTGTTGCGGGCGTTGCCGACCAGCAGGTTGTCGACGGCGTTGCCGGTGGCGTTGGAGGCGGTACCGACCAGGATCAAGGCTTCGAGATGGGCGCCGAGGGTGAAGCTGACGCTGCTCTCGACGGTGTCGAAGCCGCCGTTCGGCCCCTCCACCGGCAGGTCGCGGGCGTTGTCGACGATGTAGCGGTCGTCGCCGAGCCCCCCGGTCATCGTGTCGGCCCCGGCGAGCCCGTCGAGGACGTCGTTCTCGGTCGTGCCCGTCAGCGCGTCGGCCGACGGCGTGCCGGTGACGGTGAGGCCGCCGACGTCCTCGATCGCGATGGTGAGCGCCTTGGCGAAGACGTGCCCGGCGGCGTCGGTGACCCGCACGGTGACGGTCCGGGTCGGGGTCGCCTCGTAGTCGAGGGCGGCGCCGGGGGCCACCACGAGGTCGGCGCCGCGCAGCGCGAAGGCGCCGCCGGAATCGTCGTCGAGGGCGAAGGTGAAGAGGTCGCCGGCATCCGGGTCCACGGCCGACAGGGTGCCGACCGGGGCCTCGCCGGGGCTGTTCTCGGCCACCGCCGCGTGGCTGAGGGCGAGGTCGGTCGGGGCGCTGCCGAGCGGGACCAGGATGCTGCCGTCGGCGAATTTCAGAACCTCGACGCCGACGAGGGTGTCGGTGCCCTCGTCGCCGTCCGAGGCGTCGATGTCGGTGATCGAGGCGCGCCCCGCGCTCAAGGTGAGCCGGTAGCCGGATTTCAGCCCGGCGAAGACCGCCGTGTCGGTGCCGAGGCCGCCGTCGATCAGGTCGTTGCCGAGGCCGCCGGTCAGGCTGTCGTTGCCGAGCCCGCCGAGGAGGGTGTCGTTGCCCGCGTCCCCCTTCAGGGAGTTGTTGCCGTCGTTGCCGGTGATCGCGTTCGCCAGCTCGTTGCCGAAGCCGGCGATATCCGCGGAGCCGGTGAGGATCAGGTTCTCGACGTTGCTCTTGAGGGTGAAGGTCACCGGGCTGACGACGGTGTCGATGCCCTCGTTCGCCTTCTCGATCACGAGGTCGCCGGTGAGGCCGACCGCCGTGGTGTCGACGTAGTAGGTATCGTTGCCCGCGCCTCCTTCCAGCCGGTCGGAGCCCGCACCGCCGTCGAGGACGTCGTCGCCCGCGCCGCCCTTGATCCAGTCGTCGAGGGCACCGCCGTAGACCGTGTCGTTGCCCGCCCCGGCATCGAAGGCGCGGGCCGGGTCGAATCCGGCGGCGGCCGCCGCCGCCGTGGTCCCGGCGAGCCGGACGACGTCGTCGCCGAGCTGGCCGTCGTACTGCGTGCCGTCGAGGTAGTCGCCCGCCCGCACGGTCGAGAAGTCGATGGTGTCGGCGCTGTTGGTGAACAGGCCGTTGGGAATGTTGACGATGTAGGTCCCGTCGAGGAACTTCAGCACCTCGACGTTGTGGAGGAGGTCGGTGCCCTCGTCGGTGCCGTCGGCGACGTTGAGGTCCGTGATGGTGACGGTGCCGCCGACATCGCTGATCCGGTAATCCGCCATCCGCCCGGCATAGAGCGCGGTGTCGCGCCCGAGCCCGCCGTCGAGGGTGTCGTTGCCGAGCCCGCCCCGCATCTGGTCGTCGCCCCCCATGCCGATGAGGACGTCGTCCCCCGCATTGGCGTTGAGGATGTTGGCGGCGTCGTTGCCGGTCAGGACGTTGGCGAGCTCGTTGCCGGTCCCGTTGATCGCGTCGGGGCCGACGAGCGTCAGGTTCTCCACGTTGCTCTTGAGGGTGAAGGTCACCGTGCTGATCACGGTGTCGATGCCCTCGTTCGGCTTCTCGACCACGAGGTCGCCGGTGGTGCCGACCGCCGTGGTGTCGACGTAGTAGGT
>NZ_JTHF01000354.1 GCF_001043895.1 Methylobacterium indicum
GTAGCGCTCGAAGCCGGTGACCCGGTCCTGGCCCTCGGGTCCGGTGATGAGGGTGTAGGCACCGTCGCGGGTGACGGTGGTATCGGCGAGCCTGGAATTGAACACCAGGGTGTCGGTGCCGGTCGGGCCGGTCGGGGTCCGGCCGCCGAGCAGGATGTCGTTGCCGGGCGTGTTGAAGATGACGTCGTCGCCGGCGCCGCCGTCGATCAGGTCGTCGATGGCGCTGCCGGTCAGCGTATCGTTGCCGTCCGTGCCGCGGATCGAGCGGTCCTGGGTCATCAGCATCAGCTGGCCGCCCTCGACCAGCTCGCCGCCCAGGGTGTAGTGCGCCTGGGTGTCGAGCAGGAAGGCCTGCCGGCCCGGGCCGCCGAAGATCGTGCTGACGTCGACGATGCCGGAGGATTCCTCGTCCTGGTTGAACGGCGCGGTCGGCGGCGTGCCGAAGCGGGCCGGATCGTGCTGGGCGATCTCGGTCAGGGACCCGTTGGCCGGATCGTACTGGAAGACCTTCGAGATGCGGGCGTTGTTGCCCGGATCCTCCTGCAGGATGACCTTCCCGTCGGCGGTCACCGTCATGTTGTCGAGCATGACCTGCCCTTCGGTCCCGCGCAGCACCTCCTTGATGGTGCCGCCGAGCTCGGGCCGGGTGACGTCGGTGAACTCGAGCGCCCAGAGCCGTGACGGGCTGGTGATGGCGTTCGTGGTGTTGAAGTAGAAGCGGTTGGGGTTGCTCGGGTCCCAGGCGCCGTCCTCGGGCCGCAGGAAGGTGGTGACGCCCTCCGCGTCGCTCTCGGCCTGGAGCTGGGCGCCGGTCATCTTCGAGACGTCGCCGTTCGGGCCCATCTCCTGCAGCGAGAAGGCGGCGCCGGCCGTGGCGAGCGAGGTGGCGTTGGTCTCGACGAGGACGCTCGGGACCTTGATGCCGTAGAGCTTGCCGTTGGTCAGGCCGGCCTTGTCGATCTCGGAGCCCGTCGCCTGCTTGGTGCCGACATAGACGTAGAGCTGGCCGGTCGAGGAATCGTCGGTGCCGATCGTCACCGTCTTCACGCCCGAGGCCGGGTTCGCCAGAGAGTTCTCCATCGAGAACTTGCCGAGGCGAGGCAATTCGTAGATCCGCCCGGATTCGGGACCGTTCACCACCCAGGCGAGCGCCCGCCCCTCGGCGCCGGTCTCCTCGCCGTTCATGAAGATGCGGGCCGGGGTGCCGAGGCCGGTCGAGGCGTCGTAGAAGGCCGAGACCGCCGGCAGATCCGCCGAGCACAGCCGGGCGAGCGCCGTGGTCGCCTTCTGGTAGCTGCCGGTCGCGGCGTTGAAGCCGTAATAGCTTGTGCCGAGATCACCCGCCGAGAGCACCTTCAGGCTCGCCTTGTCGACGATCAGCCGGTCGACGAAGGCGCCGGCCGAGCCATGCGCCCGCACCACGCCGGAGGTGGCGCCGATCTCGTGGTTGACCAGCACCGTGGCGGTGCCGTCCCCGTTGTCGAAGGCGCCGATGCCGTCCGGGATGCCGACGAAGCGCCAGGGCGTGCCGTCCGCCTTGACCGAGCCGGGCACGGTGTCGCCGACGCTGAGAAGCGACGTGAAGCTGACATTGCCGGTGCTCGGCACCAGGTAGGGGGTCTGGGTCGTCGAGGGGCCGATGGCCATGGGGAAAGTCCCTGGAATGTTTCCAAGGCGGCACATAGAGGCAGGCGAGCAACAGTTCGGTGACGCGGACGGCACCCGACGTTCGACCGCACGACCTAATCCAGGCGCATCCGCCGCGACCCGCCGGGGTGGAGACGCTCCGCCCGCCCTGTTAGAACGGACGAAGAACGTTGGGCCGGCGACTTCCGGTCGGGGCTTCGTGCCGGTATCGGGCACGGGGTGACGGGAACGGGAGACGCAGGACATGGCGATGCGAACGACCTTCGTGGTGCAGACCTTCGAGGTGCACCGCAAGCGGTTGCGCCCCGGCACGCGCGACGTGGCGCCGACCGAGAGCGGCGCGCTCAAGCGCGCCGAGGCGATCGCCGGCCGGATGCCCGGCGCGGCGGCCCTGCGCATCGTCGCCGACGACGAGACCGGCGAACTCGAGAGCGTCGAGATCCTGGGCCAGTTCGGGGAGATCCCGGAGGACTTCGCCGAGCAGCTGACCGGCGGCTGACCCGTCACACGAGGAGGACGACCATGGCCTTCAAGGCGAAATCGGCGGCGGAGACGAAGGCGGCGGAACTCGCCTCGGCGCTGGTGCGCATCGCGGACCGGGAGGGCGCGCCGCTCCAGATCGGCGTCGAGGCCCTGCGCCGGGCGAGCCCGCGCCTGACGCCGCTGGCGATCGGGCAGCTCTTCCGCCGCCACCGGGACGACCTCGAGGCGGCGCTGGCCGAGCGCGGCTACACGCTCCTCGACTACGCCGATCAGGGCCCGGGCCGCGGAATGGAATTCGCGATCGGCGTCGACGGATGAGACCCGTGGATCGGTTCCCGGATGCGCATGCGCCCGGCGCATGTCAGCCCCTGCGGAAATCCCGGATTGTGCGGTGCGAAAGAGCGTGCGACACAGGAGGCACGCAAGGACGCGATGGCGTCGCGGACTTGCCAGCCCTCTTGGGCGTTTCCTCC
>NZ_JTHF01000355.1 GCF_001043895.1 Methylobacterium indicum
TCCCCTCCCCCTTGTGGGGAGGGGTTAGGGGTGGGGGTGGTACCGCGTAGAGCGCAAGCTTCATCCGGCACCACCCCCACCTCCAACTCCTCCCCACAAGGGGGAGGAGAGGCGCGCTACCTTCAAAGGGAGAAGCGTTCAAACCGAGATGTGCGAACACGCTAGCCCAAACGGGAGAGGGGCGGTCTCGCGCGCGCCTCGCCCCCTCCTCTTCCCCGCGAGCCCCATGACCGCGATCCAGATCCTCATCGACGGCTTCGCCATCTCGGCGCTCTACGCGCTCGGTGCGACCGGCTTCACCCTCATCTTCGGCGTCTCGGGCGTGCTCAACCTCTCGCACGGGGCGCTGATGGTCACCGCCGCGGTGGTGGCCTGGGCGGCCTCCAGCGAGTTCGGCCTCGGCTCTTACGCGGGTGCGGCCGCCGGCATCGTCGTCTGCACCGGGCTCACGCTGGCCACCTACGGCGTCGTGGTGCGCCCCATCGACAAGTCCCGGGCGATCCCGCCGGAGGAGAAGGAGATCTTCATCCTCACCGGCACCCTGCTCTGGGGCATCATGATCCAGGAGTTCATCGCCTACCTGTTCACCAGCAACGCCAAGACGGTGATGCCGATCGTCGAGGGCGTGGTGACCATCGCGGGCGTGCGCACGCCGTGGAACCAGGTCTTCACGGCTCTGGTGTGCTGGGCGACGATCGGGCTGTTGTGGCTCCTCGTGAACCGCACCCGCACCGGCAAGGTGCTGCTCGCGGCCTCGATGAATCCCCGCGGCGTGACGCTGCTCGGCTTCGAACTGTCGCGGATCTACGTGGCGATCTGGCTCATCTACGGCGTGCTCGCGGGCATCGCCGGGGTGCTGCTCGGCCAGTTCCTCGGCGTGTCGAGCTACAGCGTCGGCCCGCTCACCGCGAGCGCCTTCTCGATCGTGGTGCTGGGGGGTCTCGGCAGCGTCTCGGGCTCGCTGATCGCGGCCTACGTCGTCGGCTACCTCGAGACGCTCACCGCCTATCTCGTCTCCCCGGCCTACCGGACCATCCCCGCGCTGCTGCTCCTCGTCGCCGTGATGTATGTCCGCCCGCAGGGCCTCCTCGGGCGCCGCTGATCCCCCGGCCCCCTCGTCATCCCAAGAAGAGGCCTGAATGTTCGCCAAGACTCTTCGCAATCCGCTGTTCTGGCTCTGCCTGATCGGCCTCGCGCTCGCCAGCGTGCTGCCGCTCTGGGTCTCGGGCTACATCCTCGGGCTCCTCACCGTCGCGTACTATTTCGGCGTGTTCTCGATGGCCTGGGACCTCTTGTTCGGCTTTGCCGGCGAGGTCAATTTCGGGCCGACCTTCCTGATCGGGCTCGGGGCCTACACCTCCGGCATCCTCAACGGCCACGGGGTCGGCATCCCGCTCTGCCTGCTCGCCGGCACGGTCGCGGCGGTGATCGGCGGCCTCGTCCTGGCGCTGCCCGCGCTGCGGGTGCGGGGCCCATATTTTGGCCTCACCACCGTCGTGGCGGTGCTGATCCTGCAGAACCTGATCGTGGTCTTCGCCGACACGACCGGCGGCGAGATCGGGCTCACCGTGCCCGATGTCATCAGCATCGACGCCGCCACCAACTACTGGATCGCGCTGGGCTTCATGGGGGTGAGCGGGCTCGTCCTCTACGCCATCGCGGTCTCGCCGGTCGGGCTGATCCTCCAGGCGAGCGGGCAGGACCCGGTCGAGGCCGGTGCGCTCGGCTTCAACGTCGCCAAGCACAAGCTCGCGGCGTTCTGCGTCAGCGCGGTGTTTTCCGGGCTCGCGGGCGCGCTGTTCGTCTTCTACATGGGCACCGCCTCGGTCGGCACGCTGGTCGACGTCTCGGTCGGTGTCCAGGTCATCATCGGAGCGGTGCTCGGCGGGCGGCGCACCATCGTCGGCGGGGTGCTCGGCGCCGTGTTCCTGATCGCCGCCGGCGAGTTGCTGCGGCCGCTCGGCTCGCTCTCGACCTTCGTGGTCTCGGCCGCCGCGCTCGCCGTCATCCTGTTCGTGCCGTCGGGCCTCCTCGGGATCCTCACCCGCCAGGGGCGCCACGCCTGATGCCCCGCCCCCTCCCCCTTCTCCGACACGGTGTGCGTTCATGAGTGCGGCCGGCCTCGCCCCATCT
>NZ_JTHF01000356.1 GCF_001043895.1 Methylobacterium indicum
CGGCCTCACCGACGCGGTGGCGCCGGGCGGCACGGTCTACTTCCCGGTGCGCCAGGAATGCGACGGCGCCGTCGCCGATTGGCGCGAGGTGCCGGCGGCCGGCCAGTCCTCCCGCGACCTCACATCGCCCGCGCCGGGCGTGCGCATCGTGGCGGCCGCCGCCGCGGCGCCGGTCGCTGCCGCGCCGGGTACCGCCCCCGCGGCCTCCACGACGGTCAAGGCCGGCGACCTCGCCATCACGGCACCGTGGATCCGCGCCACGCCGGGCGGCGCCAAGGTGGCGGGCGGCTACCTCGAGATCACCAATACCGGCAAGGAGCCGGACCGGCTGCTGGCGGCCTCGATCCCGCTGGCGGCCCGCGGCGAGGTCCACCAGATGTCGATGGACAAGGGCGTGGCCAAGATGGCCCCGGTCGAGGGCGGCCTCGTCATCAAGCCGGGCGAGACCGTGGCCCTGAAGCCCGGCGGCTACCACCTGATGTTCCTCGACCTGAAGGGCCCGGCGAAGGCCGGCGACACCCTCGACGGCACCCTCACCTTCGAGCGCGCGGGCACCGTGCCGGTGCGCTTCGCCGTCGGCGCCATCGGGGCGTCGGCGCCGGAGGCCGGGGGCGGCCACCACCATCATTGATGGTGGCGAGGATCGCCTCGCCGGATCGTCCGGCTTTCGCCTGCATGCGTGAGCGTCAAGGCCGTCCAGGGAACTGAGACGGCGCGGGATCCCCTTTCCCACACGGGCTAGCGGATTCACACTTCTCCTCTGAATGCTAACCCATTGAAGGTAAGCGCGCTTTCCCCTCCCCCTTGTGGGGAGGGGTTAGGGGTGGGGGTGGTGCAGGAGGCACCGCTGAGTCTCCTCCGGCACCACCCCCACCTCCAACTCCTCCCCACAAGGGGGAGGAGAGGCGCTCTACTTTCAAAAGGAGAAGCGTTCAAACCGAGATGTGTGAACACGCTAGCCCACACGGGAGAGGAGATCCCGCGCCCGATCTCCAGAGGATTGCCGTCCTGACGGGTCCGCGACAGCGGGACAGACGGGCTGCGCCGGTCCTGCGCGCAAGTCCTGCAGCCCAAACCGAACACTGACGGCGCGCCTCTCGACTTGGGGATCCCTCTCCCTCGCCCGGCGCGCGCTGCCTCCCATCCACCGACATCCTTCTCGTCTCCCGCGCCGTCGAGCCCTGCCCGGCTCCGGCCCGCGAAAGGTCGCGCCGTCATGTCCCTGCTGTTTCGGGGCGGCTCCGTGCTGCCCGCTCTCCTCTGCCTCGCTCCCCCGGCCTCCGCCCAGCAGACGGCCGGCGCCCTGCCCCTCGAGCAGATCGAGGTGGCGGGCTCCGCCGTCGCCGCGGCCGGAGGCGGCTCGCTCACGGTGCCGTCGGTGGCCGAGCAGCGCCGCAGCCTCAACCGGACCGTCGGCTCGGTCGGGTTCGTCGACGCGGCCGACATCCAGAACCGCTACGCCAACACCCTCCGCGACGTGCTGAAGGACGTGCCCGGCGTCACCGTGCAGGAGCGCTACGGCCAGGAGGTGCGCCTCTCGATCCGCGGCTCGGGCGTCGCCCGCGGCTTCCACCTGCGCGGCATCGAACTGTTGCAGGACGGCATTCCGCTCAACCTCGCCGACGGGTCGGGCGACTTCTACCAAGTCGATCCCCTCGCCCTGCGGTCGGTCGAGGTCTACAAGGGCGGCAACGCCCTGACCTTCGGGGCGACGACGCTCGGCGGCGCGGTCAACCTCGTCACGCCGACCGCCCGCACGGCGCTCGCGCCGACCATCGTGCGGATCGACGGCGGCAGCTTCAACGCGGTGCGGGAGAATTTCCAGGTCTCGCGGGTCGTGGGCCCGGCGGACTTTCTCGTCAACGGCACGGTCACCAACGCCGACGGCTTCCGCCAGCACGAGGTGCAGCGGACCCAGAACGTCAACGCCAACCTCGGCTACCAGATCGCCCCCGGCATCGAGACCCGATTCTATGCCGGCCTCTACGTCACCGACCAGAAGCTTCCCGGCGCGCTCACCCTCGACGAATCGCTGCGCACGCCCCGGATCGCCAACCCGGCGGCGATCACCGGCAACCAGTCGCGCCAGGTCGCGACCGAGCGGATCGCCAACCGGACCTCGTTCCTCCTGGACATCGGCAAGCTCGACATCGATTCCTGGGCGATCCACAAGTCGCTGTATCACCCGATCTTCCAGGTCATCGACCAGGATGGCTGGACCTACGGCGTCTCGCCGCACTGGGCCGGCAGCTTCGACGTCGCGGGATTCCGCAACGACACGATCCTGGGCCTGCGCGCCTATGCGGGCCAGAACACCGCGCTGCAATTCGTGAACGTGGCGGGCCAACGCGGCGCCCAGACCCGCAACAGCCTCCAGAGCGCCTCGAGCCTGGAGGCCTATGGCGAGAACCGGTTCTGGTTCCTGCCCGACGTGGCGCTGATGACCGGCGCCAAGCTGTTTTCCGCCAACCGCACCTACAGCGACAAGGGCGGGCTACCCGGCAACCTGTCGGCCAAATTCGCCAACCGCACCTACGAGGGCGTGAACCCGAAGATCGGCCTGCTCTGGCAGCCGATGCCCGATCTCCAGGTCTTCGGCGACCTCACCCGTTCCCGCGACGTGCCGGATTTCTCCGACCTCGTGCAGCAGAATCCCGCCAACACCACCTTCGTGCCGCTCCAGGCCCAGCGCGCCTGGACGGTGGAGGCCGGCGCCCGCGGGCGGATCGACCGTCTCGGCTTCGACGTGACGGTCTACCGGGCCGAGATCCGCGACGAGTTGATCAACTTCTCGGTCAATGCCGGCCTCGGCATCCCGGCCGCGACCTTCAACGCGCCGCGCACCCGCCACCAGGGCGTCGAGGCGGCGGTGTCGCTCGATCTCGCCCGCGACCTCACCGGCGTCGGCGACAGCCTGACGCTGACCCAGATCTGGACCCGCAACGACTTCCGGTTCGTGCGTGATCCGGTCTACGGCGACAACCGGATCGCCGGCCTGCCGCGGGACGTCCTGCGCACGGTGCTGAGCTACGCCCGCGGCGGCCTCACCCTGGCGCCGTCCCTCGACTGGGTGCCGACCGGCGCCTTCGCCGACCACACCAACACCCTGCGGGCGCCGGGCTACGCCCTCGTCGGCCTGCAGGCCTCGGTCAGTGTCGACCCCGGCCTGACCCTCTTCCTCGACGCCCGCAACCTCACCGACGCCCGCTACGTCTCCGACGTCTCGGCGGTGACCAACGCCGCGGCGCTCACCGGCAGCGCCGCCCGGATCTTCTACCCGGGCGACGGGCGCAGCGTGTTCGCGGGGTTGCGCGGCACGTTCTGAGCCCGCGCGGGCCGGGGCGGGCTACTTCGCCCCCGGCCCGTAGGGCGGCCGCGGGATCGCCCGGTGGGCGGCCCGCAGGGCCGCCGACCAGCGCTCGCGCAGGTCGTGGAAGTAGGGCTCGCCCGCCTCGATCCGGTGCAGCACCTCGGTGTCGCAGGTGTTGCGGCGGATCACCGTCAGGTCGATCGGCAGGCCGACGCCGAGGTTCGACCGCATGGTCGAGTCCATCGACACGAGCCCGACCTTCAGCGCGTCGTAGATGTCGGTCTTGTAGGTTACGGCGCGGTCGAGGATCGGCTTGCCGTACTTGTGCTCGCCGATCTGCAGGAACGGCGCGTCCTGGCTGCAGGCGATGAAGTTGCCGGCGGAGTAGATCATGTAGAGCCGCATCGGCCCGTCGCCGATCTGGCCGCCGAACAGGAACGACACCTCGAAGCGCAGTTGCGCGGCCTCGAACCCGGCGCGCTCGATCGCCCGCACCTTGCGGGTCGCGCGGCCGATGAGCTGGGCGGCGCGGAACATCGTCGGCGCGTCGTAGATCGTCTCGAGCTTGCCGGTATCGGGGTCCTCGACCCCCTCGGTCAGGAGCGCCAGCACCGACTGGGTCACCGAGAGGTTGCCGGCCGAGGCCAGCGCCAGCACGCGTTCACCGGGCTTCGTGAACATGTGGAGCTTGCGGTAGGTCGAAATGTCGTCGAGCCCCGCATTCGTGCGGGTGTCGGCGATCATGACGAGACCCTCCTCCACCAGGATCCCGACGCAATAGGTCATCGCTCACCGCCCCCGGCGATTCGTCAGGCGGGCGGTCCGGCACCGCGCGCGGCGTCACCCTGGCGCAGGCGGTGTACCGAATCCAGCCGAATCCGCTTCCCCGGGGTGAGGTGGCGCGCCGCTATCGCGGCGGTGCCACAGGGGGGGTCAGCCGACCTGCGCCTGGTGCTGGATGACGGGGACCTCGACGGGCGGCCTCTCGGCCGGGACCTCGCTCACCGTCGCCTCCTGGCTCTGCTGGGCCTGCGCCTGCGCGCGGGCATCGTCGACGCGGACCCGCACCGTCATGGTCTCGGTCCCGCCGCCGGTGCGGCTGCCCCGTACCGGCGCGGCGTCGAGGTAGTCGAGCCCGATCGTCACCCGCAGGTGGGCGTCGGTCACCGCGATGCCGTGGGCGGGATCGAACCCGACCCAGCCGAGATCCGGCACCCGGGCCTCGACCCAGGCGTGGCCCGCCTCCTGCTCGGGGGCGTCGGGCCGCCAGCAATAGCCCGAGACGTAGCGCACCGGGATCTCGAGGTGGCGCGCCGCCGCGATGAAGACGTGGGCGAGGTCCTGGCCGACGCCCTTGCGCAGGGCGAAGGCCTCCGCCGCCGTGGTGGCGGTCCCGGTCGGGCCGGGGGCGTAGTCGACGGTCTGGTGGACGCCGGCGAGGAGCCGGTGCAGCTGGTCGAGACGGTCCTTCGCTCCACCCGCCGCGTCCTCGGCAAAGGTCCGGATCGCCTCGTCGGCGACGGCGAAGCGCGATTCGCGCAGGTAGAACGGGTCGGGCAGCCACTCGGCGGTGCCGCGCATCACCCCGTGGGTCTCGGTGGTCTCGACCTCGCCGACGACGCGGATCGCCAGGGCCTCCTCCGGCCCGTCGGCGCTGAAGACGTGGACGATGTTGCCGAAGCCGTCCTCGCGCCGGCTCAGGCGGCCGTCCACCGTCGGCTCGATGCGCCAGGACCGGACGTGCTGCCCGTCGTGGTCCCGCGGCGTCAGCCGCAGCATCTGGATCAGGTTCCGGGCGGGATTGTCGTACTGGTAGACCGTCTCGTGGACGACGCGGATGCGCATGGGGTCGCGAAGCTCGCTGTCACGATTAAAGCGGGGCCGTGCGGGGCGGTGCTATACACCGCTCCGCGGCCGGGCGAAACCGGCGGCGTCGCCCGAGCCGGCGGCGTTCACCCAAGGTACTGCTCGACGATCGCCGCCCCGAGCCGGTTGTTCTCGGCGATGAACTCCTCGATGAACTCGTGCAGGCCGGAGGCGAAGATCTCCTCCACCGTCAGGTCGTCGAGGCGGGCGAGCATCCCGCGGGCCAGCCGCTGGCTCGGCCCGTGCCGGCCGTAGGCGTCGGCGATGAGGTCGAGGTTGCGCACCAGCATCCCGTAGCAATTGGCGAGCGAGCGCGGCATCTCCCGGTTGAGGATCAGGAGGTCGGCCACCAGCCAGGGCTTGATGCTCTCGCGGTAGACCCAGTGATAGGCGGTGAGCGCCGAGACCTCGCGCAGGATCGTGGTCCACTGGAAGTAGTCGAGGCTGCCGCCGACCCGCTCGGTCTCGGGCAGGAGCACGTGGTACTTCACGTCGAGGATGCGGGCGGTGTTGTCGGCCCGCTCGATGGCGATGCCGAGCCGGGTGAACCAGAACGCGTCGTTGCGCAGCATCGTCCGGTAGGCCGAGCCGTCGAAGGCGAGGGAGACGCCCTTCACCCAGTCGAGGAAGCGGGCGAACTCCTCCCGGGTCATGTCCCGGCCCTCGAAGCTGCGCAGGTGCAGGAAGGCCTCGTTGATCGCCTCCCACATCTCGCTCGTCAGCGCCGTGCGCACGCTGCGGGCGTTCTCCCGGGCGGTCTGCAGGCAGGAGCGGATCGAGGACGGGTTGTTGGGGCTGAAGGCCAGGAAGTCGCGGACGGTATGCTCGTTGACGCTGTCGTAGAGCGGGCGAAACAGCTCGATGTTGCCGGCCGAGGCGAGCGCGGATTCCCACTCGTTCGCGTCGCTGCCGCCGTAATTGGCCGGCAGGGCGGAGAGGCGGAGCGCCGCATCGAGAATGCGGGCGACGAAGTCGGCGCGCTCGGCGTAGCGCGAGAGCCAGTAGAGGTTGTCGGCGGTGCGGGAGAGCATGGCGGCTGGGGAGGCTCACGCTGTGGCGGTGCGGGCGGACCGGGCCGGGCGCGGGGGCGCACGGCCGGGTCCTGAATGCGGGGCGGGCGGCGCGGGCGCGCTCTGTCAGCCGTCGAGCACCCAGGTGTCCTTGGTGCCACCGCCCTGGCTCGAATTGACGACGAGCGACCCCTCCTTCAGCGCGACGCGGGTGAGCCCGCCCGGCACGATGCGGATGTCGTCGGCGCCCGCGAGCACGAAGGGCCGGAGATCGACGTGGCGGGGCGCGACGCCGGAGGCGACGAAGGTCGGGCAGGTCGACAGCGCCAGCGTCGGCTGGGCGATGAAGCCGTCCGGCGCGTGCCGCAGCTTGCGGCCGAACTCCTCGATCTCGCGCTTGGTGGCGTGAGGACCGACCAGCATGCCGTAGCCGCCCGAGCCGTTGACTTCCTTGACCACGAGGTCGCCGAGATTGGCGAGCACGTGGGACAGCGCCTCCTTCTCGCGGCAGCGCCAGGTCGGCACGTTGTGCAGGATCGGCTCCTCGCCGGTGAAGAAGCGCACGATCTCCGGCATGTAGCTGTAGACTGCCTTGTCGTCGGCGATGCCGGTGCCGACCGCGTTGGCGAGCGTGACGTTGCCGCTCTGGTAGGCGCTCATCAGCCCCGGCACGCCGAGGACCGAATCGGGCCGGAAAACCAGGGGGTCGAGGAAGTCGTCGTCGATCCGGCGGTAGATCACGTCGACCCGGCGCGGGCCCTCGGTGGTCCGCATGTAGACCACGTCGTCCTTGGTGAAGAGGTCGGAAGCCTCGACGAGGTCGACGCCGAGCTTGTCGGCCAGGAACGAGTGCTCGTAGAAGGCGGAGTTGAAGCGGCCCGGGGTGAGCAGCACCACGCTCGGATCGCGGGCGGCGCGCATCGGCGCGAGGCTGCGCAGGGTGGCCAGCAGCGCGTCCGGATAGGCCTCGACCGGGGAGACCCGGTGCTTGGAGAACAGCTCGGGGAAGAGCCGCAGCATCACCTCGCGGTTCTCCAGCATGTAGGAGACCCCGGACGGCGTGCGGGCATTGTCCTCCAGCACGAAGAACTGGTCTTCGCCGGTGCGCACGATGTCGATTCCGGCGATGTGGACGTACTTGCCGTGCGGCACCTCGAAATCCCGCATCTCCAGCCGGTAATGCGGATTGCGGTAGACGAGGTCGCCCGGGATGATCCCGGCCTTGATGCATTCCTGCGGGCCGTAGATGTCGGCCAGGAACATGTTGAGCGCGGTGACGCGCTGCTTGAGGCCGCGCTCGAGAAAACCCCATTCGGGCTTGGTCAGCACCCGCGGGATGATGTCGAACGGGATCAGCCGCTCGGTCGATTCGTTGTCGCCGTAGACCGCGAAGGTGATCCCGATCCGGCGGAAGAACAGCTCGGCCTGGCTCCGCCGGGTGTCGAACTGCTCGGGCGGAGTCGTGTCGAGCCAGGTTTTGAGTGCCGCGTACGCCTCGCGCACGACGGCCGGGTCCAGTCCGCTCTCCTGGGCTCCCGTCATCTCGTTGAACGCGCTGAGCGGCATGGGCGTCCCTCTGTTTCCGCCGAAGCTAGACGCAAGACGGGGGCCAAGGCAAAGGAAATGCGTCCTTCGCGCCTGTGCCTCACACGTCTTTGCGCTGGGTCAGGCGAAGCGGGACGCGATCGACCGGGCGACGCAACAATCTGCTCAATTTTTAGGCGTTTCGGCACGGGAAATCGACCGGCCGGCGACCCGTCGCTCAGATCAGCTTGAGCCCGCGGAAGCTCGCATGGCCCTCGCGCCCGACGATGATGTGGTCGTGGACGACGATGCCGAGGGGGCCGGCCACCGCCACGATGTCCCGGGTCATCTTGATGTCCGCCTGGGACGGCGTCGGGTCGCCCGAGGGGTGGTTGTGGACGAGGATCAGGGCGGTGGCGGAGAGTTCGAGCGCCCGGCGCACCACCTCGCGGGGATAGACCGGGGTGTGGTCGACGGTGCCGCGGCCCTGCACCTCGTCGGCGATCAGGCGGTTGCGCTTGTCGAGGAAGAGGAGCCGGAACTCCTCGCGCGGCGCGAACGCCATGGCGGCCCGGCAATAATCGATCACGGCGGCCCAGGAGGACAGGAGCGTGCGCTCGACGACCGCGCCGCGGGCGAGGCGCCGACCGGCGGCCTCCATGATCTTGAGGTCGGTGACGACGGCGGGGCCGATCCCGTCGACCTCCATCAGCCGCTCGGGCGGGGCGCTGATCACCTCGGCGAAGCTGCCGAAGCGGGCGATCAGCGCCTTGGCGATCGGCTTCACGTCCCGGCGCGGGATGGCGCGGA
>NZ_JTHF01000357.1 GCF_001043895.1 Methylobacterium indicum
CCGGTGGCACCCTGCGCACCCGTCGCGCCCTGGGAACCGGTGGCACCCGCGGACCCGGTGGCACCCTGCGAGCCGGTAGCACCCTGGGTCCCCGTTGCGCCCTGGGAGCCGGTGGTGCCCGGCGCACCTTGCGAGCCGGTCACACCCTGCGCGCCTTGTTCGCCGGTGGCACCCTGGGCGCCAGTGACGCCCTGCGCCCCCGTCGCACCCTGGGTACCCGTCGCGCCCTGGGAACCGGTGGCACCCTGGGTCCCCGTCGCGCCCTGGGAGCCGGTCACACCCTGCGCGCCTTGTTCGCCGGTGGCACCCTGGGCGCCAGTGACGCCCTGCGCTCCCGTCGCACCCTGGGCACCCGTCGCGCCCTGGGAGCCGGTAGCACCCTGGGCACCAGTCGTGCCCTGGGCACCCTGGTCGCCGGTGGCGCCCTGCACGCCCGTCGCGCCCTGCGCGCCCGTGGTCCCCTGGGCACCGGTCACGCCCTGGGCACCGGTGGCGCCCTGCGCGCCCGTCGCACCCTGGACGCCGGTGGCACCCTGCGCACCCGTGGTTCCCTGGGCGCCGGTCACGCCCTGGGCGCCGGTGGCACCCTGCACGCCCGTCGCGCCCTGGACGCCGGTGGCGCCCTGG
>NZ_JTHF01000358.1 GCF_001043895.1 Methylobacterium indicum
GGGCGTCGCGGTGGAGGGGGAGGGCGCGCCCGGACGTCGCCGTCCGGGCGCGCGCATCAATGCGCGACGGCGGCCGCCGCGGCCTCGTCGATCAGGCGCCCGGTGCGGAAGCGCTCCAGGGTGAACGGTGCGTTGATCGCGTGCGGGGTGCCGGTGGCGAGGGTATGGGCGAAGACGTGGCCCGAGCCCGGGGTCGCCTTGAAGCCGCCGGTGCCCCAGCCGCAATTGACGAACAGGTTCTGCACCGGGGTCTTGCCGATGATCGGCGAGCGGTCCGGCGTCACGTCGACGATGCCGCCCCAGGAGCGCAGCATCCGCATCCGGGTGAATTGCGGAAACAGCTCGCAGATCGCGTCGAGGGTGTGGGTGGTGATGTGGAGACCGCCCTGCTGGCTGTAGGACGTGTACTGGTCGGTGCCGGCGCCGATGACCAATTCGCCCTTGTCCGACTGCGAGATGTAGGCGTGGACCGCGTTCGACATCACGACGCAGGGGAAGACCGGCTTGACCGGCTCCGAGACCAGGGCCTGGAGCGGGTAGCTCTCGAGCGGCATGCGCACGTCGGCCATCGCCATCACGGTCGAGGTGTGGCCGGCCGCCACCACGCCGATGCGCCCGGCCTGGATGAAGCCGCGGGTCGTCTCGACGCCGATCGCCGCCCCCGAGGCGTCGCGGCGGATGCCCTTGACCTCGCAGTTCTGGATGATGTCGACCCCGCGGGCATCGGCGCCGCGGGCATAGCCCCAGGCTACCGCGTCGTGGCGGGCGGTGCCGGCCCGGCGCTGCAGCGCGCCGCCGAGGACGGGGTAACGGAGCTTGTCCGAGATATCGATCGGCGGACAGAACTCCTTGCACTCTTCCTTCGACAGCCACTCGTTGTCGATGCCGTTGAGGCGGTTGGCGTAGACGTGGCGCTTGAAGCTCTGGACGTCGTGGATGTTGTGCGCGAGCATCAGGACGCCGCGCTGCGAGAACATCACGTTGTAGTTCAGCTCCTGGGACAGGCCCTCCCACAGCTTGAGCGCGTGCTCGTAGAGCGCGGCGCTCTCGTCGTAGAGGTAGTTGGAGCGGATGATCGTGGTGTTGCGGCCGGTATTGCCGCCGCCGATCCAGCCCTTCTCCAGCACCGCCACGTTGGTGATGCCGTGGACTGTGGCGAGATAATAGGCCGTGGCGAGGCCGTGACCGCCGCCTCCGACGATGACGACGTCGTAGGCGGCCTTGGGCTGCGGATCGCGCCACTGGCGGCCCCAGCCCTGGTGTCCCTTCAGGGATTCGGAGAGCAGCGACGTGAGGGAAAAGCGGCGCATCGGTCAGCCTCGCTGTGTTGAGGGATCATCGGCCGGGCGCCCCGCCGGAGCTTTCTCGACGGCGACCGCGAGTTTGAGATTTGCGACGCCGCCGGGGCAGGCCGTCGCCCACCGACTACGATTCCCCGCAGGATCGGGTATCCTGGAACGATTCTCGCTTTGTCGGAGCGGAAGCGATGCAGAGGACCGGGGCGCGGGCGATGGAACAGGCCGGATACGGGTCCGCCGTGGCGGTGGAGACGACCTCGGTCGGCTTCATGCTGGTGGCGCAGTTCTCGATGATCGCCTTCACCTCGGCGATCGAGCCCCTGCGCCTCGCGAACCGTGCGGCAGGGCGCGATCTCTACCGCTATTCGCTGTGGTCGGCGGACGGAAAGACCTGCGAGGCCTCGAACGGCGTCGAGGTCAGGGCGACGGGCCGGTTCGAGGAGGCGCAGGGCCTCGACATGCTCATCGTCTGCGGCGGGCTCGACATCCACCGCCACGACCATCAGGCGCTCCAGAGCACCCTGCGCCGGAGCGCAGCCCGCGGCACGGCCATCGGGGCGGTCTGCACCGGCACCTACGTGCTGGCGAAGGCCGGACTCCTCGACGGCTACCGGGCGACGATCCACTGGGAGAACCTAGCGAGCCTCGCCTCCGAGCATGATTCCCTCGAGATCGGCTCCGACCTGTTCGAGATCGACCGCGCCCGCTTCACCTGCGCGGGCGGCACCGCGGCGGCCGACATGATGCTGTCGCTCATCGCCCGGGCGCACGGGGCGAGCCTCGCCTCCGACGTCGCCGACCAGCTGATCCACCACCGCATCCGCGAGGCCGACGAGCGCCAGCGCATGGACCTGCGCATGCGCCTGGGCGTCGCGCATCCCAAGCTCCTGCAGGTGGTCGCCCTGATGGAGAAGACCTTCGCCGAGCCGCTCGGCAGCCAGGCCCTGGCGGACACTGTGCGGCTGTCGAAGCGCCAGCTCGAACGGCTCTTCCTCAAGTATCTGGGCTGCTCGCCGGCCAAGCATTACCTGCATGTGCGCCTCGACCACGCCCGCCACCTGATCCGCCAGACGGCGATGCCGCTCCTCACCGTCGCGATCGAGTGCGGCTTCTCCTCCGCGTCGCATTTCTCCAAGGCCTATGTCGACCATTTCGGCCGGCCGCCGAGCGCCGAGCGCAAATCCTCGACGACCCCTCCCGTCCCGCGGGCCCGGCGCGAGGGTGCGGTCCGCCGAAGCGAGGTCACGGGGCGTCGGGAGCCGGTCTGAGCGGAGACCGCTCCGAAGACGGTGCGGCTCTTCTGCCCGCTCCCCTCTCTCCTTTGGGAGCACGGTACACGACGCAGCAGGTTGTGCGATGCAGGCGCGACGGCTGTGAGCGTGAACCCTCCCCCCCTCTGCGGGGGAGGGTGGCCCCTGCGTCAGCAGGGGCCGGGAGAGGGGGCGCCGCTTCCAGAGAGGTCGCGACCATGATGACGGTCGCCATCTGGAACAGCGGCGCGCTGCCCCTCTCCCGGCTTACTGCGTTCGTCACCCTCCCCCGCAGAGGGGGGAGGGGTCACGCTCACGGCCGTCGCGCCCGCACCGCAGAACCTGCTGTGTCGTGTACCGTGATGTAAAGAGAGAGGAAACGCGCCCTTCCCTGACAGCCCCGCCACGAGGGGAACCGGAAAGAGCCTGTATTGACCGCGGCTCGACGCGCAAACGGAAAGCGTGAATCCGGCAAGACCCTGCGAGGGTGACCACGCCCGCCCGGTCGTTACCGACAGGGCGGCCCGTCCGGATGGCCGCAGCCGTGGCCCGGTCCCGCGCCGTGGGGCGCCGGGCGGGGCATCTGCGGCATCGGCCGGGGCGCCATCGGCTGGGGGCGCGGCGCGGCCATCTGCGGCTGGCGCATCGCCTGGGCCTGCTGGCGCCGCATCGCGTCCTGCATCTGCTGCTGTTGGCGCTGCATCATCTGCTGCGCCTCGCCCCGCTGGCGCGCCTGAGCCTGGGCCTGAGCTTGCTGGGCCTGCTGGCGCATCGCCTGCTCCATCCGCATCCGGCGCAAGGGATCGTCGGCCTGTGGCGCCCGGGCGGCCGGGAGGGGCGGCTGCGCCATCGGCGAGGGTGTCATGCGCGGCTGCGGCTGGGCGATTCGGGGTCGCATCGCCGGGGGCGGAGTGGGTTGTGCACCGGGGGCCATCCGCAGGGGTTGGGCGCTGCGCAGCGGCTGGACCTGACGCAAGGGTTGGACTTGGCGCAGCGGCGTGACCGGTGGGCGCACGCCCTGCGCCAGGCCGGCTGCCGTTTCTTGCGGCGGCGGAGCGGCCTGGATGCCGGACGGGGATGGACGGTCCGCCGGCGGCGTCGCGCCGGCCCGCGCCGCGGCGGGCGAAATCTGGTTGAGCCCCGCCCGGCCGGCGGGCGGCTCAGCGGGCCGTCCCGGACGGCCGGCGATGGCGGGCAGCGGCGTGCCGCCGGCGCCCGGCAGCGCCTGGGCCGGGTTCGGAGCAGGGTTCGGCGCTGCTTGGCGCGGCCCGGCGGCAGGCGGGATCTGCCCCGGCAGGCTCGGCCGCAGGGCCGTCGCGCCCGGGGGCGGGCCGGGAGGCAGGCCGTCGTGCCGCGGGATCTGTCCGGGAGCGCCGGGCGGGGTCTCCGCCTTCCGGGCGAGGGCGGGCGGCAGGGCGACGCGGGCCGC
>NZ_JTHF01000359.1 GCF_001043895.1 Methylobacterium indicum
TCCCCGGACGATCCGGCCCTGGACCGGGAGGGTGGAGGGCCGGCGGCTCGACCGCCGGCTTGACCTCCGCGGTCCTGGACTCCGCGACCTTGGCCTCGGATGCCTTTGCATCCGACGCCTTCGCATCCTGGGACTTGGCATCCTGGGACTTGGCATCCTGGGACTTGGCCTTGTCGGCCGGCTTGATCAGGTCGAGGACGTAGGACTCCTCCTCGCGGTAGCCCTCGGCGGTGTAGCCCTCGGCGAGCGTCACGGTGAGCCCGGCGGCGTCCGTGCCGGCCTCGGTCGCCAGGGCCGTCACCGCCGGGCGCGCGCCGGAGCGGGCCTCGGAAGCGTCGATCGTGTAGGCGCCGGGCACCCGCAGGCGGATCTCGCCGCCGGAGCGGGTGAGCCCGACCTCGGCCTGCCGCGGCAGGCGCATCGTGAGCCGGGTCAGGGTCGGCAGGTTGGCGACCTCCAGGCGCAGGGGCACCGGGCGCGGGGCGCGTGCGGCGGCCTCGCGGCGCAGGCGGGCGCTCAGCTCCTCGGCCCGGCGGGTGAGGTCGGCCAGCACGTCGGGCGGCAGGCTCGGCGGCAGGCCGGTCCAGCCCTCGGGCATCAGGTCGATGAAGACCCGCTCGCCGGCCTCGAGCACGTTGACCTTGTAGGGGGCCTGGAGGGCGACGCGCAGGCCGGAGCCGTCCGGGTCGCGCCGGACCTGCGCCACGTAGGCCGGCATCTCGCTCGCCAGGCGCTCGCGCTGGCCCGTCACCGGCTCGCGAAAGCCCACCACCAGCACGCCGCCGACGACCTTGGCGGTCACCTTGACGCCGTGGTCGAAGGTGAGCGCGATGCGCCCGAAATTCTTCTGCTCGCTGCCCTGGATCGCCGTCAGCTGCGCCGCGGCGGCCGCGCTCGCTCCGGCGGTCCAGCCCGCCAGCGCGATCAGCGCCGCAGCTTTGCGGCTCCTGCCCGTCGAACCCATCGCGATCCGCCCGTAAACCCCGAGCCGGCACCATGCCGGCATACGGCTAACGGGGGCTTAATTCAGTGCCGATCCGGCTCATGACCCTGGGTCAGCGCACCGCGTCGATCGCCGGAAGCTCCCCCGGGGGCAGACCCGGCGCGGCGGCGGCGGATTTCGGTCCGCCGACCCCGCGGGCGCGCTGGGCGAGCGCCACCGTGAGCCGCTCGGCCGCCTCGGGCTGCATCACCGCCAGCACCTCGGCCATCTTGCGCGGGTTCATGGCGACCACCACCGGCACCAGCACGTCGAGCTTCAGCCGGTCGAAGACCCGGGCGGCCTCCTTGGGCTTCATCGTCTCGTACATCGTCACCAGGGATTTGAGCCCGGCGGCCTCGGCCTCGGCGCGCTTGGCCGCGGCGTCGTCGCCCTTCTGCTCCAGGTTCTTGAGATCGTTGATGCGGCTCTCGAGCTTGCGCTCGGCGTTCTCGATCAGCTGCTCGCGGGTCTCGAGGTCGCGCGAGCGCTGCTGGAGCGCGTCGCGCCGGGCGCCGAGCTTCTCCAGGATCGCCCGCTCGGAGGAGGAGACCGGCTCGCCCGCCGGCCGCGGCGGCTCCGCGGGCGGGGCCGACGCCGCGGGAGCGGCCGGCGCCTCCTTCGGCGAGACCGAGCCGGTTACCGTCGGATCGACCGGCTCCCAGCCGGAGCGGGCATGGGCCAGCACCTCGGCGAAGCGGCTGCCGGTGGAGGGCGCGGCGTCGAGGAAGGCCAGGACCTTGAGGAGCAGCAGGCCGGAGGCCGCCACCGCCACCGCATCGACGAGGCGCAGCCGGATCACCGGCCCGCGCCAGGTCGGCGTCGCGGTCAGGCGG
>NZ_JTHF01000036.1 GCF_001043895.1 Methylobacterium indicum
TACGGCCTCGAAGGCGCGCTCGCGATGATCACCTTCGTCAGCGCGTCGGTGAGCGCGCCTTCGAGGCCGTAGCCGACCTCGATCCGCACCTTGCGCTCGGTGGGGGCGATCAGGAACAGCACGCCGTTGTTGCGCGCCTTGGTGCCGAGGCCCCAGGCGCGGAAGAGGCGGTTGGAAAAGTCCTCGACCGAGGTGCCCTGGAGCGAGGGCACGGTGGCGACCACGACCTGGTCGGTGGTCCGGTCCTCGTGCGCCTCGAGCGTCGCGGCCAGCGCGTCCCGCTCCGCGGGCCGCAGCAGGCCGGCCCCGTCGACCACCCGGCCGGTGAGCGCCGGCAGGTCGAGGGCGCAGGCCGCTCCCGACGAGAGGAGCCCTACCAGGAGGAGGCCCGCCCACAGGACCAGAAGGACGGCGAGGGGACCGGTGCCCGGGACCCGGCGCATCGCCCTAGAACTTCACGTTCGGCGGGCGGCTGGCGTCCGGCGTGGCGGTGAAGGCCTCCATGGGCTTGGCCTCCGGGTACAGGGTGGAGGCGATCCAGCGGCCCGGGACGGTGCGGATCTCGGTGTTGTAGGCCTGCACCGCCTGGATGTAGTCGCGCCGCGCCACCGCGATGCGGTTCTCGGTGCCCTCGAGCTGCGATTGCAGGGCGAGGAAGTTGGCGTTCGACTTCAGGTCGGGATAGCGCTCGACGGTGACGAGGAGCCGGCCGAGCGCCCCGGAGAGCTGGTTCTGGGCGTCCTGGAACTCGCGGAACTTCTGCGGGTCGCTCACCGTCGCGGCGTCGACCTTGACCGAACTCGCCCTGGCGCGGGCCTCGGTGACCTGCACCAGGACGTCCTTCTCCTGCTGGGCGTAGCCCTTCACGGTCTCGACGAGGTTGGGGATCAGATCGGCGCGGCGCTGGTACTGGTTCTGCACCTCGCCCCAGCGCGACTTGGCGGCTTCCTCCAGGGTCGGCACCCGGTTGACCGCGTCGCAGGCCGACAGGGAGGTGGCGAGGCCGAGCGCCACGACGGCGAGGCGCAGGCGGCCGAGGAGGGAGGCGGTCATGACGGCGGCGAGGCTCCTGGTCCGGGAGCGGCGCCTCACGGCGCCGCGAGCGTTGCCGTGTCGCAGATAGGCGGTCTCTCGCCGCGATCCAGCGCACCGGAACGCGAAACGGCCCCGGCGCGGGCGCCGGGGCCGTCGGATCCCGCTCAGCAGACTTGCGTCGGCAGGCCAACGCAAGTCTGCTGAGGTTCTCGTCGTGTCGCAGATCTTTGCCGCCGAACCAGTGTCCACTTCGGCGACATCGGCTTGGGACGGAAGGCGCGTCAGGCCGCCCGGATCGCCTGCAGGAAGCGGTCGACCTGGCCCTTCACGGCCATCGACTGGTCGGAGAGGCTGCGGGCGGCGTCGAGGACCTGGCCGGCGGCGTGGCCGGTCTCGCTCGCCGAGGCCGTGACCTGGCCGATGTTGCTCGAGACCTCCTGGGTGCCGCGGGCGGCCTCGCCGATGGTGCGGGAGATCTCGTTGGTGGTGGCGGTCTGCTCCGTCACCGTGGCGGCGATCACGCCGGAGATCTCGTTGACCGACACGATGGTCTCGCCGATCTGGCGGATCGCCCCCGCGGCGTGGCCGGCCGCGCCCTGGATCCGGGCGATCTGGCTCGCGATCGCGTCGGTGGCGCGGGTGGTCTGGCCGGCCAGCTCCTTGACTTCCGCCGCGACGACCGCGAAGCCGCGGCCCGCCTCGCCGGCCCGGGCCGCCTCGATGGTGGCGTTGAGCGCCAAAAGGTTGGTCTGCGAGGCGATGGCCGAGATCATGGTGACGGCGGTGCCGATCTCGTCGGCGGCGCGGGCGAGGTCGCCCATCGCGGTGCCGGTCGATTCGGCTTCCTGCCGGGCGAGGCCCGCCACCTCGTTGGAGCGCAGCACCTGCCGCTCGATCTCCTGGAGCGAGGCCACCAGTTCCTCGGCGGCGACCGCCACGGTCTGGACGTTGGTGGCGGTCTCCTCGGAGGCCGCGCTCACCGCGACGGCGCGCTGGTTGGTACCCTCGGCCACGCCGGTCATCGCGTGGGCGGTGGCGTCGAGCTGGGTGGCGGCGGTGGCCACGACGTCCAGGGAGGCGACGATGTCGGCCTCGAAGCCGCGCACCAAGCGGTCCACGGCGGCGACGCGCCGGTCGCGGTCGGACTGGTCGGCGAGCGCGCGCGCCTCCATCTCCTGGCGCGCCACCGCGTTGGCCCGGAACACGTCGACGGCCTTGGCCATGTCGCCCATCTCGTCGACGGCGTCGCGGGAGGGCACGTCGACCGCGAGGTCGCCGTCCGCCAGCCGGGTCATCGCGCCGGTCATGCCGCGGATCGGCCCGATGATGCCGCGGGCGATCAGCACCGCGAGGCCGAAGCCGAGGGCGACGACGACGGCGATCAGCCCGACGAGCAGCGCCTGCGCGGTGGCGGCGGCGGTCGTCGTCGAGGCCGCGATCGCGTCCACGGCGGTCTCGATCGAGCCCCGGGCGGCGTCGCCGGCCTTCTCGATCGCGGCGAATTTCGGCTGGAAGCCCTGCTCGTAGAGCGTGGCGCTGCCGGTGAGCGCCGTCGCGGTCGCCTCGAAATGCTCCTTGTAGAAGGCCAGCGCCTGGCGCACCGCCACGGTCTGCTTGGTGTAGGCGCCCAGCACGTCCTGGTCGGCGAGCGCCTTCAGGGCGGCCTCGGCGTTGCGGGCGTTGGTCGCGAAGGTCGTCGGCCCGGCCGCGTCCATCACCGCGAGGAAGCGCCAGTTGGCGACGCGCACCAGCAGCATCGCGGATTCGACCGCGGCGGCGCGGATCACCTCCGCGCCGGTGCCGTTCGCCCGCACCTCGGCGACGAGGGCGTTGGTCGCCTTGGTCAGCGCGTCGCCGCCGGTGAACAGCTTGGCCTTGCTGTCCTGGATGAGCGTGCCCAGCCGGCCGAGCTGGGTCACGTCGCCGGCGAGCCCCCGGGCATTCGCCAGGATGGTGGCGTAGAGCGCCTTGCGCTCGGGCGAGATGGCGGTGCGCTCGAGGTCGGCGCTGGTCCCGTCGATCCGGGACAGCGCCGCCTCCATCGCCTTCAGGCTCTCGGGGGCCTGCGTGAACCGGTACTTCTGGGCCTGGCTGGCGAGCTGGTTGGTGAGGCTGTTGACCGAGAAGACCCGGAGCGCGACGTGCTCCAGCTTGGCTCTCTCCTCGTAGCGCGCGCCGGTGCCGCTGCTGCTGCTCAGCGCGTAGGCCCCCAGGCCCGCCGACAGCGCCACCAGAATTCCAAAACCGCCGTAGAGGCGCGTGCGAATACCCGTCTTCACGAGCGACATCTCCCACTTTCACACAAACCTTTGCTGAATACTCCTTGCCGTATGGTTAACCTGAGGTGAGATGAGGCCCCCGCGCCGCAACCCCGGGTGGCTCGACGGGCCCGCGCACGGTTCGCGGCGGGAGCCGGACCGGTTTGGCGGAACGCCGAGGCGGGGCTATCCCTCGCCCCGCAGCGGGATCGATTCGGACGAGGGGGCATGGCGCGGCAGGTGGCGAAGCGGGCGAAGGCGGGGCAGGGGAAGCGTCGAGCCGCCACGGAGCCGGTCGAGGAGGCCGGGGGCGGCCCGGACGCCGCCCCGGCGGCGCCGTCGTGGCGGGAGGAGCGCAACGCCGCCGCCCGGGCCCGGCTCGAGAAGTCGCTGCCGGCGGTCTTCCCGGCCCCGGTGCTGCGCCACGCCCTCGCCCGGCCGCTGGTGCCGCCGACGCCGCGCCTCGCGGTCGAGAGCTACTGGCGCCACCACATCCTGCGGGCCGACCGGCTGGCGCGGGCGCTCGCGGCGCGGTCGGGCCAGCCCGAGGGCTGGAGCTGGCGCCTCGGTCCGGGCGGCTCGATCGGGGCGGGATCGGGCAAGGGGCCGCCGGGCGCGCGGGAGGATTCGGGCTGGGAGAGCCTGTCCGGCCAGGGGGCGTCCGGGAAGGGCCTGCCGTTCAGCTTCCGGATGCCGCCGGCGCCGTTCCGCGAGGGGCCGCACGGCCTGGGGAAGGGGCATTGCTGCGTCTGCGGCCAGCCGGTCTACCGCTTCGGCTGGCACCGCGACCTGTGGGGCACGGGCACGCCCAACCGCAACGCCGCGTGGCACGCCGCCTGCGTCGCCGCGTGGAAGTTCTGGATCGCGCCCGCCGACCACGTGAAGGCGCTGAAGCGGCGCCAGGGCCATCGCTGCGCCCAGTCCGGCAAGCGCCTGCTGCGCACCGCCGAGGTCGATCACCGGGTGCCGCTCTACCGGATCTGGCGCGAGGAGCGGGGGCGGCCCTGGCCCGAGCTCCTGGGCTATTGGGGCGTGCCGAACCTCCAGGTGGTCAACCGGGCGGTCCACGCCGACAAATGCGCCGCCGAGGCCGGGGAGCGGGCGAGCGTGCGGCGGGCGGGCGGCGCCCAGGGCGAGCCGTTCGGTCCGGCCGCCCCCGACCTGTCGGGGGATCCCCTCTCCGGTCCGGGAGAGGGGTAGACGCGGCGTGCGGGAGCGCCCCCTACCGCGGGAAGATGTGCAGCCCGTCGTCGGGCAGCAGGTTGCGGGCGGGACCGCCGGTCTGCTGGCCGCCGCCCTGCTGGTAGGCGGGCAGCTCGGGGCGGCGGTCGTTGTCGCCGCCGGTGTCGTACACCCAGGGGGCGGACCACGGGGCGCGCCCGCCGACGGTGCCGGTGGCGTCGATGTCGCGCGGGGGATAGCGGTAGGGGGCCGGCTGGGCGGAGGCCGCCAGGGTCGTCGCCAGAAGGGTGGCGGGGATCAGGAGAATCCGGAGGGCGCGCATCGGCATCCTTTCCGCGGGGTGGGGAGGCCGCCGGGGGCGGCCCGATTGCCGGGATAACGGCCAGGCTGGCCCCGCCGTTCCGGCGGGGCGGGATGCGCCGACCCTGCGGCCGCTCCGGTTAAGGTTTCTTGGCGAGGTTTCTTGGCGAGGTTTCTTGGCGAGGCTTCCCGGCGGGAGCGCCCTCAGCCCCGGTGCAGCTTGGCGTAGCGCTTGAGCACCCGCTCGCGCTTGAGGCGCGACAGGCGCTCGATCCAGAACAGGCCGTCGAGCTGGTCGATCTCGTGCTGCAGGCAGGCGGCGGCAAAACCCTCCTCCTCGGCCTCGTGCGCCGTTCCGTCGAGGTCGCGCCAGCGCACCCGCACCCGGGCCGGGCGCTCGATCTCCTCGTCGACGCCCGGCATCGAGACGCTGCCCTCGCGGTGGCGCGCGGTTTCGGGCGAGGCCCAGACCAGCTCCGGGTCGACATAGGTGCGGGGCGTCAGGTCGAGCCCGGCCCGGATCACCGTCACCCGCACCGGCACGCCGATATGGGGGCCGGTGAGGCCGAGCGCCGAGACCGCCCGCAGGGTGTCGAGGAGGTCGTCGGCGACGGCCCGCAGTGCGGCGTCGAAGGCCGCGACCGGGGGCGCGGCGAGGCGCAGGCGCGGATCGGGATAGAGCACCAGGGGGCGGACGGGCATCGGAGATCCTGGCGGGCGGCAGGCGGGCGGGCCGGCATGGCCGGAGACCGGCCGCATCGCCCGCCCGCCTTCGCGTGTCCAGCCCTCGGACGCGTGACAGGGCGCCTTCCCGGCGCCCGTCGCATGGCTCCGCGGCCCGCCCTCGGCGGCTATGCCCGGCAGGGCGATCCCCGTCATCCGTCCCGCGGTCAGGCCTTGACGTCGACGGTGGCCGCCCCGCCGGCCTGCTGGCTGGCGAACAGGGCCTGGGCCTGCTTGTAGCGCGGCATGTCCTCGACCGTCTTGGAGGGATCGCCGAGATCGTTCAGGCTGTCGAAGGCAGCCTTGAGCAGCTTGACGAGCGGGTTCGGCGAATCGAGCTTCTCGGGCTCCTCGCCTGAGTCGCGGCTCGTGGCTTCGTAGTCGGACTGAAAAAGCGCGCGAGACTTTGCCCATTCGAAGCTTTTTTTCTCTTCTTCACTGACATTGTCGAGATATGAAATCGCATTTTTATATAGATGAATCTTACCTAATGTGTCAGTTTTTGAGATGTTTTCGTAGAATCCGGTGTCCTTACTGAATCTAGATAGCATTTCAATCCTTGCCATATCTTGTTCTATTTCGGAAAATATCCCCCCTTCATTGCTTCTAATCGAGTATAGAGAACGTCTATCGAGAGATTTGAACATTTCTTTGACTTCGGAGCCATTTGTATAAATCGACGCCTTCTCGCCCGTCTTGGCGTAGCGGTTGTCCATGGTGGCGCGCGCCTCCTTCGCGACCGTGGCGAAGTCCTTCACGGCGGACGTGTTCCGGATCGCCGCCTTGGCGGCGCTCGACAGTTCGACCACGGCGGCGGCCGACGACGACGCGGGCTCCCCGGACGGGCGGCCCGCCGGCGCCGGCGATCCGCCGGCCCCGTCGCGCAGGGCCGGGGCCGCAAGGAAGGGGGGGCTGGTCAGGGGGCCGGTCGTCGTCATGAGGAAACCTCTTCCGGGTCTGTTGGCTGCGGGGGGCGCGCGGCGGGCTCCGACCGGACGGACGGGACGCCGGATATGTCCGCCCGGCGCCTGGGATCTGCCCTCGGGTTGCCCGGCGCGCGCGGTCAGGCCTTGACGTCGACGGTGGCCGCTCCGCCGGCCTGCTGGCTGGCGAACAGGGCCTGGGCCTGCTTGTAGAGCGGCATGTCCTCGACCTGCTTGGAGGGGTCGCCGAGATCAGTCAGGCTGTCGACCGCCGCCTTGAGCAGCTTGACGAGCGGGTTCGGCGAGTCGAGCTTCTCCGGCTCCTCGCCTGCCGCGCGGCTCGTGGCTTCGTAGTCGGACTGAAGTACCGCACGATCCTTCGCCCATTCAAAGCTTGTTTTCTCTTCAGCACTGACGTTGTCAAGGTATGTAACTGCTTTTTTATATATTATCGAATTGCTCTTGAAATCAATTTTTCCGAGATCTGCCATTCCCGTATCATTGGAGAGTCTGATCATCATTTCAGTTCTAGCTTTATCTTGTTCAAGGGCTGAAAATTTCCCCCCTTCGTTGCTCTTGATCGCATACAGCGAGCGCCGGTCGAGAGAGCTGAACATCTCCCGGACCTTGGCGCTGACCATGGAGGGCGAATCCTTCTCGCCGGCCTTGGCGTACCAGTCATCCATGGTGGCGCGCGCCTCCTTCGCGACCGTGGCGAAGTCCTTCACGGCGGAGGCGGTCCGGATCGCCGCCTTGGCGGCGCTCGACAGTTCGACCACGGCTGCGGCCGACGACGACGCGGCCTCCCCGGACGGGCGGCCCGCCGGCGCCGGCGATCCGCCGGCCCCGTCGCGCAGGGCCGGGGCCGCAAGAAACGGAGTGCTGGTCAGAGAGCCGGTCGTCGTCATGAGAAGTCCTCTTCCGGGACTGGTCCAGGCCGAGATCCGGCATGGACCGGTTCACCAATGTGCGTTGCCGATCGTTCTCGCGTGCAGGCCCAATCCGCGCGCTAGGGCGAGATCGTCAGGTTGGCCTGCCAATCGCCGCTGGAACTCACGGACGCGACGCGGCCGGAGCAGGTCACGCCCGAGCTGCTGGAGTTCGTGTTGATGGTCGGGTAGTTCCACGACCCGGTGGTCGAGTTCCGCGTGCGCGACAGGACCCAGGAGCAGTCGCGGGAATTGTCCGACCGGGTGTAGCGGATCGAGCAGCCGTTCGAGGTCGAGTACGGGCTCCGGGCGCTTCCCGTTACACTGCCGTTCGGCCCGATATTTCCAAAGTTGGTAGGCGATCCCTGGCACCCGGACGGCGACGAGAAGGTCACCGTGGTGGACGTGTTGTTCCGCACCGTCGCCGTGACGGTGCTCTGCGCCTGCGCCGCTCCTGCCAGCACCGTGGCACCGAGGAAGACGGCACCCGCGACCATGCTCTTCGTCATGACATTCTCCCCTGCGGCATGGACCACTCCCTCGGCATGCCGTTCCGGGAGATTGCCGGGTCGAACTCTGCGTAAGCAACTGTTTATATAACAGATTGACATGATTTAGATTTTATGATCCTCCATATTTTCCAATAAAATAGGTACAGTAACAATTTATTAGCATTTATTAAAATTAATATATATGGTTTCTATTGACCAAATCATCAAAGAAACCACCTTGAAACAACATGATTTCAGCTGAATAATTACCCCCGTCCGACCCGTTCGATCGTCGAGGGGCGTGCAAGCAAGTCAGATCTCAGCGGGTGTGGAACGAGGCCGGCCACAGCCCGGCCCGCTCGATGCCGACCACCAGCACCACCACGGCGAGGGCCATCGCGAGGGCGACCAGCAGGTTGCGGCCCGGCACGCCCCGGGCGATCAGCACGAGCACCAGCAGCAGGGAGATGACCGAGACGGCGATGTCCATGGGGGTTCCTCGGGCGTTTCCTCGGGTGGGCCGGTGCGCGAGGCATCGGGGCGGGCGGGTCATTCGTCAAGCCGCGGGCCGGCCCGGCGTTCCGGCGCGGGACCGGTCCGGCGCGGCGTCCGGTGCCTGACCGATCCGTAACCTTCGATCCACGGGCCCGTCAGGCCCGCCGGCCATAATGGCCCCATCGAACGGCCGCCGGCGCGGCCCTCGCCACACGGAGCCAGAGACCCCGATGCCCATGACCCCGACGTCCAAGACCACCGAGACCACCGCCACGACCTCCCGCTTCCACCGCAAGGCCCTCGCCTCCGTGGCGGCCGTGACCCTGGTGGCCACCGGGGCGCTCGGCACCGCGTTCCTGCCCCCCAGCACCCCCGCCTACGCCCAGGCCCTGCCGCAGACCCCGATCACCAGCGCCGAGCACCCGCCGGGCAGCTTCGCGCCGATCGTCAACCGGGTGAAGCCGGGCGTCGTCTCGGTGAAGGTGAAGCTGAAGGACGATGCCGCGGACGACGAGGAGGGCGGCGGCCAGCCGAACCTCCAGAACGTGCCCCCGCAGCTGCGCGACTTCTTCCGCCGCTTCGGCGAGGGCGGCCAGGGCGGTGGCATGGGTGGCGGCATGCAGCGCCCGCAGCGCCACGGCGGCGGCGCGGCGCAGGGCTCGGGCTTCTTCATCTCGGCCGACGGCTACGTGGTCACCAACAACCACGTCGTGAACAACGCCAAGTCGGTCGAGGTCACGCTGGATGACGGCCGTACCCTGCCGGCCAAGATCATCGGCACCGATCCGAAGACCGACCTGGCGCTCCTCAAGGTCACCGACGGGGCGCCGTTCCCCTACGTGAAGCTCGCCCACGGCGCGCCGCAGGTCGGCGACTGGGTGGTGGCGATCGGCAACCCGTTCGGCCTCGGGGGCACCGTCACCGCCGGCATCGTCTCGGCCCGTGGCCGCGACATCGGCGCCGGTCCCTACGACGACTTCCTGCAGATCGACGCGCCGATCAACAAGGGCAACTCGGGCGGGCCGACCTTCAACGTCTCCGGCGAGGTGGTGGGCGTGAACACCGCGATCGCCTCGCCGTCCGGCGGCAATGTGGGCCTCGCCTTCGCGATCCCGTCCGAGACGGTGCAGGCGGTGGTCGACCAGCTGCGCGCCGACGGCAAGGTGGCCCGCGGCTATCTCGGCCTGCAGATCCAGCCGGTGACGAAGGACATCGCCGACAGCCTCGGCCTCGACAAGGCCAAGGGCGCCCTGGTCAACAGCGCCCAGGACGGCACGCCCGCCGCCAAGGCCGGGCTGAAGGCCGGCGACGTGGTCCAGGCGGTCAACGGCGACCCGGTGACCGATGCCCGCGAGCTGTCCCGCAAGATCGCCTCGCTGAAGCCCGGCACCAAGGTCGATCTGACCTATGTCCGCGGCAACAAGACCGAGACCGCCCAGGTGACCCTCGGCACGCTGCCGAACGACACCAAGGTGGCGAGCGCCGACGACCGCGGCGGCCGCCGCGGCGACAGCCAGCCGCGGCTCGGTCTCGAGCTCGCCCCGGCGAGCCAGGTCGGGGCCGGGAGCGAGGGCGTCGCGGTGGTGGGCGTCGATCCCGACGGCCCGGCGGCAGCCAAGGGCATCCAGGAGGGCGACGTCATCCTCGATGTCGGCGGCCAGTCGGTCTCGAGCCTCTCCGACGTCGCCGGTCGCATCCGCGCCGCGGAGACGGAGGGCCGCAAGGCGGTGCTGATGCGGGTCAAGAACGACAAGGGCACCCGCTTCGTGGCGATCGGGCTCTCGTCGAGCAAGAACGGCTGATCGGCTCCAGGAGCGGAGCCTCAGGCGCCGGCCCCGGAAGGGGCCGGCGCTTCCTGTTTGTCAGGCCGCGGCGATCGCCGCCTCCAGCCGCGCCGCGAGGCGCGCCAGGGTGCGCCCGAACAGGCCGGGATCCTGCAGCGCGCTCGCGGTCACCAGCGCGCCCTGGATCGCCGTGACGGTCTCCTCGGCCAGATCGAGGGAAGGGCCTCGCGCCACCCCGGCCCGGGCGAGCGCGGCGGCGACCGCGTCGCGCCAGGCGGCGAAATAGGCGTCGATGCGCCGGGCGAAGGCGTCGCGGGTCGTCGAGAGCGCGAAGGCGCCAACGAGGCAGATCCGCCGCCCGGAGCGGAAATAGGCATCCGTCTGCGCCAGCATGGCGCGCAGCGCCGCCGCCGGATCCGGATCCTCGCGCAGGGGGCGGAACATCCGCGCCTCGAACCACGCCTCGATCTCGGTCAGCACGGCGGCGGCCATCTCCTCCTTCCCGCCGGGAAAGAAGTGGTAGAGGCTGCCCTTGCCGAGCCCGGTGCGGCGGGCGATCACCGACAGGCTCGCCCCCTCGTAGCCGTGCTCGCGGAACGTCTCCGCCAGGAGCGGCAGGATCGCCTCGCGGGCCTGCGGGCTCCTCAGAGCCCCAGCTCCGTCAGGCCGGGATGGTCGGCCGGGCGCGGGCCCGAGCGGTCCCAGCGGAAGAGGCGCTCGCCCTCGCCGATCGCCAGGTCGTTGATGCTGGCATGCCGCACCGCCATCAGGCCGTTTTCCGCGAACTCCCAGTTCTCGTTGCCGTAGGCGCGGAACCACGCCCCGGCCTCGTCGTGGAACTCGTAGGCGAAGCGGACCGCGATGCGGGTATCCGACCAGGCCCAGATCTCCTTGATCAGGCGGTATTCGTGCTCGCGGGCCCATTTGCGGGTCAGGAACGCCACGATGGCCGGGCGGCCCCGAAAGATCTCGGCCCGGTTCCGCCACCGGCTGTCCGGCGTGTAGGCCAGCGCGACCTTCTCGGGGTTGCGGCCGTTCCAGCCGTCCTCGGCGGCGCGGACCTTCAGGAGGGCGGTCTCGCGGGTGAAGGGCGGCAGCGGCGGGCGGTGTTCGGAGATGGCGGGATCGGGCATCGCGGGCTCCTTCTCTGTACCGATCGGTAAAGAGGCTGCGGGCCGGGGTCAAGCGCGCGGCGCGGTCAGGCCCGGCAGAGGCGGGCGAGGCGCCGGCCGGAGACCCGGCCGAGGGTGGTGCCGTCGGTGCGCAGGGCCTCGCCCGCGAGTGCGATCCGGGTCGGGTTCTCGATCAGGGTGTAGCGGGTGCGCCAGACGGGCAGCCCGAACTGCACCGCCCAGAGCCGCAGGGCCTCGCAGAAGCCGCGCCGGGTCTCGGGCCCGAAGCGCGCGGGATCGAGCACCGGCGCCACCTCGGCGCCGCCGTAGGGCAGGGCGCGGAACCCCGCCAGCAGGCCGGGGCGGCCCTCCGCCAGGGTGAAGGCGGCGCTCGATTCGACGCCGAGGGCGCCCGCCCGGTCGGGCGGGACGGTCGTCAGCGCGAGGGCCGCGGGCTGCTCGGTGACCGCCACCACGGCCCGGTCGGGCGCCCCGGCGAGGTCGATCGCGAGCGGCCGGTAGCCGGCGCCGGCCTCCCGCGGCACGGTGTAGACGAGGCCGATCAGGTCGAGGAAGGCGGCCGAGCCCGAGACCCGGTCGGGATGGGCGGTCCAGCCGAGGAGCCGGTCGCGCTGGGCGGTCCGCTCGGCCGCGACGTCCGGGACCTGGATCTCCGGATCGGCCAGGGTGCCGCGGATCGCGGGCGGCGCAGCCGCGGCGGCGCAGACGGGACAGGGACGCTCGGCGGCCGGCCGGGCCTCGTCGGTCCAGGGCCGCGACGGCGATGCGGGGGCCGAGGACCGGCCGCCGGCGAGGTCTTGCCCAGGCGCCTGCTTGGGCGCCTCCTCGGGGGCCTTCTTGGGGGCTTGCACGGAGCCTTGCATCGGGCCTTGCGCGGGACCTTGCGACCCTGTCGAGGGCGGCGCGTCGGGCGCCGTCACCACCTCGCTCGCCGGGCGCGGGCGCAGGAGGCCGATGCGCGGGTCGAGGACCGCGATCACCGCGAACGGGATCGCGACTGCCGCGAGCGCCGCCAGGCCGAGCCCCCATCGCCCGCTTCCGTCCCGCACGCTCCACCCGCCCCGCTGCGCGCATCCAGGGCGCGATTCCGCCATTATGCACCCGATCATGAGGAAAGTGCATCCGGGGCAAAGACTTAGACGAAAAACCTGGGGACGGTCGCCGCGAGGCCTTGCCAAATGCCCTTGCGACACCCGGTCGATCGGTCGGGGCGGGTGCCGGCCCGTGCGAAAGCCCCTATGGTGGCCGCATGACGACGCCCGACCCGAAGATGCCCGACCCGGCGCCGCCGCCGATATCCGCGCCCGACCCGACGGACGGCCTCGCGCGCCGGCTGCGGCTCGAGCGCGAGGCGCGGGGTTGGTCGCTCGGCGACCTGGCGGCGCGCTCCGGCGTCTCGAAGGCGATGATCAGCAAGGTCGAGCGGGCCGAGGCGAGCCCGACCGCCGTGCTGCTCGGCCGGCTCTCGGGCGCCTTCGGGCTCACCCTCTCGACCCTGCTCGCCCGGGCGGAGGGAGAGACGGGCCAGTTGCGGCGCGCCGCCTCCCAGCCGGTCTGGGTCGATCCGGGCAGCGGCTACCGGCGTCGGCAGCTCTCGCCGCTGATGGCGGAGCACCCTCTCGACCTGACCGAGGTGGAACTGCCGGCCGGGGCCGAGATCGCCTATCCGGCGGCCTCCTACGCCTTCTTGCGGCAGATGATCTGGATGCTCGACGGCACCCTGACCTTCCGGGAGGGCGAGGCCACCCACATCCTCGAGGCCGGCGACTGCCTGGCGCTCGGCGCGCCCGCCGACTGCACCTTCGCCAACCGGAGCGGCCGGTCCTGCCGCTACCTCGTCGCCGTGGTGCGGCAGCGCTGAAAGCTTCGGTAGCGCTAAAAGCTCGCGCAGCGCTGCAAGCTCAGGCCGCGCGCCGGGCGAGGAAGGTCCGGGCCTCGGCGCCGCCGCGCAGGAAGCCGTAGACCAGTACCGGCCAGCAGAACAGCAGCACCGCCATCGGCACCGACATCTGCCAGCCGACGATCGCCCCGACGATGCCCGCCGCCGAGCCGACGAAGCGGAAGTAGAACACCGGCACCGCGACCACGAGGGCGAGCAGGACCGGCACGCCGAGCACCGCGGTCAGCCCCGCCTGCACTGCCAGGAGGTTGGTCACGCCCATGGCCAGGAACACCAGGAAGGCGGCTATCTGCATCATCGGGAGTCGCTCGCTTTCGGGCTCTCGCCCTTCGTGACGGCCACGAAAGACAGGCGAGCATGGCTTTTTGTGGGGCGCCGCGGCGTCCATCCCGCGTGTTCCGCGCCGGGGCGGCATACTTGCCACATCTGCCGGCCGACGCGTCGTCTAACCGTCATGTCTCTCGCCAATCGGATCGGCTCGGATAAGATTTTCCAAAGTGACGACACCAGAAGATCCGCGGATGCTGCAATGCAAAAGACGCGGCGGAGGACATGATGGACGCGATGGCGCTGCTCATCCAAGTTCAGTCCGACATCGGGGCGACCTGCGACAGGGCGGTCCGCCAGTCGTCATTGATCGCGGCGCGCGAGCGGCAGGGGCTCGCGGCCGACCGCGAGCGAAACATCCTTCGCGGCATCCGGGTGTCGCTGGGTCTCGAATACCACCACGAGGAGATGCTGCTGGGCAGGCTGGCCGCCGCGGCGGGGGGAGATCGCTCGGTGCCGGCCCGCCGCCGGTGCCATCGCGGCGTCGGCGAGGATTGCCCGCTGCCGATTCCCTGCTGCGCCGCCCTGGCGGCGACCCTCTCGTCCCGACCGGTGGAGGTTGCCGTGCGATGACGGGCGCCGGTCGGCGTGATTCGCGCCGGCCCCGGGTCTCGCGCCGCCGGGTGGGTGCCGGATTGCGGCGGCAATGCCACATCCCCGTGCCGGATCGTCGCCGGCGCCCTCCAGCGAAAGCCACGCTTCGGGACGGTGTGGCGCGGGAGCACTGGCGGGCCCTGCGGCCCCGGCGGTCTTCTCCCACGGCGAGCCCGAGATCGGAGAGCGAATGCCCGTCCCCGCCCTGCTGCCCGTCGCGTCGGACGCGCCGCTCTTCCTCCACCTCGCCGGGTCCCTGGCCTTCGTGGCCGCCGCCGGCCGGGGCATCGGCTGGGCCCTCGACGCCTGGGTGCGCCGCGCGCCCGAAACCGCGTCGCCCGCCGAGCCGGAGCACCCGGCCGACGCACCGCCTCAATCCGGCGCCCGCATCCGGTAGCCGACCCCGGTCTCGGTCAGGATGTAGCGCGGGCGCTCGGGCTCGGGCTCGAGCTTCTGGCGCAGCTGGCGCACGTAGACCCGGAGATATTGCGGATCGGCCGCCGTCCCCCAGACCTCCCGCAGCAGGTGGGCGTGGGTGAGCACCTTGCCGGCATGGTGCACGAGCAGGCGCAGCACGTCGTATTCCTTGGGCGACAGCTTCACCTCGCGCTCGCCCACCCGGACGATGCGGCGCACGAGGTCGACCGAGAGCTCGCCGGCCCGGAAGACCGGACGCTCGCCGCCGACCGCGAGCTGGTGGCGGAGCGCCGTGCGCATCCGGGCGAGCAGTTCGTTCATACCGAAGGGCTTGGTGACGTAGTCGTCCGCCCCGAGGTCGAGGGCCTCGACCTTGCCGGCCTCGTCGTCGCGGCTCGACAGCACGATCACCGGCAGGTCGGGCTTCAGGCTCCGGATCTGCGCCAGGAGGTCGTGCCCCTTGATGTCCGGCAGGCCGAGATCGAGGATCGCCAGCGCCACGTCCTCCCGGCTGAGGAGATCGAGGGCGGTGCGGCCGTTCTGCGCCTCCACGACCTGGTAGCCCTGGCTGCCGAGGCCGACGCGCAGGAGCTTGCGGATCGGTGGCTCGTCGTCGATCACCAGGATGCGGGGGTCGTTGGTCACGCGGCGGCGTCCTCCGGGGCGGCGCGGGGCACCGGGAAGGTCAGGGTGAAGGCGGCGCCCGGGAAGGGCGAGCCCTGGCGGTCGCCCCGGGTGCGGGCGGTGATCCGCCCACCCATCGCCTCGACGAAGCCGCGGGAGATGGCAAGGCCCAGGCCCGTCCCGGCCCGCACCCGGTCGCGCTTGCGCACCCGGTAGAAGGTGTCGAAGATCCGCTCCTCGTCGCCCTCCGGGATCCCCTCGCCCTCGTCGAGGATCCGTAGCCGCACGGCATCCGCTTCCTGCCATCCCTCGATCCGCACCAGGCTGCCCTCGGGGGCGTATTTGGCGGCGTTGTCGAGGAGGTTGAACAGCACCTGCTCGGTCAGCACCGCGTCGAGGCGCAAGGGGGGCAGGCCGGTGCCGAGGGCCAGGACGACCCGGTGATGCGCCAGGATCTTGTCCGCCCGCTCGAGCGCCGTCGCGACGATCTCGGCGAGGTCGTGGGGGGCGAGGTTCGGGGCGAGCGCCCCGGATTCGAGCTTCGTCATGTCGAGGAGGTTGGCGATGAAACGGTTCAGCCGCTCGGCCTCGTCGATGATGGTCGCGAGCAGTTCGCCCTGCCCGTCGCGATCGAGGGCGTCCCCGAGGTCGCGCAGGGTCGTGGCCGAGCCGAGCACCGCGGCGAGCGGCGTCTTGAGGTCGTGCGAGAGCGACGACAGCAGGGCCTGGCGCAGGCGGTCGGTCTCGGCCGAGCGGCGGGCGCGATCCAGGTCCTCGACGAGGTGGACCCGCTCGATGGCGAGCGCCCCCTGGTCGGCCAGCGCGTCGAGGAGCCGGCGCTGGTCGGGGGTGAGGAGCGGCCCCGGCTTGTCGCCGTCGAGCCCGACCACCCCGACCATGCCGCGCCCGGTGCGCAGGGGGAGAAAGAGGCGCTTGGCGCCCGGCAGGGTGTCGGCGCCGCGCCCCGCCGGACGGCCGTGGTCGAAGGTCCACTTGGCCGCCGCGAGGTCGGCCTCGTCGAGCTCGTCCTCCGGGGGATAGCCGGCCATCACCGTGACGGCGCCGCTATGCGCCGCGGCGCCGCCATGCGCCGCGGTGCCGCCCTGCGGCAGGAGCAGCACCACCCGCAGGCGCAGCATCAGGGCGATCTGGTAGGCGGTGGCCCAGAGCACGTCGTCGAGGGTGCCGCAGCCGGCGAGCTTGCGCGAGAAGCCGTAGAGCGCCTCGGTGGCCTTGCTGCGCGTGCGCGAGATCGTCGCCTCGGCCCGCGCCCGCGCGGCGAGGTTCGAGACCACCACCGCCACCAGCGTGAAGAAGAACAGGGCGACGACATTGGTGGGATCGGCGATGGTGAAGGTGTAGAGCGGCGGCAGGAAGAAGAAGTTGTAGGCCAGCGACGAGGCCACCACGGTGACGAGCGAGGGGCCGAGCCCGAAGCGCACCGCCACCGCCACCACGGCGGTGAGGAAGACGAGGTCGGTGCTCTCGTGGCCGAGCGAGGGCTGGAGCGCGAGGCCGAGGCCGAGCGCGCCCGCGACCGCACCGAGCGCCGCCCCGTAGGGCAGGAGTCCGGGCCGGGGCGGGGCGGCGGTGCGCACGCCCTTGTGGGGGGCCGGCGCCCCCGCCGCCTCCTCGCCCGCCACGACGTGGACGCTGATCGAGCCCGAGCGGCGCAGGAGGTCGTGCACCACCGAGCCGTTCAGCAGCTCGAACCAGCGCGAGCGGGTCGACTTGCCGATCACCACATGGGTGACGTTGTGCTCGCGGGCGAAGGCCACCACGTCGTCGGCGATGCGGCCCTGGCTCGGCAAGGTCGCGGTCTCGGCCCCCAGCCGCTCGGCGAGCCGCAGCGTGTCGGCGATCCGGTCGCGCTCGGCCTCGCTCAAGGACGCGCTGCGCCGGCTCTCGATGGTGAGCGCCGTGAACGGTGCCCGCAGCCGGTCGGCGAGGCGCTTGGCGGTGCGCACGAGGCCGGCCGAGCGCGGGTCCTCGCTGACGCAGACCAGCACCCGCTCGCCCGCCGCCCAGGGGCCGGGGATGGCGTGGGCGCGCATGTGGGTGACGAGCTGGTCGTCGACCTGCTGGGCGGTGCGGCGCAGCGCCAGTTCGCGGAGCGCCGTCAGGTTGCCGGGGGAGAAGTAGTGCTTGAGCGCCCGCTCGGCCTGGCGCGGCAGGTAGACCTTGCCCTCCTGCAGGCGCCGGATCAGGTCGTCGGGGGAGAGGTCGATGACCTCGATGTCGTCGGCCCGGTCGAGGATCGAATCCGGCACCGTCTCGCGCACCCGGATCCGGGTGATCTGCGCCACCACGTCGTTCAGGCTCTCGACGTGCTGGATGTTGAGGGTGGTGTGGACGTCGATGCCGGCCTGGAGCAGCTCCTCGACGTCGAGGTAGCGCTTGGGGTGGCGCGAGCCCGGGGCGTTGGTGTGGGCGAGCTCGTCGACCAGCGCCAGCTGCGGCTTGCGGGCCAAGAGCCCATCGAGGTCCATCTCGTCGAACGTGCCGCCGCCATACGCGACCGTGCGGCGCGCCAGCACCGCGAGACCGGCGACCAGGGCCTCGGTCTCGGGCCGGCCGTGGGTCTCGACCACGCCCACCACCACGTCGACGCCCTCGCGCACGCGCGCATGGGCGGTCGTCAGCATCTCGTAGGTCTTGCCGACCCCCGGCGCGGCTCCCAGGAAGATCTTTAAACGCCCGCGCCCGGGCGCCTCCCGGCGCGCCTGCGCCAGGAGCGCGTCGGGCGAGGGCCGCAGGCCCTCGCGCAAGGACCGGGACGTGTCCCTCATCGGACCTGCTGGAGGTCGAGAGCGCGGTTGAGGGCGAGCACGTTGACCCGGCGCTCGCCGAGGACACCGAGGCTCGGCTCCTGCACCTGCCCGGCGACGAGGGCGCGCAACCCATCCTCGGAGACGCCGCGGGCCTTCGCGACCCGGGGCACCTGGAACAGGGCGGCCTCGGGCGAGACGTCGGGATCGAGCCCCGAGCCCGAGGTGGTGACGAGGTCCTGCGGCACCGGGTCGGTCGGGTTCTCGGCCTTGAGAGCGGCGAGGTCGGCCTTCACCCGGTCGATCAGCGCCGGGTTGGTCGGCCCGAGATTGGCGCCGCCGGAATTGGCGGCGTTGTAGGGCGCCGCCACGGTCTTCGTGGGATCGGCCGGATCGGGCGCCACGGTCGCCGAGGGGCGGCCGTGGAAGTAGCGCGCGCTCGTGAAGCTCTGGCCGACGAGCGCGGAGCCGACGAGCGTGCCGTCCGCATTGCGGATCAGGCTGCCTTGCGCCTGGACCGGGAAGAGCCGTTCGGCGATGCCCGTCATGGCGAGCGGATAGGCGAGGCCGGTGACGAGGGTCAGGCCGGTGAGGAGCACGAGGGCGGGGCGGAGGTGCCGGAGCATGGCTGTCGTCTCGTTCAAGCCAGATGGAGGGCGCTCACGGCGAGATCGATCACCTTGATGCCGACGAACGGCACCAGGATCCCGCCGAGACCATAGATCAGGAGGTTGCGCCGCAGCAACGCGGCGGCGCCGACGGCGCGGTAGCTCACCCCGCGCAGAGCGAGCGGGATCAGCGCCACGATGATCAGCGCGTTGAAGATGATCGCCGACAGGATCGCGCTCTGGGGCGAAGCCAGCCCCATCACGTTGAGGGCCTGGAGCTGCGGGTAGAGCCCGACGAACATCGCCGGGATGATGGCGAAGTACTTCGCCACGTCGTTGGCGATCGAGAAGGTGGTCAGCGCGCCCCGCGTCATCAGCAGCTGCTTGCCGATCTCGACGATCTCGATGAGCTTGGTCGGGTCGGAATCGAGGTCGACCATGTTGCCGGCCTCGCGGGCCGCCACCGTGCCGGTGTTCATCGCCACGCCGACATCGGCCTGGGCGAGCGCGGGCGCGTCGTTGGTGCCGTCGCCGCACATCGCCACGAGCTTGCCTTGCGCCTGCTCCTTGCGGATCAGCGCCAGCTTGTCCTCCGGCGTGGCCTGGGCGAGGAAATCGTCGACGCCGGCCTCCGCGGCGATCGCCGCCGCGGTCATCGGGTTGTCGCCGGTGATCATCACCGTGCGGATGCCCATCCGGCGAAGCTCCGCGAAGCGCTCCCGGATGCCGCCCTTGACGATGTCCTTGAGGTGGACGACGCCCAAGAGCTTGCCGTCGCGGGCCACCGCCAGCGGCGTGCCGCCGGCCTTGGCGATCTCCTCGGCGATGGCCCGGACTTCCTGGGCGGCCGCCGGATCGAGGCGGGGTTGCAGCACCCTGGCGGCGGCGCCGGTGCCGACGAGGGCCGGGGCGGATTCGAGGCTCGCGATCACCGCCTCGACCGCGCCCTTGCGGATCGAGGAACCGTCGAGGTCGATGCCCGACATCCGCGATTGCGCCGTGAACGGCACGAAGGTGGCGTTGAGGCTCGCCATGTCGCGGGCGCGGATGCCGTGCGCCTCCTTGGCGAGCACCACGATCGAGCGGCCCTCCGGGGTCTCGTCGGCGAGCGAGGCGAGCTGGGCCGCATCCGCCAGCGTGCCGGGGGTGACGCCGCGCACGGGGCGGAACTCGGTCGCCTGGCGGTTGCCGAGCGTGATCGTGCCGGTCTTGTCGAGGAGCAGCGTATCGACGTCGCCCGCCGCCTCGACGGCGCGGCCCGACATGGCGAGCACGTTGAACCGCACCAGCCGGTCCATGCCGGCGATGCCGATCGCCGAGAGGAGCGCGCCGATCGTGGTCGGGATCAGGGTGACGAACAAAGCCACCAGGACGGCGAGCGGGATCGCGCCGCCGGCATAGGACGCGAAGCTCGGGATCGAGCCGACCGCGAACACGAACACGATGGTGAGGCCGGAAAGCAGGATGTTGAGCGCGATCTCGTTGGGGGTCTTCTGGCGCGAGGCGCCCTCGACCAGCGCGATCATCCGGTCGATGAAGGTCGAGCCGGCGGCGGCCGTGATCCGCACCCGGATCCAGTCGGAGAGCACCTGCGTGCCGCCGGTCACCGCCGAGCGGTCGCCGCCGGATTCGCGGATCACGGGGGCGGATTCGCCGGTGATCGCCGCCTCGTTGACCGAGGCGATGCCCTCGATCACTTCGCCGTCCGACGGGATCACGTCGCCGGCCTCGACCAGCACCACGTCGCCGACCTTGAGGCCGGCGCCCGGCACGGTCTCATAAGGAGTCCGCGGGCCGCCGGGTGCGGCGGCGGGGCCGGAGAGCAGCTTCGCGGTGGTCTCGGTGCGGGTGCGGCGGAGCGAATCGGCCTGCGCCTTGCCGCGACCCTCCGCCACCGCCTCGGCGAAGTTGGCGAACAGGACGGTGAACCACAGCCAGAGGATGATCTGGCCGGTGAACATCAGGTCCTGCCCGCCCGAGATCAGGTCGCGGACGAACAGCAGTGTGGTGAAGGCCGCCACGACCTCGACCACGAACATCACGGGGTTCTTCACCATCTGGCGCGGGTCGAGCTTGGTGACCGCGCCGAGGCAGGCCGGGCCGATCAGGCCGGCATCGAGGAGAGAGGGTTTCTGGGTCTGGGCCATGATCCTGGGATCCGGATGAGGCGGGGAGAGTGGGGCAAGGCGGCGGTAGCCGCAGCACCCAGGAAGTGACGTGTCGATTTTCGAGCGGAGAGGATCGTTTTTCCGAGATCAGACGGATCCGCCAATGGACCCGCCATCTCCCATCCGCGACCTCATCCTGAGGTGTTGGCGATCACAGATCGCACGCGATCGAAGATCGACTGACCTCGAAGGAGAGCTCCAGAAACCACACAGACTTCTGGAGCCCTCCTTCGAGGCTCACTCCGTTCGCACCTCAGGATGAGGTTGTGAGTGGGATGAGCCTTGTTCGCTCGGACGGGCTTCACGGCGCGAGCGCCGCGGCCCCGAGCATGATCGCGGCCCAGATCGCGCCGGTGCCGAGCAGGGCGAGGCCGGTGAGCGCCAGGACGATGTCGCAGGGCCGCAAGGTGGAGCGGTCGGCGAGCGGGGCGGAGCGGGGCCGGTGCCGGGACAGGCCCCGGCGCAGGCGGTCGGCGTGGGTGGTGCCCATGGTCAGTTCCCCGCCGCCGCGAAGGTCTGGCCCGCCGCCCCCGCCAGGTGCTCGACGATCGGTCCCAGCGCCAGCGACGGGAAGAAGGTCAGGCCGCCGACGATGAGGATCACCCCGACGAGAAGGCCGACGAACAGCCCGCCATGGGTCGGGAAGGTCCCGGCGGAAGCCGGCACGGTCTTCTTCGCCGCCAGCGAGCCCGCGATGGCGAGCGCCGGGATGATGACGAAGAACCGGCCGACCAGCATCCCGGCCCCGAGCGTCAGGTTGTAGAACGGCGTGTTGCCCGAGAGCCCGCCGAAGGCCGAGCCGTTGTTGGCCGCCGCCGAGGTGAAGGCGTAGAGGATCTCGGTGAAGCCGTGCGGACCCGCATTCGCGGGACCCGCCAGCCCCGCCGGCAGCACGGTGGCGAGCGCGGTGAAGCCGAGCATCATCAGGGGCAGGCAGAGGATGGCGAGCATCGCCATCTTGACCTCCCGGGCCTCGATCTTCTTGCCGAGATATTCGGGGGTGCGCCCGACCATCAGGCCGGCGACGAAGATCGCCACCACCACGAAGACCAGCATGCCGTAGAGGCCGGCGCCGACGCCGCCGACGATGATCTCGCCGAGCTGCATGTTGACGAGCGGGATCAGGCCGCCGAGCGCCGTGAAGGCGTCGTGCATGGCGTTGACCGCGCCGCAGGAGGCGGCGGTGGTCACGACCGCGAACAAAGCCGAGCCGGGGATGCCGAAGCGGATCTCCTTGCCCTCGAGGTTGCCGTCCTGGAGCCCGAGCGCGTTCAGCAGCGGGTTGCCGGCGCCTTCGGCCCAGTAGGTGATGGCGGTGCCGGCGAGAAAAAGCACGCCCATCGCGGCGAGGATCGCCCAGCCCTGGCGCTCGTCCCCGACCATGCGGCCGAACACGTTGGTGAGGGCGGCACCGAGCGCGAAGATCGACACCATCTGGATCAGGTTCGACAACGCGGTCGGGTTCTCGAACGGGTGGGCGGCGTTGGCGTTGAAGAAGCCGCCGCCATTGGTGCCGAGCATCTTGATCGCCACCTGGCTCGCCACGGGGCCGAGGGCGATGGTCTGCTTTCCGCCTTCCAGGGTGGTGGCCTCGGCGTAGGGAGCCAGCGTCTGCGGCACGCCCTGCCAGACCAGGAACAGGGTGTAGACGATGCAGAGCGGCAGCAGCACGTAGAGGGTGCAGCGGGTCAGGTCGACCCAGAACGAGCCGACCGTGCGGGCCGAGGCCCGGGCGAAGCCCCGGATCAGCGCTACGGCGAGCGCGATGCCGGTCGCCGCCGAGAGGAAGTTCTGGTGCGTCAGCCCCAGCATCTGCGACAGGTAGGAGAGGGTGCTCTCGCCGCCGTAATTCTGCCAGTTGGTGTTGGTGACGAAGCTCGCCGCCGTGTTGAAGGCGAGGTCCGGCGCCACCGCGCCCTGGTCGGCGGGGTTGAACGGCAGGAGGCCTTGCAGCCGCAGGATCGCGTAGAGCAGCACGAAGCCGGCGGCGTGGAAGACCAGCATGGCGCCCGCGTAAGTCAGCCAGTGCTGCTCGTGGGTCTCGTCGATGCCGGCGAGGCGATAGAGGCCGCGCTCGACCGGGCGCAGCACGGGCGAGAGGGGGGTGGAGGCGCCGGTGAAGACCCGGGTCATGTAGAGACCCAGCGGCTTCACCAGGGCGAGGACGATCGCGCAGAACAGCGCGATCTGGAGCCAGCCTGAGAGCGTCATGGGGATGCTCCTCAGAACCGCTCGGGCCGCACGAGGGCGTAGGCGAGATAGGCGAGCAGCCCGAGGGTCATCAGGCCGCCGAGCCCGTAATCGAGGGTCATCGCGGGCCTCCTCACAGGCGTTCGCACAAGGAGACGTAGCCGAGCGACAGGGCGAAGAAGCTCAAGCCCCCCGCCAGCATCAAAAGATCGAACATGGGGTATCCCCGTCGGGCGGCGCGGGGATGAATCGCGCCGCCGCATCGAACCGGACCGTGAGCCACGGTCCCGATCCCGGAGATCCTCCCGATCGCGTAGGGATTCGAGAGGGGACGGGGCGGCTCGCCATAAAGGCGGCATAAAGATCGCGGGGTCAGGCCCGGTCGGCGGAGCACCGGGCGGCGCGGACCGCCTCCTGCAGGCCGGGACAGGCGTGATCGGCGCCGCGGCAGGCGGAATGCAGGGCGAGGCGATCGATCCGGAGCACGCAGGTGGTGCCGTGGCGAAAGCCCCGGACGGGAAAGCCGCAGAGCCGGCAGGCGGCCTGGACGCGGCACAGCGCCGGATCGGACGGCGCGACGCCCCGCGGGAGGCGGCGCCCGCGCCGGCTCTGACTCGATCCCATCCTGACCACCCCGGGCGACGCCACGCATCGCGGGGTTCTGCGAGCGGCTCCGGGAAAGGAACAAGGCGGGCGGACGGCCCGGGTTATCAAGATTCCATCAAGGCCGGGAAGGCGCGGGCGGGCCCCGGCCGACCGTCCGCGACCGTCGGGTCGCCAGTCGCGAGCGTCAGGTCGCCAGCAGCTCGCCGCCCTTCTCGGCGATGACCTGCCGCACCTTGCCGGAGAAGACCCCGAGCAGCAGCGGCAGGTGGACCTCGACGCGCGCCGCCTCGTCCTCGACCGCGATGGTGCCGCTGACCGACTGGCCCATGGCGCCGACCTGGAACCCGAGGGTGTCGCCGGTCCAGACCGGATCCCCCATGGTGAGGCCGGCCTTCTGGACGAGATCCCGGCCCTGGCCGATGCGGGCATCGATGCGCCGCCGCGCCTCGCTCCGCCCGAGCTGGTGGGGAATCACGACAACCAGGGG
>NZ_JTHF01000360.1 GCF_001043895.1 Methylobacterium indicum
TTTGCCGCCGCCACCGGCGCGCCGCCGCGTCGCCGAGCCGCGCCAGATCCGCGACCGGATCGGCGAGCGGCACCGCGCCGGTGGCGGCGGCAAAGACCAGGTCGCCGTCGAGGGGCGTGTGGGCGGGCACGATCGCCCGGGCGAGACCGTCCTGGGCCATCACCGCGAGGCGGCGGGCCTCGGCCTTGGTCAGGCGGGCATCCGTCGCGACCACGGCGATCGTGGTGTTGGCGCCTGGCATCGGCTTCATCGGCCAGGCGAAGGCGCCGGGCGGCGGGGTCGCGGGCGAGCCGAGCCCCCCGAACTCGGCGCCGATCTCGAACGGTGCGGCCCAGAAATGCGGGCCGTCCCCGACCGTGACCCGCCCGAGCGCGTTGACTGCAACCAGCGCCGCGACGCGCAGGCCCGTGCCCTCGACCGTGGCGGAGGCGCTGCCGAGACCGCCCTTCAGGTTCGCGGTCCGGGCGCCGAGCCCGGCCCCGACCGAGCCCGTCGCCACCGGGCCGGTATCGGCCTTCGCCGCAGCGGCAAAGCCGAGGTCGCGGTAGGGGGGATAGCGGCCCCACGCCTTGTCGCCGCCGTTGAGGAGGTCGAACAGGATCGCCGCCGGGACGATCGGCACCCGGGCCGGGCCGACCGCGAAGCCGCGGCCGGTCTCGGCGAGCCAAGCGGTGACGCCCGAGGCCGCGTCGAGCCCGAAGACCGAGCCGCCGGACAGGACCAGGGCATCGACCCCCGGCACCGTGCGCTCGGGATCGAGGAGGTCGGTCTCCCGCGTCCCCGGCCCGCCGCCGCGGATGTCGACGCCTGCCACCGTGGGGGCATCGAACACGATCGCGGTGACGCCGGACAGCGCGCGGGGATCCTCGGCATGGCCGACCCGGATGCCCGCGATATCGGTGAGGCTGCCGCTCACCGCGGCTCGGCCCGGCGCACCAGCTCGGCGACGGCCGCCTCCTCGGCGGCGGTGAGGCCCCGCGGCGGGGCCGGCCGGCGCCGGCGGGCGGCGGCCCACAGGGCGAGGCCGCCGAGGCCGACCACCAGGACCGGGGTGAGCCAGAGAAGGGCGGTGTGCCAGGCCAGAACCGGACGCAGCAGCACGAACTCGCCGTAGCGCTGCACGATGTAGCTCAGCACCGCGTCGTCGCCGTCGCCCTGGCGCAGGCGCTCGCGCACGATCAGCCGCAGGTCGCGGGCGAGCGGCGCGTCGGAATCGTCGATCGACTGGTTCTGGCAGACGAGGCAGCGCAGCTCCGCCGAGATCGTCCGGGCCCGCGCCTCGAGGGCGGGGTCCTTCATCACCTCCTCGGGCTGCACCGCGCCGGCGGCGACCGGCACGAGCAGGAGGAGGGCGAGGAGGAGGGCGCGCAGGGCGGGCATGGGTCTACTCCGCCGGGACGGAATGGGGCGGCACCGGCCCGGCGGCGTCGCGGATCGCCGGCTTCAAGGCCGGGGCCCCGACCCGGAAGCGCCGGTCGGTGAGGGCGAGGCCGCCGCCGAGCGCCATCACCACGGCGCCGAGCCAGATCAGCAGCACCAGGGGCTTGTAGTAGAGGCGGATGCCGACGCGGCCGTCGGTGCCGGTCTCGCCGACGCTGGCATAGACCTGGCTCACCCCGCGCGTGAGCAGGCCGGCCTCGCTCACCGACATGTTGCGCGAGGCGTAGAAGCGCTTGCCCGGCTCGATCACGCCGACCGGATCGCCGCCCTCCCGGATGGTGAGGTGGGCCACCGTCTCGGTGTAGTTCGGACCGGTGCGGGGCAGGACGCCCTCCAGCACCGCGACGTAGGGACCGGCGCGGAGTTCCCCGCCGCGCGGCAGGGTGGCGAGGGCCTCGACGCTCCAGGCCTGGGCGGCGATGCCGATCACCGTGACGCCGACGCCGGCATGGGCCAAGGCCGTGCCCCAGGCGGAGCGCGGCAGGCCGGCGGCGCGGCGCAGCGAGACGCCGACGGTCTTGGCCTTCGCCCGGGTGACGATCTCGAAGGCGGCGCCGAGGATCAGGTAGGCGCCGAGCCCGATGCCGAGCGGCGCCCCGACCGGCCCGCCCCAGGTCACCGCGATGGCCGCCAGCGTGACCGCGATGGCGAGGGCGAAGCCGACGAACAGCCGCTGGCTCGCCGCCGCGAGGTCGCCGCGCTTCCAGGCGAGCGTCTGGCCGAACGGCACCACGAGGAGCAGCGGCACCGCGAGCGGCACGAAGGTCAGGTTGAAGAAGGGCGGCCCGACCGAGATTTTTTCCCCCGTCAGCGATTCGAGCGCCAGGGGGTAGAGCGTGCCGACCAGCACCGTGGCGCAGGCCGCCGACAGGAAGAGGTTGTTCATCACCAGGGCGCCCTCGCGGGAGATCGGTGCGAACAGGCCGCCCTGGCGCAGGGTCGGTGCCCGCCAGGCGTAGAGCGCCAGCGAGCCGCCGATGAACAGGACCAGGATGCCGAGGATGAAGGTGCCGCGCGCCGGGTCGGTGGCGAAGGTGTGGACCGAGGTGAGGACGCCCGAGCGCACCAGGAAGGTGCCGAGCAGCGACAGCGAGAAGGTCAGGATGGCGAGCAGCACCGTCCAGACCTTGAGGGCGTCGCGCTTCTCCATGACGACGGTGGAGTGGATCAGCGCCGTGCCGGCGAGCCAGGGCATCAGCGAGGCGTTCTCGACCGGGTCCCAGAACCACCAGCCGCCCCAGCCGAGCTCGTAATACGCCCAGTACGATCCCATGGCGATGCCGACGGTGAGGAAGCACCAGGCCGCCAGCGTCCAGGGCCGCACGGCACGCGCCCAGGCGGCGTCGATCCGCCCCTCGATCAAGGCCGCGATGGCGAAGGCGAAGGTGATCGAGAAGCCGACATAGCCGAGATAGAGCAGCGGCGGATGGATCGCGAGGCCGGGATCCTGCAGCAGCGGGTTGAGGTCGCGCCCCTCCATCGGGGCCGGGTTCAGGCGCGCGAACGGGTTCGAGGTCGTGAGGATGAAGAGCAGAAAGACCGCCGTGATGGCGGCCTGGACGCCGAGCGTGTTGGCCCGCAGGGTCGGCGGCACGGAGTTGCGGGCGAGCGCCACCACGGCCCCGAACAGTGCCAGGATCAGCACCCAGAGCAGCATCGAGCCCTCGTGGTTCCCCCAGACGCCGGAGATCTTGTAGATCAGCGGCTTCATCGAGTGCGAGTTCTCGACGACGTTCTGGACCGAGAAGTCCGAGGTGACGTGGGCGTAGGTCAGCGCCCCGAACGCGAAGGCGATGCACGCGAAGGTGGCGAGCGCCGCCGGCACCGTGATGCTGCGCAGGACCGGGTCGCCGGCACGGCTCGCCCAGACCGGCATCACCATCTGCGTCAGCGACAGGGCGAGCGCGAGGGCGAGGGCGTAATGACCAACCTCGATCAGCAACGGGGCGACCTTTCGGTAAGCGGGTGTCGAGCGGGGCGGACGATCGGCCGACGGGTCTCCCGACCCGGCGTCCCGGTGCGGCGGGACGCGGGCGTCACCTTAATCCGCTTCCCGGGCCGAGCCGCCAAGACCTTCCGCCGCACGGGGCGGGGCTATTTCACGGCGGTGCGCGGGACCGAACCGGGCTGGTCCTCGCCGGCGCGATTCTCGTCGGCCCGACTCTCGTCGGCCCTGTTCTCGTCGGCTCGGGCCTGCCGGGGCTTGGCCTCCGCGGGCTTGGCCTCCGCGGGCTTCACCGGGCCACCCGCGCCGCCCTCCTGCCAGCGCCCCTGCGCCTTGAGGGCGTCGGCGACTTCGCGCGGCATGTAGGTCTCGTCGTGCTTGGCCAGCACGGTGTCGGCCCGGAACGTCCCGTCGGCTTGCAGCACCCCCTCGGTCACCACGCCCTGGCCCTCGCGGAACAGGTCGGGCAGGAGGCCGCGGTAGCGCACCGCCACGGTCGAGCCGGTATCGGTGACGGCGAACTCCACATGCCCGTCCGCCTCGCGCTTGAGCGAGCCGGCCTCGACCAGCCCGCCGAGGCGGAACCGGGTCCCGGGCGCGACCTTCTGGCTCGCGACCTCGGTGGGGGAGCGGAAGAACACGATCGTGTCGCGCATCGCCGTGAGGACGAGCCCGAGGGCCGCCGCTCCGTCCTCATCCTCGTCTGCGGCGCCG
>NZ_JTHF01000361.1 GCF_001043895.1 Methylobacterium indicum
TGCTCGGACTGGCGCGACAGCTCGGAGGCTGCCGACAGCACCTGGCTCGCCGCCGCGCCGGTCTCCTCGGAGGCATGGGCGACGCCCGTGATGTTGTGGGTGACCTCGCTCGTGCCGGAGGCGGCCTGGCTGACGTTGCGGACGATCTCCTGCGTCGCCGCGCCCTGCTGCTCCACCGCCGAGGCGATCGAGACCGCGACCGTGCTGATCTCGCGGATCCGCCCGGTGATCGCCCCGATGGCCGAGACCGCCTGATCGGTCACGCCCTGGATCTCGCCGATCTGGCCGGCGATCTCCTCCGTCGCCTTGGCGGTCTGGTTGGCCAGTTCCTTCACCTCCGCGGCCACCACCGCGAAGCCCCGCCCCGCCTCGCCGGCCCGGGCCGCCTCGATCGTCGCGTTCAGCGCCAGCAGGTTGGTCTGGCTCGCGATGTTCGAGATCAGCCCGACCATGTCGCCGATCCGGGCCGACGTGGTGCGCAGCGCCTGGACGAGCTGGCCGGTCTTGTCCGCCTCGCCGACCGCCGCCTGGGCCAGACCGGCCGAGCCCTGCACCTGGCGGCCGATCTCCTGCACCGAGGCGCCGAGTTCCTCGGCCGCCGCCGCCACCGTGCCGACATTCGAGGCCGCCTCCTCGGCCGCGGCCGCGACCGCGGTCGATTGCGAGGCGGTCTGCGTCGCGGTCGCGGTCATCGTGCCGGCGGTGGCCTGAAGCTCGGTGGCCGAGGAGGAGACCAGGCCGACGATCCCGCCGACGGCCCGCTCGAACCCGTCCGCCAGTTCCACCATCGTGCGCTTGCGCTCGGCGGCGGCCGCCGCGTCGGCCACGCGGCGGATCTCCGCCTGCTCGGCCGCCTTCTGGGCGACCATGGCCTTGATGCCGTCCACCGCGCGCCCGACGGCGCCGATCTCGTCGCCGCGGGCGGCCTCCTTGATCTCGGCATTGGTCTCACCCGTCGCCATGCGCTGGAGCACCCCGACGAGGCGCCCGAGGGGCCGCGTGATCCCGAAGACGACGATCAGGATCGCGACCGACAGCGAAGCCACCAGGGCCAAGACCGCGGATGCGGCCAGGACCAGCCCGGCAGAGGCCGCGGCATGGTCGGCCTTGTCGCTCGCCTGCTGGAACTCCACGGTCAGCAGGTTGATGCGCGTCTGCACGAAGTCGCGGACCTTCCGCCGCAACGGCGAGGCATCGACCAGCAGGAGCTTGCCGGCCGCGTCGTTCTGGTTCTTCAAGCCCAAGGCGTTCGCCCGCTCGGAGATCGCGAAGAACTCGTTCAAGGTCTCACGCAGCCCCGTATTCGCGGCCTTGCGCTCCGGCGTATCGGACAGGGCGATCAGCGTGTCGGCGCTGGCGAGAGCGGATTTCTTCGCGGCATCGTAGCGCTGGACGTAGCCGGCCATCTCCTCCTGGCGGAACTCCATGGCCAGGTTCCGGCTCAGGACGCTGGCCTCGGTCGCCGTGATCTGCACGTTCATGATGTTCTGGAGACGGGCCGCCTGCACCTCGACCAGCTGGCGCGTCTGCACGGCCATCTGCGCCAAGTTACTCCGAGCATAGACGACGAGTCCGCCGGCGACGCCCGCGACGACGACGAGTGGCAACGTGGCCTTGATCAGGATGCGCGTATTGCCGAGGAGGTTCATCGACATGGCCCGGGTAAAGACTGAGGATTAGAAACACATCAGAAACGGGTTAATAAATTCTGAGACTCTGCGACAATTCGATGACTGCGTCGGCTTAACAAGTTAAGCGCAAATCAACTCTGAGAATAAATACCGTTTCGATTGGAGAGAATGGAGATGGAGGTGGGCCATGGCGGATGCCGCTCCCCGCCTCGGGAGACGCCGCTCACGGCCGGGCAGGCTGCCTGTCGCGGATCCACGCCGAGGCGTCCGCCGCCACCCCTTCCCGCGCCTCGGCCACCGTCATGGCCCGATAGGCCTGGACGGCGGCGCCCGCATGCTCGGGCGTGAGGGCGGCGCCGGCGCGGGCGCGCAGGAGGGCGCCCAGGGTCGCGAGCCGCAAGCCCGCCGCGCGGACGACCAGGGCCAGGGCCGCCGGGTTCGCGGCGCGATACGCGGCCTGTGCCCGCTCCGGCGAACAGCCGGCGAGGTGGGCGAGACCCAGGATCGCCTCGGCGATCCGGCCTTCGGCGAGCCAGAGGCGGATGTCGGACTCCTCGAGCCCGAGGCGGACCCGCAGGGCGACCGCCTCGACGGCGCGGCGGGGCGGCCCCTGGCGCTCGGATGGGCGAGGCCGCACCAGGGCGTCGCGTTGGGCCGGACGCAGGCCGGGACGCGCCGCGAGCCCACGGGCGAGGCCGTCGCGGTCCTCCATCCGCTCCGACAGCAGCGAGAGCGCGGCGAGCGAGAGCCGCGCGCCGGCATTGCGCAGCAGCGTGCCCATCACCGCCTCGTCGCCCCGGTCGGCCAGGATGTCGGCGACCCGGGCCGCCACGGTCTCGCGCCGGGCGATGGCCGCGAGATGCACCGGCCCCCGGCTGCGGGCGACCTGCATCAGCACGGTGTCGGGCAGCGCGGCGCAGCGCGCGAGCACCGGCACCGCCACGCTGGGCTCGGGATCGCAGGCAAGGAGCCGCGCGAGCCGGCGCGGCGGGCGGGGCAGCGGGCCGAGCCGCCGGGCGAGGCGCCCGCGCGCCTTCGTGCCGGCGCCCGCCGCCAGCACCGTCATCACCTCGTCGAAGGCCCCGACCTGCGGGATCGAGAGCTGGCCGGCCCGGGCCACCAGGAGGTCGGCGACGCCGTCGAGGACCTGGGCCGCGTCGCCGACACGCTCGGCGGCGTCGACGAGATCGGCGAGCGCCGCGGCGGCGGATGCTCGCGGCGGGGTCGTCACGGGTCGGGGGAGAGCGGCCGACGCCATCGGGCGAAACAATCCTGTCGCGAACGCTGCGGCAACCTTAAGGGGCCGATGGTTACCCGCGGCTTATACCCTCGGCCTCGGCATCGACGCATCAGCGCCGACCCCCGTTCGAAGGCGCTGCGGTCCTGGCGCGTCGCGGCGTTCGGGAACCCGCCCTTGCCCTTTCCCCGAAACCTGCTATAGGCGGCGCCTCGCGTTCGCTCCGGCCGGGGGCTGAACGGACGGCGGCGGGTCTCCCACCCGCCGCAGGGGCTCGCCCCGTCGTCCCGTGTCTCCGCCTTCGAACAACCGCTCGGGCCTTTGCAGGCTCGAAGGGCTTGGCGCCGTGCGACGCGAGGACGAACCGGCCCGACACCCGACACCGCTTTGCCGCGTTATCAGGTCGAGGGCCTAGTCTCCCTGAGAAAGGCCCATCATGGCTCTGTACGAGCATGTGTTCCTGGCTCGCCAGGACGTGACCTCGCAGCAGGTCGAAACGATGATCGAGACCTACAAGTCCGTCATCGAGCAGAACGGCGGCAAGGTCGAGAAGACCGAGATGTGGGGCGTGAAGTCCCTCGCCTACCGCATCCGCAAGAACCGCAAGGCGCACTTCACCCTCCTGAACATCGACGCTCCCCCGGCGGCCCTCGCCGAGATGGAGCGCCAGATGCGCATCTCCGAGGACGTGCTGCGCTTCATGACCGTGCGCGTCGAGGAGCTCGAGTCCGAGCCGTCCGCGATGATGCAGAAGCGCGACCGCGACGAGCGCAAGGACCGCGAGCGCGGCCGTCGCCGTGACGACGACGGCTTCGGCGGCGGCTTCGGCGGCGGTGACCGCCCCGAGCGTGGCGATCGCCCGGACCGCGGCGACCGTCCGGAGCGCGCCGAGCGCGCCGAGCGCAACACGAACGAGGAGCAGTAAGCCATGGCTTTCGGTGCTGGTGGCGGCGGTGGCCGTCGTCCGTTCTTCCGTCGGCGCAAGACCTGCCCGTTCTCGGGCCCCAACGCCCCGAAGATCGACTACAAGGACGTGAAGCTGCTCTCGCGCTACGTGTCCGAGCGCGGCAAGATCGTGCCCTCGCGCATCACCGCGGTGTCGGCCAAGAAGCAGCGCGAGCTCGCCCAGGCGATCAAGCGCGCCCGCTTCCTGGGCTTCCTGCCCTACGTGATCCGCTGATCATTTGACCAATCAACCCGGCGGCAGCGCGCCGCCGGGTCGCTGGGGCGAAAAAAGTCGCCTCTAACCCCGCCCTGACCGGGCGGCGGGACAGCGGACAGGGTTTCATGCTTCGTCACACCGGCATCGGCGTCGTCGCCGGCCTCGCCTCGGCGCTCCTGATCGGGGTCGTCGTCCAGGCGACGCCGCTCGCGCTCGCCCTCTACCTGCTCGCTCCGCTGCCGATCCTGATCGTGGCGATGGGCTGGAGCCACCGGACCGGCCTCGTCGCCGCGGCGTCCGGCACGCTCGCCCTCGCCCTCGCCGCCTCTCCCCTGCGCGGCCTCGCCTTCCTGGTCTCCACCGCCCTCCCCGCCTGGTGGCTCGGTTACCTCGCCCTCCTCGGCCGCACGCGGGCCGACGGCGGCATGGAATGGTACCCGACCGGGCGGCTGCTGGCCTGGGTCGCCGTCACCGCCGCCATCGCCCTCGTCGTCGTGGTGATGCTCTCGTCCGGCGACCATGCCGCCTACCAGGAGCGGGTCCAGCGCCTCGCCCGGGGGATGCTGCAGCTCCAGCTGCAGGAAACCCCCTCCCGCGGGGCCGGCCTCGACGAGGACGACCTCGCCCGGATCGCCGAGCGGGTCGCCGGCCTCGCCCCCGCCATCATGGCGACGACCTTCACGTTGCTCCTGACCTTCTATCTCTGGGCCGGCGCCCGTGTGGTGCAGATCTCCGGCCGCCTCGCCCGGCCCTGGCCGGACCTCGCCGCGACCGCTTTGCCGCGGCGCGCCCTGTGGGGCCTCGCCGCCGGGGCGATCCTGGCGGTGGCGCCGGGCTATGCCGGCGCCTTCGGGGTCGCGCTCGTCGGCGCCTTCGCGGCCGCCCTGGCGCTCCAGGGCCTCGCGGCGATCCACGACCGCAGCCGCGACAAGCCCGGCCGCACGCCGCTCCTGATCGGCCTCTACGTCCTGGTTTTCCTCACGCAGGGGGTGGCTCTCGCCGCCCTCGCCCTGTTCGGCCTCGTCGACGCCCTCACGGGCCGGCGCCGGCCCGT